>CAZKRK010000011.1:0-40866 GCA_964555035.1 uncultured Victivallales bacterium | reverse complement strand
ATTCTACACAACAACTGCACTCAAAACCTCTCCCAACAGGCCATATTCGCGTCGCACAGCGCCTTCATCTACCCACGGATTCTGCGGAAGACCCGGAAAAATATCTAGCGCAGCTTCGCTAGGAGGGCCCCCGCTACGCTGCGCTTCCGAGGCAATTCGAGGGTGGAAACTTCGGAGAACGGGTCTCCTGACCCGTTCTGAACGGCTCTGGAGAGCCGTTCTCCTGGCTGAGTGAAGTTTCTCTGGTCAGCTGGAATGTCGAACGGAAGGAATGCTGAAGGGAAATGTTGAAGGGACGGGAAAACGACACCCGGCAGGCAGTACGGACTCGAGGGGCGAGAGTTTGGCAGTAGTCGTGGCGACCAACACTCGTTATCGTGCCCCCTTCGGCCGAACCGGCTGCCGGGTCACTTTTGTATAAAAGCATTACATATGCCACAAGTCGTGGCGTGGCGCGCAATCACCAAAACGGGCCGAACGATCACAAGTCCATGACATGGCCTTGACAGACAGGGAGTTACACCCGGAAAAATCTGCCGGATCGACTCACGCCTATCTCAGTATCGCGAATCAGTTCTGAGAAGTGCGGCTCCCAAGACCGGGTGTCTTGCGTCGGGCCGGCGGCGTTGCGTATGCTACGCGCATCGTGGTAGCATAGATGGCAGCGGAGAAGCCGCGGCCGCTACCCACTTTGGAGCGGTATCTGGACGGGTATGGACCAGGAATGAATCGGCGCTTGTTCAACTTGCCCAACGCTCTGAGCGCATCACGCATTGTGCTGTTGCCCCTGCTCTTCTGCCTTGCCTGGCACGGGCACGCCGTGGCGTTCCTGATCGTGCTGGGTTGTTCTCTGGCAACGGACAGCGTGGACGGGCTGCTTGCGCGAAAGATGGGGGTCGATTCCGATTTTGGCGCACGTCTGGACACTATCGGTGACCTGGCAACATACTGCAGTCTGCCGCTTTTCGCCTGGTGGTTGTGGCCCGGCATAATGCGTCGCGAGCTCGCGCTGGTGGTTCCGGTTGTGCTCAGCTACATATTGCCCGTGCTGGCGGGATTCCTCAAGTTCGGCTGCGTGACCAGCTACCACACCTATGCAGCCAAGACGTCCGCCGTTCTCATGAGCTGTTCCGTCATCCTGCTCTTTTCGGGAATAACCCCCATCCCGTTCCGAGTTCTCGCGATCATACCGGTCCTGGCCGGCGTGGAAGAGATGCTGATTACGCTCATCCTCCCAAGACCCCGCAGCAACATCCACACCCTGCGCCACGCGATGCGGATCGTGAAGGCGGAGCGGGAAGGAGGAGAGCAATACCGATATTCCTCTCCTCCTACGCCTTCAGCCCCCCGGCAGTCACGCCGCGGATAAAGGGTTTGGTGGCGTAGACGAAGAGGATCAGGAGCGGGATGCTGCTGATGGCGTAGGCGGCGTACATCGTGCAGAAGTTCTGTCCGTACTGAGTGCTCGCCATCGTGAAGAGTCCCGAGGCGATGACGTGACGGCTGCCGTCGGTGTTGACGATAAACGGCCACAGGAAGTTGTTCCACGTTCCCAGCACGTTCATGATGATGACCACCGCGAACACCGGCTTGCATAGCGGCACGATCAGGTGCCAGTAGAGCGCCACGTGCCCGGCCCCGTCTATCCGCGCGCTCTCGAACAGGTCTTCCGGCAGCCCCATGAAGAAACTGCGGAACACGAAGATCGCGAACACCTGTCCCCCCGCGATGTAGGGCAGGACCATGGCTCCATAGGTGTTCAGGAGCTGCAGCTTCTTCACCAGCAGGAAGCTCGGAACCAGCGTCAGCACGGCGGGGAACATCATGGTCGACAGGAACATCACGAAAAGCGTCTTCGATCCCCAGAAACGGTAGCGCGCCAGGACGTACCCGGCGGACGATCCGAGTGCGGCGACACCCAATGCCGTGAGGAGCGACACTACAAAGGAATTCAGCATGTACGGTCGCAATACGCGCCACGCCATACGCGGACCGCGCATCGCGGCTGCCTGGTAGTGCCGCAACGCGTCGCTCCGCGAAACCAGCCGCGTTTTCCCGGTCTCGGCATCCTGGACCTGCAGCTCGTCGGTGTTGAACGTTACGTAGCGACCGCAAACCTGCGCCAGGCCCTCAAGTGCGTCGGGGAACGAGAAGAAGTTGTGATAGAACTCCGTGTTGGTTCGAAAGACGTTGTTCACGAGAAACGCAAACGGCAACAGCGTGAACGCGGCAAAGCAGCAAAGCGTCACGTGAATCGCCAGGGTTGTGCCCCGCGCCTGTTTCATTGCTGGATCTCCTCGGCCGATTTGAAGTACTTCAGGTTGAGCAGTGTCAGTCCGAATATCACCAGAAAGAGCAACACGCCGATCGCGCACGCGTATCCCATGCGCTGGAAACTGAACGCGTTGAAGTACATCCAGAGTCCGGGCACCGTTGTTTTGAATCCGGGACCGCCGCGCGTCAGCACGAACAGCGCCTCGAATCCCTGCAGGCCGTGAATCACGGTCAGAATCAGAATGAGCTTCAGTTGGCTGAGAACCATCGGGATGTCGATCCTGAGGAACTTGGGTACGCCGGTGCAGCCTTCGAGCAACGCGGCTTCGTTGACGCTGTCGGGGATGGCTGAGAGACCGGCATAGTAGATCAGGACATCGAATCCGCTGACAAAGGGGAATCCCACCATCATGACGGCATAGAGTGCCGTTTGGGGATCGCTCAACCAGCCGCGCGTCCATGCTTCCAGCCCCAGTCCCCGCAGGGCCTCGTTGAGCAGGCCCTGCTCCGCGTAGATCATGCTCTTCCACAGCAACTGAACGGCCACGGCGGGAACGACGATGGGGACGAGAAACACAATGCGGTAGATGTAGCGGCTGCGCTCCCGCGGCAAGGAGTAGATCAGCTTGGCGACAATGAGCGGCAGCGATAGCCGCATGCAGACGGCAAACAGAGTCAGAACTGTCATGTTGAACAGGGCGGGACCGGACGTAGGATCGCCCGCGAGGTATTCCTTGTAGTTGGCAATCCCGGCAAAGGTCGCTTCGCTGCCCACCTCGAAATGGAAAAAGGAACCGACGACGGCCCACACGACCGGCGTATACACGAACGTCAGCAGCAGCGCCATGGACGGCAAGACAATGCCGTAGCAACCCAGCGTCTGCTTCAGTTTGCCGCTCAGTCTCATTCGCAGCCTCACTCCTCCTCCGGCAGCCCCGTGAAACCCCTCCGCTTCGGCGCCAGCTCGCGCCACTTCGCTTCGAGCCGTGCCATATCAACGCTCTTGCGTCCAAGCATGTTTTCACACGATGAGGTCACGTTGTTCACCTGCCACTCCATGAACTCGTCAAGGTCGACGCCGTCGGTCAGGTACAAGGCCAGCATTCTCTGCAGAATGTCGGAGAAGCGCAGGTCAAAAGAAAAGGCCCACTTCGTCGTGGTGTAGCGACGTTCGAGGATGCGCTCGAAGGCGGCCAGCTCCGCCAGCGCGTCCACGCCCACGATATTGGCCACGAAACAGGGATACTCGTTGACGACCCGTTCCGTCTGTTCGGGCAGGCAGAGGAACTGAAGAAAGGCGATCACGTGCTTCAGACGCTCCGACTCGCGAATTCGCCTGTCCATTGGCCAGTCCGCGGGGGTGTCACGCACGGACGAGTTGGTTACCTCCAACTGGGTGGCCGCCCCGCCGATCACGCACATATCGACACCGGAGGCGTACTCCGTCGTGTCGGTCGTAAACGGCGGCAGGTAGAAGATGCCCCAATCGAAGCCGAGTTTCTTGTCGGCGATGAGACGATACGAAATCGTTGAACTGTGCCACAGCATGACCGCGCGCTGCGTCACGAACTCACGCAGGTAGTCGGTGAGGTCAATGTCCCTGTTGGAGTACTGCTTGAGCTCGCGCATAATGCGCCAGAGTTCGCGATAGCGTGGATCCCGATGGGTGAAGAAGCCCTTTCCGTGGAGGTAGGCCAGCTCCTCCGAGTCGAGATAGCCGCGCAGATAGGCTTCGCGTGACGGGTCCTGCTTCAGGTCAATGCCCGGCAACAGACCGTAGTAGAGCTGGTCGAAGAACAGGTCCTGCCCCCAATCCACGAAACAGCCCATATGGAGCAGAAGAGGGGTTCGGCCCGTCGGCTCGATCCGCCTGCAGACGGTCATGAACTCCTCCCAGTCCTCGGGCGGCGATAAGCCCAGCTCGGCAAAAATCGTCTTGTTGTAGTAGATGCCCGTCTCGACCATGTCCAGGGAGAGGCAGTAGTTCTTCCCGTCCGGGGCGGCCTTGCCCCGGCTGACTGCCTGGTACCGGAACATGTCCCACCACTCCCGCGTGCCGGGCGCGTTCGTCACGCCCTTTTCCACAACGAAAGGGTTGGGCGCTTCGAGGAACTCGTCGAGCGGCACGTACCACCCCTTCTGCGTGTCGACCCAGACGTCCTCGACATTGACGTTCACGATGTCCGGCGCGGCCCCGCTGCTGAGCTGAGTGACAAGATACTCACGCACACTCACGGGGCTGTTCACCACCACCACGCGCGTGTCGGGAAACCGTGCCTCGAAGTCCGCAATCACCAGGTTCAGGCCGTTCAGCGGTTCGCCGACACCATGTGGAATCGCACCGGGCAGATACTCCTGGCCGGGCGCGATGCGGATCACGTGCCTGCGGGAGCGGTCGGTCCGGGTGCGCGCGGGCTCATCGCTTCCCGTGTCGGGCATGCCCGGTTTCTCCGGCGGCCGCAACAGCCATGCGGCCCCGACGGCGATAACCGTCAGTGTTGTCCATTTGAAAACCCGTCGCCTGTTCATCGTTTCTCTCTGCGCGCTACGACTGCCGCCGCTGCTCCCGAATGACCTGTTTCGACGCCTTGTACAGTTTCGCCCGCACGCGGTTGATCGTCTGGTCGATGTCAACCTCGGTGTACCGCATGTGCTCGACCAGCGATTTGATCAGGGACCTCTCCTCGCGCGTTATGTTCCCGTCGGCCAGGCACATCAGCACCAGTGCCTGCAGGAACTCCCGGTTTTCCTGAATCGATCCGGACTCCGGCGCCTTGACCGCGCCGTATTGCCCCACGCGGAGAACGAGCTGATTCAACCTGTCTTCGGCGATCCCGCGCCGACCGGCCATCCTGCGCAACGCGCGCTTTTCCTTGGGATCGATTACGCCGTCCGCCATCATGACGGCTGCGGCGCACTGCAACAGCCGCTCGTTGTCGCCACGCGACAGTCGTGACCCCAGCCGCGCCGCACTGCCCTCGTCCGCCGAGTCGGGCATGCGCTGCTTTGCCGAAAACGGGAAGAACGCCTGCACCTTCGCCAGTACCCAGTCGGTGCTGCCGTCGTTTTGCGCCAGGCCGCAATACTCGCAGGCGCCGTTTGTGCCGGCGCTCTGCGGAGCCCCGCACCCGGGACAGTGCGCACTGGTCAGCGTGTTCCCCTGGGCCGTCTTGACGCCCTTGCGACGCACCAGCACAAAATCCTGTGACCGGAACTGCGACCGTTCGTAGGCGGGCTTCATCGGGGAGGGCACGCGCTCCTCTTCACGATGGCCCGACCACTTGACATGGACGTGGACGCGGTCCAGCTCATCCCCGTCTCCGGCCGGCTCAACCGCAGCCACCTCCACCGACCCGACTGCCGCGTCCGCGAAAAAGCGGTGGGTGCCGTCCTCGCGAGGCCGGTAGTCGGCGGCGTGCGCGGCAAGGAAATCCGGCAGCGCGAGTTTCTTCAAATACGTGTCGGAGGCGAAAAACTCTGCCGTCCGCAGGCGCCAGAAGACGACCGATGCTCTATCTTCAATGTGCTGCACGTTGAACGCGGCGTCCTTCGCGCTCATCTCCGTCAAGCCCGGAACCGCTACACCCGCGGGACCTGCCCACACTTCGGCCTGGGTGATCTCGGCCAGCACCCAGTCGTACTGGCCGGAATTGACCACGGCCCGGCAGGACGAGCACTGAACCGAGTCCGCAACCTCCAGGGCCGCCCCGCAGTTTGGACAGTACCCCTCGAGCAGACCCGGGTGGGCCAGCGTTCTGGCCCCCGGCCGCCTCAGAAACGACCATACCTCCGCGAAGGACTCCGGCGAGCGGCTGCCGTGGATGCGTTTCCCGCCGCGGATGTCGGTCCAGTAGTCGACTGCAGACGCGCCGATCCGCACGTGCAGCGTGTCGAAGAAGTCATCCGACTCGACGCCCGCAACGCGGGCGGAGAGTACGCGCACGTCTTCCATCGTGTTGCGCACGAGCGCACCCTCATACATCGCCAGCTGTAACTGGAAACGCTCGTAGATCCCGTCCGATACGAGGTGACGCGCCGGCGTCATATCCTGGTTGCCCCACGCGTCCTGCACCTTTGGAAAAACCAGCTTGCAGCGTTCCAGAAACTCATCGGCATCGAAGGCCGGATCGCGTCTACGCAGACGCTCGAAGCCGTCCGCGGACGACTGGGAGCTCTGGGCCTCGTAGCCCCGGCGGATGGTGCGCGAAACGTGCGCGGAACGGCCCATCCTGCCGGAAGCGACGAAGACGACGACAACGATGATCGTTGCCGGTATGCCGATGGCCGGTTTACGGATTATCAGCCAGATCAGCAACCGGACGATGGCGCCTTCTCCTCCACCGCCTCCCCCGGAGAAGCCCCCCCCTCCGCCTCCGGAGAACCCTCCGCCACCGCCCGCACGCGCCAGGGCCAGCGCGGGCAGCAGAACGCAGGCAACGGCCAGCGCCGCAAGGAGGACGCGCCGCCAGGTCACAGTGGGCCGGATTTGCAATCCGGCCTGACAGAGAATCGAGCGTACTGCCGAGAATGGTCCAACCCTATGGTCCGCCATGCTCCGTGACATGCTCGCTCCTCTCTCCGGCCGGATTGCAAATCCGGCCCACGACTCCGATGCCTACTGCCGCGTTCCGCATTCGGGACAGAACTTGGCCCCGGCTTCGAGCTCCTCGCCGCAGCGGCGGCAGGTCGCCTGCAGAGCGGCGCCGCACTCCGGGCAGAACTTGGCGTCCGCCGGGACTGTCGCTTCGCACTTCGGACACTTGGCGCCCTCGGGAACCATGCTCGCGCCGCACACGCTGCAGAACTTCGACCCGGCGGGCACGGCCTGGCCGCACTTGGGACAGGCAACCTGGGGCGCCGCCGGGGCCGCCGCCGCGCCCGCGGGAGGAGGCTGCGGCGCCAGCACGTTGCCGACGCCTCCGGCAAGCTGCCCGCCCACCATCATGCCCATCATGCCGCCGGCCGTGCCGCCCTCGTTGTTGGCTGCGTCCCGCATGGCATTGGCGGCCTGGTACTTGGCATACTTGCCGAGATCGCCGACCGCACCCATCGACGAGCGCTCGTCGATTGCCTTCTGGACTTCCTCCGGTACGCTGACGTTCTCCAGTGTGAAGGAGAGCAGCTCCAGCCCGAGCCCGGCGAAAACGTCGCCCAGCTTTTCCTTCATCGCGGCGCTGATTTCGTCGTACTGCGTCACGACGTCGAGCGCCGGAATCTTCAGCTCGCCCAGGGCATCGGACAACGAGGAGATAATGCGCGTGCGGAGCTGTCCTTCCATGTCGTCGGCACGAAACTCATGGCGCGCGCCCACGAAACGCGAGACCATCTCCTCGGTTTCGCCAACCTTGTAGGCATAGTTGCCGCGCGCGCGCAACCGCACCGCGCCGAAGTCGGCGTCGCGCATCATCACCGGCGACGGCGTGCCCCACTTCCGGTCCAGCAGCTCGGTGGCATTGATGAAGTAGACTTCCGCTTTGAACGGAGAGTCGAAACCGTACTTCCACCCCTTCAGTGTTGCCAGGATCGGCAGGTTCTTGGTCTCCAGTTTGTAGGTGCCGTTCTCGAACGCATCGGCAATCTTGCCTTCGTTGACGAAGACGGCCCGCTGGCCGGGACGCACAACAAGCTGCGCGCCCATCTTGATCTCGTGATCGTGACGCTCGAACCGATGCACCAGTACGCCGGCGTCCTGTTCCCGCCACTCAATGATGTCGATGAATTCCGTGCGCAAAGCATCAAACAAACCCATAGCCAATCCTCCTCAGGTTGATTTCACTCATTATCGAAAGAGCATAGCCGCAAAAGGGACGGTGATCAAGCGGGAGGATTCCGCAAAAAGAGAGAGCGCGAAGGGCGCAACTCCGGTTTGGGGCGTTCCGGGCCAAGCCTCTGGTCGAGCCCGGCGGTGGCCACTCCGCAAGTGCAACAAATCGCGGATGCGCCCCGTCGCGGCCCGTACGGTGAACCCATCCCCTTCCCCTCACCCGGTCCCGCTTCGCGTGCCCGACCTCTCCAGGGGAGAGGTGAATGGCGCACTCTCACCTGAAGTTTGGCATTCAACTAGACGATGGCCTGTGGGTTTGAATTTCGGCCTTCTCGGCAGAATCCGTGGGCAAGTCGTGGTCTTCTCCCGTACTCAAGACCGACAAAGCGGGTCGTTTAGGCGTAACCAAGTAAGTGTGAGTTCAAGTGTGCGATGAAGTGTAGGACTAAGAGTCATGGGCTATGGCCCTTGAGAGTGCCGCGGATCGCCGCGGATTTCATCCCCTTTTGGCAGATCTTCAGCTTCTTGCGCCCAAACAGCCGTGCCATGGTCACCACGCCTCTCTTCCCAACACTTCCTCGCCAACTTACTCCCACACTTAATCTCACACTTACTTGGTTACGCCTAAACGACCCGCTTCGTCGAGGTATCGAGCACGGAAGAGGGTCACGATGTAGCCACGGATTCTGCTGAGGAAGCGGAAGAAACACGCACGAGTCACCTGCTCGGACCTCATCGAAAAAGCCCCTCGGGAGTTCATGCCGCGGGCCGCCACCAATTTCTCGCCGTTTCCCTTCCAAAGGTCATCCCGACAAACCCCCGAGAAATCCACCACCCGGTGCATCGGGTGACATCCCCCGAGCAAATCGGATCGCAGAGTCATGTCCCCCCTGCCAAACTTCAGGGTCGGGCACGCGAAGCGGGACCGGGTGAGGGGAAGGGCTGGGAAAGGCCCAATGCGCTGAGCCGGGCCAGCTGTGCATCGGCCCAGGCCTCGGGCGCCGCCACCGCGCCCTCCTCGACCGCGACGTAGCACGTGCCGCATGCGGGGCAGCAGGCGGCGCCCTTCACGACCGGGCCTGCGCATTCCGGATTCGGGCATGCCGACTCCAGCACCTCGCCGCAGTAGCGGCAATGCGGTCCCGACGCGGCGTCATCCGCGGGAAGAAAACGCAACTCGCCCTGGACAACATAGGGCATGTTCGACGGACAGTCGAAAACGGGACAGTATCGCCGCGTGCCGTGGGCCACGTCGTGAGAGCGGCCGGAAGGCGGCTCGTGACCGCCGAGGTCCACATCGAGGAACTCCGCGATCCGCTCTACCGACTCCCACGCCAACGCGGAGGGGTTGCCGCGCTCCATCATGCTGATCGCAGACTGCTTGCAGCCGACTTCGCGTGCCAGGTGTGACTGGGTCACCCCGCGTTGGCGACGTGCCTCCCGCAACTTTCTGTAAAGCGTTAGATCCGCCTGAGCCATCTTGCCGCAGTAACGGCCGGCGCCGGCCGTCTCCATCAACGGCGGAGGACCGCCGTCTCCAATTCGTCCTCAAAACCAACACATTATCGACGAGCAGATTGACTACCGCAAGACAAAGATATAAACAGGCGTGTGAAGGCATGTAAGTCACTGCAGCGCAAGAACTAGCGCTGTTCAATGCGAGGTTATGATCAAGTTCTCAACAGGCTGTTTATTGATAATTTGATATCTTGGTGGGAGAGGGAGAGGGGACAGGCGAACTGTCGGAATCTGGGGTTTCCCCGGTGAAAGGGGAGCCCTTGACCGACAGAGCAGACGACCTCTGCCACACTTGGGTCGTGGGCCGTGCCCACGTTAGGTAGAGGGTGTCCGAAAAGGGTCGCGCGGGTTTCGCGGCGCGTGGAGGAGCAGATTAAGTGATATCGTTCAAATGTTGACGCCTGAACGCACAGGCATGAACCTGGAAAGACAATTGGTAAGCACGAGCGTCTTCACACTTAAGCCCACACTTGATCGCACTCTTAGTCGCCACCCTTCGTTGGTTACGCTTAATCGAACTGCTTAACCGTTGATATACAGGCTGTTACGACGAAGCGGGTCGATTAGGTGTAACCAAGTAAGTGTGAGATTAAGTGTGGGACTGAGTGTACGATGAAGTGTGGATGGCAACCCGTCCCCTTGGTTACTGCATTGCCGATGTACTGCTGGGCGTCAACATTTGAACGATACCGATTAAGTAGAAAGATTAGGTAGAGTTTAAGTATGCCCATCGACTCTTAATCTATCTACCTAATCTTTCTACTTAATCTGCCTCCCCAATCTTGCGGCGTCCCCGTTTCCCTGGCGTTTCAGGCCAAAATCGGCCGCCGACCCTTTTCGGATGGGGTCTAGATAGATCAAGAGGCGATGCGGAGAGGGGACAGGCGGACTATTGGGCGCCACCCGACGGCTCGCGGGGACGAAGTGAACCCGCGCCGAGGGCAAGACGACACCAGTCGAGTCCGCGGTTTTTGGGAGTACTTTCCCTATGGACAAACGTGCGCGGGCATGGGAAAACGCCTGATGGTGTTTATGACAACATAGGGGAATCCTGTGTCCCTATGGCATGAGTAATACGAGGAACCGATCCGATGACCGCAACCTATCGAGTCAGGCTGTGCGTGGGTTTTGTTCTCACGACGTTCCTTTTCCTTCCCGCTGGCCGGGGAGACGTGTTTTCCAATGTCCCGGAGGCGGCGGACTACACGTTGATCTACGATCTGTCGCCGCCGGAGAACGGGAACTTCACGGGAGGGAATGTCATACCGTACACCGTGGACAACTCGAAGACCGTGCTGCTCAACGGTTTTGATCGCGTGGCGTATTACCTGGAGCTCGTCACGGGGACGACAACGAACTGGGTTTACGTATCCATGGACGACTTCTCGCACGAGTCGTTGAAAGCGATTGGCCTTCCTCACAGTACGCACAACCCGGTTGCGCACGGGGGGATTGTTCACAACATGAACGTCTTTGCCGCCCCGGGAGCCGGGGTGACCACCGGGACGGGAATCCAGACCGGCAACATCGAGATGTGGCCCAGCAATTACGGCAGCGGCAATCCTCATAGCATTCCCAATTGCACGGACACGCACGACTGGGGGGACGGCGGTTACTCAACAGCCGCGGGACACTCGTCGTTCCAGATTCATAACCACGCCATTCCCGAGACCCTCCTGGGCTACAACGCGTGGGGGACGTCCAGAACGGACGCCCTGGGCATCGGCAACGATCCCAACACGCCGGCTCGGGGCGGCATGTACCGTACCGACTGGACATTTGCCGACAATTCCGCAACCTACACCGCGCGCAGGCTGCAGATCCTGGTGCGCGAACGGAGTTCCCCCGTGGACGTCGACGCGATGACTGCCACGGTAAGAAGCCGCGTGTCCGAGGCGGCCGGATTTGAGCTGGTTCAGGACCTTTCGATTCCGACCGGGGCGCTGCAGTTCAACAGCAAGATGATTCCCTATGCGTTGGACCGTGCGGGCGCCATCATGCCGTCGGTCGGTCGCGTGGCGTATTACCTGGAACTGGATTCGGAGTGGGTATACGTCTCGATGGACGCTCCCACGTGGCACACATGCGAACTCGGTGTCCCGGCCCTCGTGGCCAACGGCGGAGCGCGTTTTCAGCAGATCCTGACCAATATGAACGTCTTTGCGTCGGCGGGTGCCGGAGTGACAACCGGCACGGGCATCCCCACCGGTAATATCGAGTTCTGGGAGCGGAACTACTCACCGGCACTGGGTCTGGGCGGCATTGGGGGCAGCGGCTCGCTGTACGACTTGGACGACACGCAGTCGGACGGGGGCTACGGCTCCATGCAGATCCACAACCACGGCGCTTCGCAGGTCATCCTGGCCTACAGCGGCTGGGGAGACTCGGGGCGAACCGGTTGCCTGGGCATCGGGAACCAGGCGTCGGCTCATCCCGACTGGACGCACAACGACAACGCGGACGAGTACGAGATCGCCAACCTGTACGTGCTGATCCAAGCGCCCCCGCCCAGCACGCAGTTCATGATCAAGTAGGCCCCCCCGATTCGAGACCACACTCAAGGAGACCAGAGATGACAGCCAACCGAAAAAGATGCTGTTTGGGGATTGCGGCCATTGCGCTGGCCTTTGCGGGAGCGGTTCTCGGCGACGTGTTTTCCAACGTGCCCGAAGCCGCGGACTATACGCCGATCTATCGGCTCGCGATCCCCAATACCGCCAACTTCAGAAACTCGGGCCGTATTCCCTACAGCATCAACAGGTCCGATCTCGTCTTGAAGAACGGGTTTGACCGGGTTGCCTACCACATGGAACTGGACGACGGCAGCGGCTTGAAATGGGTCTATGCATCGATGGACGACTTTTCGGACGAATCACTCGTCAGGGCCGGTATTCCGCACAACGTCGACAATCCCGTGCTGAACCAGCAGGTTGTCGACAACATGAACGTTTCCGCGTCTGCCAACACCGGGATCACGACGGGTGAGGGCATTGCGACCGGGAACATCGAAATGTGGTGCAGCAGCTACAACGGGAACAATGACAAGAGCATTCCGAATGCCACAAGCGGCTTCGATTGGGGCGACGGCAACGCCGGAACCACCGCGGGCCACGGCTCGTTCCAGATCCACAATCACGGCGTTCCCGAGGTCCTTTTTGCGTACAACGATTGGGGGGGGAACAACCCGAGCGGGAACAGCGAGCTCGGCATCGGCACCAACCCGGGACCTACCGGCAGTCCCGACTGGACGTTCCGGGATTCGACCGGTGACTACACGGTCAAGAACCTCCAAATCCTGGTGCGGGAGACGGACTCCAGCCCGATAGACGCGGTTCGCGCTCGCGTAGGCGAGGCGGCCGACTACCAGTTGGTGTACTACTTTGCCATTCCGACGACGCCCAACGCCTGGAACAACAACGCGATCCCCTACACGGTCGACCATTCCGATCGGATTCCCGACTACTTCGGCCGGATTGCCTACTACCTCGAGTTGGATGACGAGTGGGTGTACGTTTCCATGGATGCCTTCACAACCGATGCCGACAAGATCGGCGTGCCGGGCCGCAACGTCGTCAACGGCAACGGCAACACCACTATCCAGCAGTTCCTCACGAACATGAACGTATACGCATCGTCGGGCGCGTCCGTCACAACCGGGACAGGCATCCAGACCGGCAACATCGAGTTCTGGCCTCACAACTACCAGCAACCCAGTTCCGAGGGCGTGCCGGGCGCCTCCGATTCGTATTTCGACTTCGGGGACCGAACGTCCGGCGGTGACTACGGTTCCATGCAGATCCACAACTACGGCGCTACGGAGACCCTCTTTGGCTACAACCGGTGGGGGGGGAACAGTACCGGGCCCGCCGACCTCGGCATCGGCAACCGCGCCGACAACAATTCGGATTGGACGTTTGCCCAGAACACGGGCAGCTACACGACCAGGAACCTGGCAGTCATGGTCCGCCCGCGCGTCTACGACAACGTCCCCGGAGCGAGTCGCTACGCCATCGTCTACGGGCTGGACATCCCGCGCAGCGCGAACACGGCATTCAATTCGACCACGGGCGGCGGCGTGCCCTATTTCATGGACCGCTCCGCCGACTACGCTTCGTTGGGCTACGAGCGCGTGGCCTACTATCTGGAAATCAAGACCCCGGCCGGAAGCCTGGAATGGGTCTTCGTTTCGTTCGACACCGTTGAGGACGACATCACCAACATCGGCGTGCCCAACTCGCAGGTCGGCCGCGTCTATCAGCAGACGCTCTCGAACATCGACGTGTATGCCGGCGGTGGCGCCGAAGCGCGTGTGACGACCGGAACCGGCATCTCCACGGGCAACATAGAATTCTGGCCCAACAACTACGGGACCCCGAACGAAAACAGTGTGCCGGGCGCTGACCCCGACAGGTACGACTTCGGCGACGACGTCAACGAAGGCGTGCCCAGCGGCTACGGCTCGATGCAGATCCACAACCATGGCGCGGGCGAAGTCGTCTTCGCCTACAACGCGTGGGGGAACACCGGTCTGGTCGGCGACCTCGGGATCGGCAACAACTCCGTGGAACACAATCCGGGAGAACTCCACACGGACTACACATTCCGCAACAATGCGGGGGACTACGAGATTGCCAACCTCCTTGTGATGGTGCAGCTTCCTCCGGCCGGATCGGTTTTCATGTTCAGGTGAGCCCCTCGTCTCTTTCTGTCGCTTTCGAGCCACCAGCTAACACAAAGGAACAACGTGAAGCATTTGTCCCCGATTGCCGCCACTGTATTCGCGCTCTCATCGCTCAGCCATAACGGGTTTACGGCCCCGACGGTGACGATGAGCGCCATGCCGAAGCCGATGCAGATCTATCCGCGCGCGTTGCCCGGCAACACGGCAACGGTCCCGGTAGCGGGAACCGTCGACACCAACGGCTATGACGAGGCCGTGCTGACGGTCTACCGTGAAGACGTGCCGTTCCTGGTCGACACCCAGGCCTTGGTCTACGCCGGCTCGACCGCACCCTTTGAATTTTCGCCCGCCATAACCGCCGAGCTGGCGAACTACGACTTCGAGCTCTCCGTCGTAGAGGGCGCCAATGCCGTCGTGGTCGAACGCGCAGACGATGTCGCGGCCGGTGACGTCTATATCGTCCAGGGCCAGTCGAATGCCGATGCCAACAAGTACAACGGTACGGCCAACGGGAATCAGCATCCGTTCCTGCGCACGTTCGGTATGAACAGCGACAACCAGGCAACGACTACGGCAAACCAGGATTGGCTCACGGCCACGGGCGACGGCAGCCGCAACAAGGCCGGCGGCGTCGGACAGTGGGGGTTGCGCATGGGCCGCCTGTTGATCGATGCCCACCAGATACCCATCGCGGTCCTGAACGGCGCCCACGGCGGCAAGGCGATCGGGTTCTTCCAGCGCAACGACGCCAATCACGAAGATCTCGGCACCAACTATGGGCGATTGCTCTATCGCGCACGCCTTGCCGGCGTAACCAACGACGTGCGCGCCGTGCTGTGGTACCAGGGGGAATCGGACCGTAACGACGGCGTCACGCACGAGAACGGCTTTATCATTCTCTACCAGGACTGGAAAGAAGACTACCCCGGCATCGAGCGCGTCTACGTGCACCAGTTGCGTACGGGCTGCGGGGTGACCAAGAACAACCTGGACCTGCGTGACCGGCAGCGCCGCCTCCAGGACACGTTCGAAGACATCAGCGTCATGTCGACGAGCGGCCTGAACGGTCACCACACCGACAGTTGCCACTATGCCTACGCCGGCGGCTACGAGACCATCGGCGACCACATCGCCGCATTGGTCGGGTGCGATCTCTACGGTGTTGCCGCCAGGGCCAATGTCGAAGCCCCCAACGTGGCCACCGTCATGTTCGCGGATTCGTCGCGCGAGCAGATCGTGATTCACACGCGCAACGCGACGGACGAGCTCGTTTTCGATCCGGGCGCAGAGGCGGACTGGCTGGTCCAGGGGGACGCCGTCAGCGTCACGGCGGGTGAGGCGACTGACAACCGCATCACGCTTACCCTCTCCGGACCCGCACCGGGCGCGACGAACGTGCTCTACACGGGGCACTCGCTAAGCGGGCCGTGGGTGACCAACGTGTCGGGCGTCGGTCTGCTGACGTTCTCCTCCCACGGATTCGATACGGTGAGCGCGCCCCCCGTAGCGGTTCCCGGCAACCTGGCGGGCGTCGCCGTCAGCTCGGGACGCGTGCGGCTGTCGTGGAGCACGGTGACGAACGCGACCACCTTTGCGATACGGCGCGACGGCGCGCTGGTCGGCACCTCCGCCGCGGCGAATTTCACCGATCGGGGGCTCGCGGGATCGACGTCCTACGACTACAGTGTGGCGGCGGTCAACGAGCTTGGGACATCGGGCTGGTCTTCCGCCGTGTCCGTAACGACCCTCGAGCCGCTTCCCGTGCCGGAGACTCCGACCGGTCTGGTTGCGACGGTACGCTCGTCCAGTGCCGTCGAGCTGAACTGGTCGTCGGTCAGCAATGCGGCCTGGTATGCCGTCAGACGAGACGGCGCCGTTGTCCATACGCCCGGCGGCACCAACTTGCTCGATACCGGACTCGCGGCGGCGACCCGCTACGACTACGCGGTCGCCGCCGCCAACGACAGTGGCACGTCGGCATGGTCGTCGGCAATCGCGGTGACAACAGACACCATCTCGGTGTTTGCAAATGTCCCGGAGGCGGCGGACTACGAGCTCGTCTACACGCTCGAAATTCCGAACGTCGGCAACTTCCGCAACGCCAATCCGGTTCCCTACAGCCTGGATCGAACAGCGGCCGTCACCGGCTACTTCGACCGCGTGGCCTACTACCTCGAACTGGATGACACATGGGCCTACGTTTCCATGGATGCGTTCACGCGCAGCGCAACGGACATAGGACTGCCGCACACGCCGGACAACCCCGTCTTCTTCCAGACGATGGTGTCGAACCTGCACATTTTCGCGAGCGCGGGTGCGAATGTAGCGACGGGTGAAGTTGCGACGGGCAACCTCGAGTTCTGGCCGAACAACTATGGCAAAGGCAACGAGGCCAACGTGCCGGGCGCGTCGGCAAGCGCCTACGATTTCGGAGACGATCGCAACGAAGGTGCCAACCCGGGTTACGGCAGCTTCCAGGTGCACAACACTGGCGCCGGCGAAACGATCTTCGCCTACAACCGCTGGGGGACCGGGGGCAACAGCGATGTCGGCATCGGCAACCGGCCGAGCGGGGAGCCGGACTGGACGTTTGCGCAGAACGCGGCGGGCTACGCGACCAAGACCCTCTACATGCTGGTCCGTCCCGTTCCACTTCCGCCGCCGCCGGCTCCGCCGTCCGGCCTCGCGGTCGAAGACGTTTCCGCGTACAGCGCCGAAGTCACCTGGTCCGGGTCTGCCGGCGCCACCGCCTACCCGGTTCGCGTGAACGGCGAGCTCGAAGGGGCGTTTGCCGGTCCGCCGGTACTGTTGAGGGGGCTGGAGCCCGGGACCACGCAGACCGTCGAAGTTGCCGCGGCCGGTGTCGGCGGCGTCTCGTCAAACGTGATGTGCGTGTTCACGACCCGTGTGATCAACGGGTACGAAAACGTCCCGGAAGCGGCCGACTACCAGCTCGTCTACGCGCTGGATATCCCCGACGCGCCCGGTTACCTGAACGGCGTAACCTACGACGAAGACCGCAGCGCGACCGTCAGCAACTTCATGCGGATCGCCTACTACCTCGAGCTGCAGCCGACAAACGGCCCTCTCGACTACGTCTGGGTATCCATGGACCGTTTCACCACGAATGTCACCCGGATCGGCGTGCCGACGGTGCCGAGCGGCGCGGTCTTTCAGCAGCCCGTCACGAACATGACCGTCAACTCCAGCGTGGCCGGCATTACGATCGGCACGAACCTGATCGGGGGCAACATCGAGTTCTGGCCGAACAACTACAGCGCCCCGAACGCGGCGGACGTACCGAACGCCGGCGATGCGACGTACGACTTCGGCGACTTGCGTTCCTCCGGCGGCAGCTACGGCTCCATGCAGGTACACAACCACGAGGCCCAAGAGGTGCTGTTCGCCTTTAACCGCTGGGGCGGGAACGGCGCCACGGCGTGCGTCGGCATCGGCAACCGCCCAGGTGAGGCAGACATCGATTGGACATTTGCCGACAACGCGGACTCATTTGAGATCAAGACACTGCTGGTCTTTGTGGCGCCCTTGACTCCAGGGGAGGCGCCGGAGTTGCTGGCGGCTATCCCCCGCGACCCGCGGACGGTGACACTCGTGTTCAGCCGCCCCGTCGACGACAATGCCACGAACGTCGCCAACTACGCACTCAGCGGCGGCGTAACCGTACTGTCCGCGACGATTGAGCCCGTTTCGCGCACCGGCGTCACACTCGCCACCTCGCCGCTGCCTTCCCTGACTGAGTATGTGGTTACCGTGAACGACGTGCGTAACCTTTCGTCCGACCACACGCCCATCGCACCCGATTCCACGGCGACGTTCACGTCCACGGCCCGCAACGGCGTGTTCGAGAACGTGCCCGGCATCCAAAACTGGCAACTCGTCTACTCGCTCAACATCCCCAACCAGCCGAATTACCTCAACGGCCTCGAGTACGACGTGGACGTCCACGCCTACGCCACGAACTACACCCGCGTCGGCTACTACATGGAGCTGCAGAAGAGCGGCCGCGCGGCGGACTTCATGTGGGCTGCGATGGATCCGTTCACGACCGATGCGCTTCGGATCGGCGTTCCTACCGCCGGCGGCGGAGCTCTCTTCCAGCAGCCCGTGACCAACCTGAGCGTACGGTCCAGCGTGGCGGGAATCGTCTGGGGCACAAACATGACCGGCGGCAACATCGAGTTCTGGCCCGACAGCTATGGCACGACCAACACCGCCGCCGTGCCGAATGCCGGCGACTCGGTCTACGACTTCGGCGACACACCAGTGCCCGGCAATTACGGCAGCATGCAGGTTCACAACCACGAGGCCCGGCAGACCCTGCTGGCCTTCAACCGCTGGGGGGGAGCCGGCGGTTACGCCTGCGTAGGTATCGGCAACCGGTTGCATCCGAACTCCGATTGGACTGACGCCGGCAACGCCGGTGACTACGCCGTGAAGGTCCTGCAGGTCTTCGTCCTTCCGACAAACGGCGCGACACCGCCGGAGATCAAGGATGTATGGGGAAACAAGCAAAGGACGGGCGTGACGGTCACGTTCAACAAACCGCTCGAAGACACCGTCACAAACCTGGCCCACTACGCGATAGACGGCGGAGTGTCCCTGCTGGGAGCAGCACTCGATCCGGTCAGCAAGGCCGAGGTCACCATGACGACAACGCTCCAGGCTCCCGGCACGCTCTACACCCTCACCGTCAACGGCGTGCGCGACCGGACGGACGCACACAACGAAATCGCCCCGAACTCGCAGGCCACGTTTACTTCGGACTATGTGTCGGGTGTGTTCAACAACGTGCCCGAAGCGGCCGGCTACACGTTGATCTACACGCTGCCGATTCCGAACAAGGCCAACTTCCGCGGCAACAACGCCATTCCCTATTCGCTGGACAATACCTGGCGCATCGTCCACGGCTACGACCGCGTCGCGTACTACATGGAACTGGACACCGCGGCCGGCCTGCGGTGGGTCTACGCATCGATGGACGATTTCGCGAACGGCGTCCCGCGCCAACTGGGGATCCCGCACAGCAAATACAATGTCGTCAAGCACCAGCAGCTCGTCAACAACATGAATATCTACGCCTCGGCCGGTTCGGGCATCGTGACCGGTACGGGTCTGGACACCGGCAACATCGAGATGTGGCCCAGCAACTATGGAGGGCAGGACGATCTCGGCATCCCGAACGCCAGCGGTTCGCTGTTCGACTGGGGCGACGGAGGGGGCGGCACCGGCGCCGGCCACGGCGCGTTCCAGGTGCATAACCACGGGGCCGACCTCGGCGCCGGCACAACCGGCCAGGTGCTGTTCGCCTACAACGACTGGGGCGGCAACAACGCCAACGGCAACAGCGAGCTCGGCATCGGCAACAATCCCGGAGATAACCCGGACTGGACATTCCAGGACTCGGCCCATCTCTACGCGGTGAAGAACCTGCAGATCCTCGTCCGAGAGACCGGGGGGCGACCGCATCCCGTCGATGTCGTGCGCGCGAAGACGGGGCTCTCACTGGCAAACTACGAGATCGTCTACGATCTGAACATCCCGGAGGGACCCGCGCGCTTTAATTCCAGGCAGATCCCCTACCAGATCAATCGCTCCCGCAGCTTCGTCCCCGGGCTGGCGCGTATTGCCTACTTCATGGAGCTGGGGAGTGGAAGCACGACGAACTGGGCTTTCGTGTCGATGGATGCCTTTACACCGTACCCGCATCAAACAGGCGTCCCCAGCAAGGGCACGGACGGCAACGGGAACATCATCTTTCAACAGTACGTTACCAACATGGACGTTCACGCCTCCGCCGGCGCCGGCGTCACGACAGGAGCGGGCATCGAAACCGGCAACATCGAGTTCTTCCCCAGCAACTACCAGTCCTACAACTCCAACAACGTCCCGAATGCAAGCGGCTCGGTTTGTGACTTTGGAGACAACCCCGTTCCCGGAGACCACGGGTGCATGCAGGTCCACAACTACGACATCGACGGCGCAGGGGCAGGCACGATCGGGCAGACCGTCTTCGCGTACAACCATTGGGGCAATAGCGGAACGCAGAGCGCCGTGGGCATAGGCAACAGCCCAAGCGGTCACCCGGATTGGACGCATGAGGATAACGCCGACGTGTATACCTACCGGAACCTGAAAGTGCTCGTGCTGCCCAGCGTCTACGGCAACGTACCGGAAGCCAATAACTTCAGCATCGTCTACGCGCTGGACATTCCCAACAGCGCCATCACCCGGTTCCACGAAACCGGCGTGCCGTACACGATCGACAACTCGCTCAGCCTGGCAGGCAGACGATTCAACCGGATTGCCTACTACCTCGAACTGAGAAAGCCGGGCGAAGAGACAGAGTGGGTATACGTCTCGATGGACGCCTTCACCAACGATCTCGCCAAGATTGGCGTCCCCATCCACGAAACGGGTGTCCGTTGGCAGATGGGGCTGTCCGCAATGAACATCGTCGCGTCCCCCAACGCCAACGTAACGCCGGGAACGGGCTTGTCAACCGGCACGATCGAATTCTGGCCCAACAACTACAGCACCGGGAACGAAGCAGGCGTGCCGGGGGCTTCGGCAAGCACCTACGACTTCGGTGACGACGTGGCCGAAGACAAACCAGATGGATATGGCTCGATGCAGGTTCACAACCCCGCCGCCGGCGAGGTGATCTTCGCGTACAACGCCTGGGGCAGTACCTCCCGCATCGGCGATCTCGCCATCGGCAACCGCCCCACGAGCCACCCCGATTGGACGTTTTCGGACAACGCCGACGACTACGAAATCAAGACCCTCCTCGTACTCGCCAACGTGAAGACCGAGGGCATGCTGATCCTGGTCAGGTAGCCTCGGTCCTGTCATCCCGAGCGGAGCGGAGTCGAGGGATCTCGAGAATTGGCAACCACGCCGGACGTGCTTGGCAGTTCTCGAGATCCCTCGACTCCGCTCCGCTCCGCTCGGGATGACAGGCAGGAGTTGAGGTTTCCGGCTAGTTCCGCCCCCGTTTCACTTCGCTTCGCCGCCAAAGATGGCGGCGTCGGCCATACGCCCCTCGAAGTTGGCGAAGCTGTCGCTGCGGCCGCCGAGGAAGACGTCCGTGCCGCCCTTGGGACGGGTCACGCTCACACGGCCCGAGATGACCGGCTCATCGTGGAAATCCAGGTGGACCCGCACCTGTTCTCCCTGGCGCACAAGCCGCACGTGGTGCCATGTCTTCGGCTCGATCACGGGGCCGCCCGTCAGCAGCTCGCTTCTCTCGTCGCCGTTGAAGAACACGAGGCGTCCCTGAGTTCGTCCGCCGTCCCAGGTGCCGCCGATACCCAGGTGATCGCCGGGACACTTATCGGCGCCGTCGGGACCGCACGAGAACATGTAGCCGGTAACGGACCGGTTGTCGCTCGGCAATCCGTTCCAAAAGAAGAATTCGACCGTGTAGGCATCGCCGAGCTCGTCGAGCGTGGCCTTCATGCGCCCGCCGACGAACTGGATCGCGCGCGACTCGCGCCCGTCGCATCGCAGGTCGTCACGCTTCGGTCCGTCGAGGTAGAAGAGATAGCCGGTCTCGAGCCGGCCGTGATGGCCATTGCCGGAAATGTCCTCGGCCTTCGTGCCGTCAATCTCGCCGAGCCGCCAGTAGGCAAGCGGCTTCCTGTCGAGCACATGCCTTGCGTAGGGCGCCTTCGACAAGTCGAGGCTCTTGCGTTTCTTGCCGCTGAGTTCCTCGAACATCGCGAGCAGTGTGTCGGTGACGATCGTCTCGGCGTCGACCTGCAACCCGGCCGTCCTCGCCGGCCAGGCGTTGTAGCCGCCCAGGGGCAATGCCTCCGGCGGCGGGATGTAGCCTTCGCAGCCGTTGGCCAACGCGATGTTGAACATGTCGGGCATGGGGGATCGCAGCTTCAGTTTCAGCCCCGTGATAGAGTATGTCTCGGTCGGTAGCGCAGCGATGCCCAGCCCGCCGATGCCGACTGCCTGGAGCTCCAGCTCGCGCACCGGGTCCTCCTTGAGGTACTTTGCCTCGCGCGCGTAGACTTCCGGTTTTGTGCGGGGAGCGCGGCCGTCCATTTTCTCCATAATCGCCTTCGCCCACGCCCAGCGCTCTTCATCGGGTACGCGTCGGTTGAGCTTCAAACGGCGTTGCGCGACTTTGAGTTCAACCCAATCGTGATACTCGATTTGCTCGCAAGCGCGCATCGCGGCAGCGGCAACCGATTCGGCGTATAGGGTGCGACCGATTCTCCTGCGAGGTTTCGCGTAGTCCATCCAGTGCAGGTCACCGCTCGTTCCGTTCGACATCATGGCGACAAACGATTCGTCGTCTCCGGCGACCTGCTTCGAGACGATGCGGGCGAAATCGCCGAAGTAATCGGCCGAGACCGCCCCGCCGCCAAAATAGTGCATGGAGTAGTTGGCGAGGATTCCGATGGGCTTGCCGTCGGGCGTGCGTACGGCGAGTACCGAAAGCTCGTTGTCCACCGGGCCGCTGGGACCGATGTATTGAGGATTCTGGTAGCCGGGGTGCATCATCACCCGGGTGGTCTTCTTTCCGAATGGGTCGACCCCGATACAGTCCGGCCGCCGGATGAACACGCGGCAATGCGTGTCCTCTTCGTCGATAACCGACGACCAGCCGATTTGCGCCGGCCGAAGGTCGGCGACGGCCTTTTCGATACATTCAACCAACTGGGGACGAACCTGGTTCACATAGTCGACGTCGGTCTCGGTCCCCAGGCACCCGCCCAGCGAACCGGCCGAGTGGGAGTGAGTCGCCGAGACCATGATGTTCCCGACAGAGACACCGGTCTTTGCCGACGCCGCTTCCTTGACCTCGTCGCAGAGCTCACGCGGCACGAACAGCGTATCGACGACCACGAGCACGAGGCGTGTCGTGCCGTCGTCCAGTGCCAGGCCACGCGCGTGGAGACGATCGCGGATGACATTGGCGGAGCGAGTCAGGAAGCTGCCGCTGGAAATCACCGGCAGCTTGACCGGCGAAATGTCGACGGCCGCGACGCCCGCTCGGAAAGACCTGGCGTCATCCGCATCTTTCGAGCAAGCCGCCGCCAGCGACAGCACCAGTGTCGCGACAATGACAAACGCACGCGGCAGTCGCACAGGGAAGGGACGGTTGGGACGTGGTTTCATCTTCTGTTACCCTCCTGACCGCATAGTACCTACGTACGACTCCCACGGCACCCCTTTTCTGCCAGGACGGATTTCGAAAGGGCGCATCTGCAAGTGCAACAGATCGCAGACGCGGCCTAAATCCGGCCGCCGATCATTTTGCCCTTGAAACCGCGGCCTCATTGCGTTACACAGACTCGCCGAATTTTTCTGAAAAGCTGCTGTGACATTCTGACGCCGGCGGCGTCAGGGGGCAGTGAACTAAAGGTAAGTTGTGGGCCGATTTGTCGGCCGGAATCGTTACCAATGAGGAGGAAGCGATGCTAGAAGTGAAGGACATCAAGAAGCACTTCGGCGCCATCAAGGCAGTCCGGGGCGTCACCTTCCAGGTGGATAAGGGTGAAGTCCTCGGGTTCCTGGGACCCAACGGCGCCGGAAAAACCACCACCATGCGGATGATCACGGGGTTCCTGCCGCCTACGGCAGGCACGGCGGTCGTCAATGGACATGACATCCTGACCGATCCGGTCGCAGCCAAGCGTGAAATCGGCTATTTGCCGGAAAACGCTCCTGCCTATGACTCGATGACCGTGACGAACTTCCTGCAGTTCGCGGCGGACATGCGCGGCTACAGGGGCAGTGAAAAGGCCGACCGCGTGGAGCAGGCCATCGGCAAATGTCACCTCGACAAGGTGCGCAACCAGTCGGTGCACACCCTCTCGAAGGGTTACCGGCAGCGGACCTGCTTTGCCCAAGCCATCCTGCACGACCCGGCCATCCTGATCATGGACGAGCCCACGGACGGTCTCGATCCCAACCAGAAATTCACCGTGCGCGAGATGATCCAGGAGATGGCGTCGGAGAAGACGATCATCGTCTCCACGCACATTCTCGAGGAAGTCGACGCGGTTTGCACACGCGCGATTATCATCGCCAACGGCCGAATCGTCGCCAACGGCACCCCGGAGGAGCTCAAAGCGCAGAGCGATACGGGGCGGTTGGACGACGTATTCCGCAAGGTCACACTCGGGGAGGAACAGAACGATGGATAGCGTCAGAAACGTCTGCACAGTGTTCAAGCGAGAGCTCAAAAGCTACTTCGAGTCACCGGTAGCGTACGTCTTCATGGTCGTGTTCCTGGTGCTGCTCGGGATCCTGACTTTCTTCGGAACAAACTACTATGAGCAGCGCGTTGCCGACCTTCAGCCGTTCTTCTGGTGGCACCCGTGGGTCTACCTCCTGCTTGTTCCCGCGGCCACCATGGGACTGTGGGCTGAAGAACGCCGGTCGGGAACGATCGAATTGCTGCTGACGATGCCGATCACGACACTGCAGGCGGTCGTCGCGAAGTTCCTGGCCGCTTGGGCGTTCATTGCCCTGGCGATGGTCATGACATTCCCGATCGTTTTCACGACTACGTACCTGGGCGACCCCGATCTGGGTGTGATTGTGGCCGGCTACATCGGTTCAATCCTCATGGCCGGCGCATACGTAGCGGTCGGTTCGCTGATGTCGGCCATGACGCGCAGCCAGGTCATCGGCTTCGTGCTCTCGCTGGTCGTATGCTTCCTGTTCATCGCCGCGGGATGGCCGTTGGTCACGGGCATGTTCGTGAAGTGGGCGCCGCCGAAACTGGTTGAAACCATCGCCGCATTCAGTTTCATGTCCCACTTCGAGTCAATCAGGCGGGGCGTTCTCGACCTGCGCGATGTGGGCTACTACATCAGCGTCATGGTCTTCATGGTCTCGGCGACGCTAATCGTAATCGACAACCGCAAGTCCGTATAATCCCTTCGATTCAGGAGATTTGAACTATGAATGAAGCGCAAAGCGGAACGAAATGGAAACTCAGCGGGGGAGCGCTCAGCCTGCTCATCCTGTTTGCCATCCTGTTTGCCGTCAATGTCATCCTCGGAAACCTCCACATGCGCGTGGACCTGACCGATGAGAGACTCTACACCCTTTCCAAGGGCAGTAAGAACGTCCTCAAGGGATTGGAGGACGATGTTGTTCTGAAGCTGTTCTTCAATAGCAGCTCGGCCGAGGTGCCGGTCTATCTGAAGAACCATGCCAAGCAGGTCGAGGACCTGCTGCACGAGTACAAGGTCGCCGGCCGCGGCAAGGTCAGGGTCGAGAAGTACGATCCGAAACCCGACTCGGACGCCGAGGAGTGGGCCCAGCGCTACGGAATCTCGGGACAGCCGATGGGCATGTTCGGCCCGCCCGTATACTTCGGCCTCGTGGCCGTCGCGGGCGACACCGAAGGCGCCATCCCGGCCCTCGACCCGCGCACCGAAGAACTGCTCGAGTACAACATCACGCGCCTGATCTACCGCGTGACGAATCCCGAACGCCCCAAGATCGGCGTGCTGAGCAGCCTGCCCGTGCTGGGATCGCAGGGCAACCCGATGCAGATGCCCGGGATGCCGCCCCAGGGACGCCAGCCGGCCTGGGTTGCCTTTCAGGAACTGCGCCGGGACTTCCAGATCGAGGATCTCCCGACCGACTCGGAAGAAATCCCGAGCGGCCTGGAAGCCCTGATGGTCGTCCATCCCAAGAACCTGTCGGACAAGACGCTCTACGCCATCGACCAGTTCGTGCTCGGCGGCGGACGCTTGATGGTCTTCGTCGACCCGATGAGCATCGCCGACATGGAAAGCCAGCCGCAGCAGAACCCGATGATGGCGATGCGGCAGCAGGTATCCTCCTCGCTCAAGAAGCTCTTTGACGCGTGGGGCATCACGTTCGACGAGCAGAAGGTCATCGCCGATACGCGCGCCGTGTCGGTCATGCGCGGCCGCAACGGCGCCGCCGAGGAGAACCCGACCGTTCTCTCCATGACGAAGAAGTTCATGAACGGCGAAGACATCCTCACAACCCAGCTCGAAACGATGATGCTGGCCTATGCCGGCGCCTTCACCGACGGGACCGGCAAGGAGCTTGAGGCCACGCCCCTGCTCACCACGTCGGAGAGCTCCTGCCTGGTCAGCGCCATGTCGGCCCGCTTCGGAGCGCAGGCCCTGCGCTCGGAAATCAAGCCGACCGGCGTGAAGTACAACCTCGGCATGCGTCTGACCGGCACGTTCAAGACCGCCTTCCCCGAAGGCAAACCCGGCAGCGACGGCGGCAATGACGAGGAGAAGAAGGAGGAAGGTCCCGCGGACGGCAGCCTCAAGGAAGGCAAGAGCACGGCTGTTCTGGTCGGCGACGTCGACATGCTCTTCAATCCCGTCTGCGTGCAGCAACTCAACTTCCTGGGTGCCAAGGTCAACCAGCCGCGCAACGACAACCTGAACTTCTTCGCCAACGCGGCCGAGCAGATCGCCGGCAGCTCCGACCTGATCGGCATCCGCTCGCGCGGCAAATTCAACCGCCCGTTCACGAAGGTGCTCGAGCTCGAAGACCAGGCCCGCGGCGAATGGAAGAAGAAAGAAAACGAGCTCGTGGAGAAGCTCCAGGAAACGCAGCGTGAGCTGAGCCAGCTTCAGGGCGAGAAGGACAAGAACCAGCGTTTCATCCTGAGCCCCGAACAGCAGGCCAAGATCAAGGAATTCAGAAAAGCAGAACACGACACCAAGCGCGAACTGAAGGAGGTCCGCAAGAACCTCCGCCGTGACATCGAGAAGCTGGGCGTATTGCTGAAGGTCCTCAACATCGGCCTGATGCCGGCCCTGATCTGTGTGGCCGGCGTGTCGTACGGTCTCCTTCGCAGAAAACGTTAACGATCAACAGAGGAAGCAATCATATGAATCCGAAGAAACTTGGCATTCTCGCTGCCGTCGCTGTTGTCCTCGGCGGTATCGCATACATGACCTCGCGCGAGCCGGCGGACACCACGCCGGAGGCGCTCGGCAAAACCGTCCTGGGAGAGCTGGACGTCAACGCCGTCGAGAAGATCACGCTGACTACGCCCACCGCGACCACGACGGTAGCGCGCGCGGGCGACAAGTGGGTCCTGGCGAATCGCTACGACTACCCGGTCGACTTTGGGAAAGTACGCGACATCCTGATCGACCTGTCCGAGCTCAAAGTCGGCCAGGTCATCGAGGTCAGCGACACCCGGCGCAAGTCCCTCAAGCTGGCGCCGCCCAAAGCCGGCGACGAAGACACCGGCATGCTGCTGGAACTGTACGGCGAAGGCGCAGGCAAGATCGCGTCGCTTCTCATCGGCGAAACGCGCAAGCGCAAGACCGAAGACGCCCCCGGCGACGGCTATCCCGACGGTCGCTATGTCTCGACCGACGGCGGCGAGACCGCCTATCTCGTGAAAGAAACGCTCACGCAGCTCTCGGAAACCCCAACGGACTGGCTGGATACGGAGATCTGCAATGTATCCTCATCGGATATCGAGGATATCCGGATCGCCGGCCCGGCCCGGCCGAAACTGACGTTCACGAAAAAGGACGGCAGTCTGAAGCTGGCAGGCGTTCGGGACGAGGAAGAGCTTGAGACGTCCAAGATGTACAGCATCGAGTCGGCCCTCAGCTACCTGCGCCTGGAGGACATCGCCGATCCCGCTCTGGGCGACGACGTAACCGGCATGAACGATCCCGTCGTCTTCACGGCGAACACCAAGAAGGGCGAAATCTACAGCGCCAGGGTCGGTAACAAGGTCGCAGACGGCGACAAGCGCTATCTGCGCCTGGCCGTGGCTTTGAAACCGGCCGAGCCGGAGCCCGCGCCGCCCGAGGACGAGGACGAAGAGGCGAAGAAGAAGCGCGAAAAAGAGGCCGAGAAGAAAGCCAATGAGCGCACGGAGCTCGAAGCCACGGTGGCCGAGCTCAACGCCAAGCTCGCCCCCTGGACTTTCGTAATCGAGTCCTACAAGTCCGACAACCTGGCCATCACCCGCGACAAGCTGGTCAAGCTGAAGGAGAAGGAAAAGGAAGACGACGACGGCGACAAGAAGGACGGTGACAAGCCGGAAGCGAAAATCGAGGGCATACCGGGCAAAGTCGAGACTGCAAAGCCGGCGCCCAAGCCCGAGCCCAAGCCTGAAGTGAAGCCGACTCCCGCACCCAAGCCGGCTCCGCCGGTACCCGAACCAACCAAGCCGGAAGTCAAACCCGCTCCGAAGGCGGCAGCCAAGCCCAAGTCACTCACACCTCCCACGGTCGTGACCGAACCCGTCGCGGTTCCGCCGGTCACGCCCAAACCGGCGCCTGCGCCGAAACCGGTAGAGAAGGCGAGGCCGGCGGCCCCTGAGAAGAAGGCGGATAAGTAGCTGTCCCCCGACCCGCCTCCTTCGTCTCGTTCATGCCTGTTGGCTGCAGATTCGCGGCGAACGTAGGTCCGATTTGCAATCGGACCCCAACGCCGCTTGGGACGTGGTGTTCCCCTCTAGTCATTTGAGCCAACCGGTGTGGTTTGGGTCCGATTGCAAATCGGACCTACGTTCGCGACTCATGCCCAGGCGGACACATCATAGAGTAACAGATCATCGGCAGTCTTGCGGGATGGTGTCACCGCTACCTCCCGTAGGCCCGTCCCGCAACCTGCGCCCTCCGGTGCGGCTCCTGGAGCCGCTCACTACTGACGCTCTACAGAGGGCTGTAGCGCAGTCCCGTGGGGGCCGGGCCATTTTGTCCCATATTCCCGCGCTTTTTTTCGGAAAGCAGGCGTGACGCAAGGTCTCACCTACCGTTATTGTATCCGAGCTTTGACCGAAAAGAAGAAAGGCACTTCCGCGTGACACCATGCGCGGTGCAGGGAGAAATGACGCCATGACACCAGACATTGCCCAGACAACCGATTTGATCAAGCAGCAGGCCGAAGGCATTCAGCGCCTGCGGGACGAGGTGAACAAGGTGATGGTGGGGCAGGAGAAGCTGCTCGACCGCATGCTGATCGGCCTGATTACCGGCGGCCATATCCTCCTGGAAGGCGTACCTGGCCTGGCCAAGACCACTGCCGTGAAGACCATGGCCGAAGCCCTCGGCCTGCAGTTCCACCGCATCTCGTTCACGCCGGACCTCCTGCCCGCGGACGTGATCGGGACCATGATCTACAACCCGAAAGACGCCACCTTTACCCCGAAGAAGGGCCCCGTCTTCACGAACCTGCTGCTGGCCGACGAGATCAACCGCGCCCCGGCCAAGGTCCAGTCGGCCCTGCTCGAAGCCATGCAGGAACGCCAGGTCACGATCGGCGACAACACGTATACCCTGCCCGCGCCGTTCCTGGTCATGGCTACCCAGAACCCGATCGAACAGGAAGGCACGTACCCGCTTCCCGAAGCGCAGGTCGACCGCTTTATGCTCAAGTGCAAGATCGTGCACCCGTCACGCGATGACGAACGCCGCATCATGAACCGCTTCACGCGCAAGCAGGAGATCAAGCTCAACACAGTCCTGACCCACGAGGAAGTCGCCGGCATGAGCGACGTCCTGGACCAGGTCTACTGCGACGAGAAGGTCGGCGACTACATTCTCGACATCGTCTTCGCCACGCGCAACCCGGAAGAGCACAAGCTCGACATCAAGCACCTGATCGAATACGGGGCATCCCCGCGCGCGACGCTCTACCTGAACATGGCCTCGCGCGCCAACGCCATGCTGCACGGCCGCGCCTACGCCACCCCGCAGGATGTGAAGGAGATCGCCCACGACGTCCTGCGCCACCGCATCATCCTGACGTACGAAGCCGATGCGGAAGAGATTACCTCCGAGGAGGTGGTGACAAAGATACTGGAGACCATTCCCGTGCCGTAGTGCTGAGTGATGTGCCGCGAAGGATGTGAATGCAGAGATGACGAACGCCGCGCACATAGGGTTTGCGAGGGGCACCAACGGTCCGCCCCTCACCCGGTCCTCCTGCGTCGGACCGGGTGAGGGGCGGACCGTTGGTGCCCCTAGAATGACACTAGAGGTTTGACAGTTGGCTATCGACACCAAAGAACTGATGAAGCAGGTGCGCAAAATCCGCGTCTTCACCGACCGCATGGTGGACGAGTATCTTTCGGGCGCCTACCAGTCGGTCTTTCGCGGCCAGGGCATCGAGTTCGACGAGGTGCGCGAGTACATGCCGGGCGACGACGTGCGCTCGATCGACTGGAACGTCACCGCGCGTATGGGGCACCCCTTTGTGAAGCGATTCGCCGAGGAGCGCGAACTGACGATCCTGTTCCTCGTCGACATCTCCGGTTCGCAGGCGTTCGGGTCGTGTGAACGCACCAAGGCGGAAGTGGCCGCGGAGCTTACCTGCCTGCTGGCCCTGTCGGCGGTCAAGAACCAGGACAAGGTCGGCATGATTCTCTTCAGCGACCGCATCGTGAAATCGATCCCGCCGCGCAAGGGCCGCACGGCGGTCATGCGCCTGGTGCGCGAGGTCCTCGCGGCCGAAGAGACGCGCCACGGCACGGATATCGCCGAGGCCCTGCGCTTTCTCAACCGGGTCCAGAAACGGAAGGCCGTTGTGCTCGTCATTTCGGATTTCATGGACACGGGCTACCTGAAAGAGCTGCGCGTCACCTCCCAGAAGCACGACGTAATCTGCTGCCCGGTATCGGACCCGCGCGAACACGCGCTGCCCAACGTGGGGCTGATCGAAGTCCAGGATCCCGAGTCGGGGGAACTGGTCCTGCTGGACACCGCCTCGAAACGTGTCCGCGAAGCGTTCCAGGCCCGCGCCACGCAGGAGCGGACCGAGCTGGCGGAGACATTCCGGCGTTACAAGGTCGACTCGATGTTTCTCTCGACCGACCGGCCGTACATCGACGATATCCGGCAGCTCTTTCAGAAACGCAAAACACGCGCATCGCGAGGGTAGGAACGACGTGAAGGTGACCGGATACAGGTTGAATGCGGGGAGCGGTGCAAAAGACGAATCCGCGTCGTATCCACACGCCAACGGCTCCGCCCCTCACCCGCCTCCGCTGCGCCGCGGCGACCTCTCCCCCGAGGGGAGAGGTGGGAACGCGATTCACCTCTCCCCTTGGGGGAGAGGTCGCCGCGGCGCAGCGGAGGCGGGTGAGGGGCGGGAGTTGAGATCTCCGGCCGGTAGCGCCCCAAAGCGTGTGGCGTCCTGGACAAGTCGGCGGGAAAGCTGCAACCCCGCCCTGTCATCCCGAGCGAAGCGCAGCGGAGTCGAGGGATCTCGGGAATTGGGAACCACTCCGGACTTTGTCGCAAGCCTCGAGATCCCTCGACTCCGCTGCGCTTCGCTCGGGATGACAGGGCGGGGGGTGGAGTTTCCGGCTGGAGCCCACGCATGCTCCCCCCATGCCCCGGCCGGATTGCAAATCCGGCCCACGGTCGTTGCCGTCGCCACTGCCGCCCTTTGCGCCCTGCTCGCCCTCACCGGTTGCCGCTCGTCGCAAGACGCGCGGAAAGACGACGCCGGCAAAGACTCCCCCGCCGCCCTGACGGAGGATTTCTCCTGGGGGTCCATCGAGTTCAAACTGAAGGCTTCGCCCGCCATCGTCTACCTCGACCGCGACACGGTCGTGACGCTGACGTTGACGTCTCCGTCCGAGGTCGAGATCGAGTTTCCGTCGCTGGCCGACCGCCTGGCCGGGTTCACCATCAGCGGCACGATCGACCGCGATCCGGTCACCGTGGACGGCGAAACCCGCCGCGTACGCCGCCTGCGCCTGACGCCGGGCGTCGCCTCGGAATACCGCATCGCCCCCATGGCAGTCGAGTACACGGACCGTAGCGCCAGCCCACCCCGCAAGGGCTGGTACGCCACGCGACCGGTCGTGTTCGAACGGGCCGCGGTCGTCGAGGGAGACGTCGACGACGAGATAGCAGAGGACCTCAAAGCGCGCTGGATTTACCCCCCCTTCAAGACTATCGCGACGTGGGTAATCGTCCTGTTGGTGCTGATTGCCGCGGCCGTCACGCTGTGGAAGCTGTGGCCGCGGCTGCAGCGCGCGCACAAGCTGCGGCGCATGTCGCCGAAAGATCGCGCCCTCTTCGAACTCAGGGAACTGCTCTCGAAGCGCCTCATCGAGCAGAACCGTCCGAAGGACTTTTACGTCGAGCTGACCATGATCGTGCGGCGCTACATCGAGCGCGTGCACAAGGTCCACGCCCCCGAACAGACCACGGAGGAGTTCCTCGCGGCCGTCAGCAACGACGGGCGTTTCGCGCCCGAGGTCGTCGCGCGCCTGAAGACGTTCCTGGAGGCCGCGGACCTGGTCAAGTTCGCCGCCCGGCAGCCAACGGCGGAAGCGGTCGATTCCTCGGTGCAGACGGCACGCGACTACGTTATCGGCGACAGCGAAGAACACGCGCAGGCGGCGGAGGATTGACATGTTCAGGTTTGCACAACCTTACGCGTTCTTCCTGCTGATACCGCTGGGCGTACTTTGCTGGTACGTCTATCGGCGGCGGGTGCGGCGCGCGCTGCTGTTCGCACCGGTCGCCCGCGTTCCCTCGGGCGGCGGCACGTGGCGCATCGCGGCCTCGTACCTGTTCCCCGCGCTGTTCCTGACCGGGCTGCTGCTGGCAATCTTCGCGTTGGCCCGTCCGCGGAAGGTCTTTTCGGTCTCGTCCCACAAGGCAGACGTGATTGCGATCGAGATGGTGGTCGACACCTCGGGTTCGATGGAAGCCCTGGACCTGACCGAGGGCAAGATCACGCCGTTCAACTACGAAACGCGGCTGGACGTCGTGAAGGAGACCTTTGCCGAATTCGTGAACCGGCGCGCCGGCGACCTGATCGGGCTCGTCTCTTTCGGCGGCTACGCTTCCACGCGCTGCCCGCTCACAGCCGATCGGGACGCGTTGCTGCACGTCCTCGAGGGCGTGGAAATCCCCAGGCCGGTCCAGGGCGCGGCCGGACAGCTTTTCGACGAACAGGAGCTGGCCACGGCCATCGGCGACGGACTGGCCACCGCGGCGGCGCGTCTCGAACACGCGGAAGTCGAATCGAAGATCATCGTCCTCCTGAGCGACGGGGAGTCCAACGCCGGCGTCATCGAACCGGACGAGGCCATGGAGGTCGCCCGCAAGATGGGAATCAAGGTGTACACGATCGGCGTCGGCACGCCCAACGCCTATCCCGTCATCGCCAGAAAGGACCGCCTGGGCCGGACCCGGATCGTCCGGGCAAACGCCCGCATGGGGCTTGACGAACGGTTCCTGAAGCGTCTCGCGAGCACAACCGGCGGCGAGTACTTCAACGTGCGCGACGCCGAGGGACTGGAGCGGGCCCTGGCCGAAATCGACAAACTGGAAAAGACGGAAATCCAGCAGGAGGTCTACAACCAGTACGAAGAGTTGTTCCTGAGCCTGCTGCTGCCGGCGCTGGGGTGCGTCGTGCTGGGCACGACCCTCAACATGCTGACCGCGAAGAGGATCGTCTGAAGAGACAGACACGGACATGAATCTGCATTTCGTACATCCCTGGGTGCTGTACCTGATCTGGCTGGTGCCTGCCGTCGCCGCGTGGTGGATCGTGAGCGCGCGCCGGCGACACGCCCGTCTGGCGGCCTTCGTCTCGGCGACTATGCAGAACAAGCTCATGCCCCGCGGATCGCACGCGCGTTTCATGTGGCAGGCCGGCATTGTCTCGACGGGCCTGCTGTTGCTCATGCTGGCGACGGCCCGCCCGCGTTGGGGAACGCGCGAGGAGACAGTCTACACGCGCGGACGCGACGTCATGATCTGCCTGGACGTATCGCGCTCCATGCTGGCGAACGACGTGCATCCCAACCGCCTGCGCCGCGCCAAGGCCGACCTGCTCGACCTCATCAAGGAGCTGCGCGGCGACCGCGCCGGACTGATCGCCTTTCGCAACAAGGGCTCCCTGGTCTGTCCCCTGACGACCGACTACGCCTACCTGCGCCAGATGCTCGACGCAACCGACATTCACTCGGCTCCGCGCGGTGAAACGAGCATTGCCGACGCTATCATGAAAGCGCTCGACGCCTTCGACAATACGGCGGGCGCACACAAGGCGATCGTTCTCGTCTCCGACGGCGAAGATCTCGAAGGCAAGGCCCTGGACGCCGCCAAGGAGGCGGGAGAGCGCGGGATTCCCATTTTCGCCGTCGGCCTCGGCAGCAGCCGCGGCGCGCGCATTCCGGACCAGTCGGGCAAGACGCGCTATGCGCAGCACGAAGGCGAAGACGTCGTCACCAAGCTCGACAACAAGACCCTGCACAAGATCACGCGTCAGACCCCGGGCGGCGCCTACATCCCACTGGGCACGGCCAGCACGGCCAGCACGACCCTCGGAACGCTCTATCGCGAATACCTGCGCAACGTAACCGCGCAGGACCTGGAGGAAACCCTGAAACGGCGCCACATCGAGCGTTTCCAGATATTCCTGTTCCCGGCCCTGCTCTGTTTCGTGGGCGGCGCCTTTCTCAGTCGCGGGCGCCTGGCAATCGGCAAACCGGCGGCTCCGGTCGTGGAATCACAACCCGCGTCTCCCGTGGAACCGCCTGCCGTCCCGCCGCCGCTGAAGGACCTTTCCCCTCCCAGGCAGGAGCTGAAACGGCTGGGCGTGCTGCTGGCGCTGGGCGGCCTGCTGGCGGGAAGCAACACGCCGGGCGCGACCAACGCAGTGACGGATACCAACGCGGTTGACATCGCGGAAGCTACCGATGTCGACGACGTGCCCGCCGGCCGGTCCGGCGCGCGCATTGCCCAGCGCCTCTACGGACTCGGCAAATACAAGGAAGCCGCGGAAACCTACCTGCACGCCGCCACCCGCTCCACTGCCAAGTCCCAAAGTGACTTCCGTTTCAACGCCGCCCTCTCCTACCTGAAAGCGGGACTGTTCGAAGACGCCGCTGACATCTTCGAAACCGAAGCGACAAGCCGGCACGGGCGCAACCGGGATGTATCGCTCGGACTCGGAGCAGCCCTCTGCCGACAGGCCGAGCCGGATGAGGACGAGCAACCCAACTCGACCAACCTCAGCGCCAGGGCGTCGCTGCTCAACGCCGCCGCCGAAGCCTTCAAGAACGCCGCCCGCTACGACGGCCGGGACGCGGTCTCGCGCGAGAACCTGCAGGCCGTGCTCAATGCGTTGCCGGAGGTGGAGCAGAGCGCAAAGCTGGCGCGCTTGCTGGAGAAGTACCAGTCCACGCCGCCTACCAAGATCGCCGACGAGATGTTGCGTAGCCAGCGCGAGATCAGAAAAGGCGTCGAGGCGACCGTCACCAACAACACCCCTTCCCAGATCAGGCAATACGAGGATCTCGCGGCGCGTCAGCGAACCAACGCCGATTTGTGGATACCGCTCAAGGGCAAGCTCATGGAGGCCATGCAGCAACAGGCGGCAACCCAGACCAACGTTCAACAGCAACTCGCCATGTTCGAGCACATCGTCGAGGGTACGCGGGAGAACATGCGGAACGCCGCCTCCGAGCTGCGCGACCTCAACCCCGACGGTTACAACGCCGCCGCGACCGCGGAAGCGGCAGTCTACCAGCTATGGAAGGGAATCGTGCCGTACGAGATGGTGCTGGGAGAAGACATGCGGCGCCAGTCCAACGCGATCGTCTCAACCGCTTCCGGCGAGCTCGGCGACGCGGAGCTGGCGGAGCTCCAACGCGACCAGAACGAAGCGCTCGCCCTGACGCACCTCTTCGGGGAACGCTTCCAGCAGCAAGTACCCGAGGAAGGCATTCCGGCGCAGGGGGCCGTGCCCGGTCAACCCGGCACCGTGCAGCAACCGGCGGACACAAACCAGCCCCCGGTTCTTTCGGCCGAGGACCGCCGCAAGGTCGTCGAACTGACCGCCCAGGCCATCGAGACGCAGAAGAGCGCGGTCCGGCATCTTGCCGAAAAGAACATGGGCGCCGCTCTCCCGGCTGAGAGAGAGAGCTACGCGCTCCTGGAGGAGATCGCCAAGCTGCTGCCTAAGCCGCCCCAACAGCAACAGCAGCAACAACAGGACCGGCAGCAGGATCGGCAGGACCAACAGCAACAGGACCGGCAAGACCAACAGCAGGACGAACAGCAACAGGACCAACAACAGCAGCAAGAGCAACAGGAGCCCGAGGAGAAGACTCCTGAAGAGGTCAGAGAAGTCCTGGAGAAGGCGCTCGAACGCGAAAAGGAGCACGAGGAAGAAAAACGCCGCCGGCAGCAGCGCGTCTTTCTTGCCCCTGGAAAGCGGGACTGGTGATGGAGAGCGGAAACGACAGAGCACGACCGTACCGCGGCCTTGCATTCGCCCTCCTGCTCCTCCTCCCTCTCACCACCCGCGCTCCGGCACTGGATGCCGAAGTCTCTCTCACCCGTGATCGTATCTACATCGGTGAGTCGGTTGACCTGAAGGTGACGGTGTCGGGAGACGAAACGACGCGGGTCGACGTCTCGGGTATCCAGGGGTTTGCCGTTCACCACATCGGCACGTCGACGCACAGCGGGTTCGGTTTCTCGTTCTTCTTCAACGGCAGACAGATGCGCAAGGGCGGCGGCGGGGTCACGCGCACGCTCACCTACCGGCTCACCCCGCGCAAAACCGGCGCCCTCAGGGCCGGCCCGATCGTCGTCAAGGTTGGCGGCAAAGCAAAGACCTTCGTCGGGCCGGCCGTTACCGTAGACGGGCTCGACTCGCAGGATTTCGTCATCATGAGCGTGACGGCGTCCAAGGAATCCGTCCTCGTGGACGAACCGTTCGACGTCACGTTGTCGATCGCCGTCAAACGCCTCCCGCCTCCCTTCGTCGCCGTGGACCCCATCGATCCGGGAACCCCGCCAACCCTGCAGGTGGGCTACCTGGAGCGACAGTTGCCGGAGGGACTGGAAGGGCCAAACCTGGGAACACTGCTCACTCCGTACCTGGCCGGAGCGAAGAAGCCGGGGTTTCTCCTGAACAACTTCACCACCCGGGACAACGATCCCTTCGGCTTTCCCGCCTTCTTCGAATCACGCAAGGCAAAGTTCCTCTTCAAACGCGAAACGGCCACGATCAAGGGAAAGAAGTACTTCCGCTACTCCCTCACGACCAGGTTCAAGGCCACCAAGGAGGGCAGCCAGACATTCGGACCCGCCATCTTCCGCGGCTATATTTATGAAAGCGCCGACCCGGCCACCGGCCGCGCCAACGGAAAACGCATCTTCGCCGTGGGACCGGCCGCGACCGTTCACGTTGTACCGCCGCCGGAAGAGGGACGGCCCGATTCCTTTGTCGGCGCCCTGGCCACCAACCTCACGGTCGAAGCAAAACTGGACACGCAGACCTGCCGCGTCGGCGATCCCCTTTCCCTGACCCTCAGCATCGCCGGGGCATACAGGATGGACACCGTCTACCCTCCCCAGCTCAGCAGACAGACATCCCTCACCGAACACTTTCGCGTGTACGAAGACAACATCGCTACGGAGCGCAAGGCCGGTGTCACGGAGTTCACCTACATGATCCGACCGACCAGGGCGGGCACCTTCGAGCTGCCCCCGATCGAGGTCGCCTACTACAACGCGGACACGCGGGAGTACGAGAAAACCTACACGCGGCCGATCCCCATCCGTGCGGAAGAGACCGAGGAGCTGGGCCAGGAAGACATTTTCGGTACGCCGACCAATGACGTGGCAGCGGCCGCGGGCACTCTTCACAAGGGCGCCGCCATTCCCGCTCCGATTACGATGGATGCGGCCGGCGCCGTGCCGGCCCGCCTGGTGGGAACGCGACTTCACATGGTTCTGGCCATCGTAGGTCCTCTCCTGTTTGGGATCGTGCTGGTGGGCAAGGGTGGCGCCGCCGCCACGCGGCGCATACTCGAGCGGCGGCGCTTGAAGAACGGCCTGCACCAGGCGCGCGCGATACTCAGAGACGCGGTTGCGAAGCCGGACCCGTCGGCGAGAGAAGGCTCCCACGCCGTGTGCGCGGCGTTGCGCAAGTATCTGGCGTACCGGTTTGGCGGCGACGAAGCCGCCATGACGCCGGACCAGGCCCGGCGCCTCCTTGCAGAGCACGGCGTCGCCGGCGAGACGACCGCCCGGCTCTCGACTCTCCTCGAACGCAGCTTCAACGCGTCGTTCGCCCAGACCGACGCAGACCGCGAAGACATCGCGAACGATTGCCGGGAGGCGACCGCGCTGATTGATATGCTCGAGCGGGGAGACGAATAATGAACAGAAGAAACAGGCGAACAGAAGAAATGTCGAAGGAACGCTCTCATCTCCTTCGACATTTCTTCCGTTCGCCTGTTCCTTCTGTTCGATATTTGACAGTACGTGCTCGAAAAGGGGGCGGCAACATGACGATGCACAACTTGGCGCGAGTTTGCGCCCCCCGCCTGGCTACGGCCTTGGTTGCCCTCCTCTCCACACGCGCGGCCCTCTCGATGCCGGCGGACGAGGCCGCCTTTCTGTGGGAAGAAGCCAACAACAGCATGTTCCGCGCGCGGACCCCTGAGGACTTCCAGGCCGCGGCTGAAGCCTACCGCGGGCTGGCCGAGGCCGGTGTGCGGAACGGTTACCTTTTCTACAACCTCGGCACGGCCCAGGCCCTGGGGCAACGCTACGATGACGCGGTCGAGTCCCTGCTGCGGGCGGAGCGATTCATGGGCTCGTCGCCCGAGATCCGCCGCAACATGTTACTCGCGCTCGAAGGGAAGCGCGGCGAAAACGGTGAGGGCGTAGACCTTGCGTGGTATCGCCCGCTACTCTTCTGGCACTATGGTCTGGCCACCCGCACCCGCGTCACGATTGCCCTGGCAGCGTTTGCCGTCTTCTGGGCGCTGATTTCGCTGCGAGTCCTCGGAATACGCGGGGACACCGCCCGGCTCGCCATGATCGCGGTCGCCGTGGCAATCGTGTTCGGTTCGAGCGCCGCAACGTCGCTGCAGCAGGACGTCCAGGGGGAACACGACGCGGAAATGCGCGAACAGCTCATGGAGAAAACGCAATGAGCCTGTCACCTTCAAGCCGCACTCCGCTGCTCGCCGTCACCTGCTTCGCGATTGCCGTGTCCGTCTCGCCGACTCGGGCACAGTCGAAGCCGCCCGTTACGGCCCATTTCCAGGTGGACCGCAGCCGCGTGTATCTCGGTGAGACGTTTGCCATGACGCTCACCATTCAAGCCAACGGGGTCGGCTTGGGCAAGGACATCGATCTGAAAGGCATGCCCGGGCCGGCCACGCTCGAACGCTCGGCCGCGGCCGAATTGCCCACCCAACGCAGGCAGGTAGGAAGCGCCGTCGTCGAAACGCGTCGATTCCGGTTCGATGTGACCCCAAAGCGGCTGGGACCTTTGCGCCTCGCGCCGATCCTCAGCTTCCGCGTTCTACAGCGTCGCGGTTTCATGACGTTTCAGTCGCAACACAACGTCCGCGTGAACCCGCTGACGCTGACGGTACTGCCCGTCCCCGCGGTGGGAAAGCCGGCCGATTTCAGCGACGCCATCGGCAAGTTCGATTTCGACGTCAGCCTCTCTCCCACGGAGCTGGCGCCGGGCGATCTTATCACGGCCAGGATTGTCATCCAGGGCCACGGCAAGTTCGACGACGTCCGCGTGCCGCGGTTCTCACCTGACGGCCACTTCAAGGTGTACGACCCGGAACCGGTAAAGGAGGAGTCCTCCGGTCTGCGACACGTCTACACGCAGGTGCTCATTCCGCAGAGCACAAACGCCACGCAGGTTGGCTCGATCGCATTTTCCTTTTTTGACGCCGCGGCCGGCAAGTATCGCACGATCGAACGCGGACCTTTCGCGCTACGCTTCAAACAACGTCAGAAGGAAACCGTGGAGCACTATCGACCGGAAGAGCGCGAACAGCCGCCGCGCCGCGCCGTAGCCGTAGCCGTCAAGCGCAAATGGGAAACCAGCCCGGCCGCGCGCGTGGCACTCGCCCTGGCGCTCTACTGGATCGCGGCCGTCACCGTCGTCAGCTCGACCCTGGTTTCCCTGCGAGGCGCCGGCCGGCGACGGGGCTTGAAGCGGGTTGCCGCCGCAGTCGGCATTCTGGCCGTGTTCGTGCTGGGATCGACTCCCTATCGTTCAGCCATCGCCCGCACGCTGGGCGCCACCCACACGGCCGCGACCACCCGCCAGGCCGCGGCCCGCCTGGCCCCCTCCCTGAACGCCCTCGAGAGCTTCTCGCTCTCCGCGGAAGCCACCGTCCAGATCGACGAAGCCTGGGAAGACTGGGTCCGCGTCACCGACGGCAAACGCGGCGGCTGGATTCCCGCGGAAGCGGTCGAGCTGCGGTAGCCCCGGAGGGGCGGCATAGGCGACGCGAAGCCCCTCCGGGGCTCAGCCGGTTTGCTGACTGACGGCTCCTGGGGTTCCGCTACGCTTCACCCCAGGCTCTACTATGACGGCCCTCCGGGCCTGTGCACAGCGCTGCACTTCGACCACCGGAATCGCCGGCAGATGCATGCCAGGCTGTGACGACGGCGAACGGGTGTCACCTGCATTTTCCGCCATTGCGCCCACATCAATCGTTGCCCGCCGACGCACATAGCGCTCTGTCACGTCCTGATTTCCGTTTGACACCTTTTGGTTGTTGAAAGGTCATGGGCCGCTTGCGAGTGTCGGCGCGTAGCGCGCTCCAACCGAACCACGCCACTCCGCGCCGATCCGCGTTGCG
>CAZKRK010000010.1:29341-41211 GCA_964555035.1 uncultured Victivallales bacterium | reverse complement strand
TCCCCGCCGAATTGTCCAAAGCCGTATGCGCCTTGGGGCGGGACTAGTCTGAAATCATCAATCGCTAATCGTCAATCAATGTTCAGCGTCCCGTGCTTCCTGTTCGAGCAACCGCTCCCACTGCTCGTCGACCTGCGCTTGCAGCTCGTCGATGAGGTGTTTGTGCTCGGGGCGTTTGAGATGCTTGAAACGGCCCTGCGCGAGCAGCCAGTCGGCGACAGGCACGCGCTCTTTGGGCTTGTAGGACAGCTTGTACTTGCCATCGATGACTTCGTACAGCGGCCAGAAACGCGTTTCGACCGCCAGGCGCGCCGACTCCACGCCGGTCTCCGGGGCGATACGCCATCCGGGGATGCAGGGGCAGATGATGTTCAGAAACGCGGGACCGTCGAGTTCGATGCCCTTTTTGAGCTTGTTGGAGAGGTCCACGGGACTGTGAATGCTGGCCTGCGCGACGTAGTCAAGATGGTGGCCGACCATGATACGCGTCAGGTCCTTCTTGCGCTGACGTTTGCCCGAAGACGCCTTGCCGACCGGGGTCGTCGTCGTGGCCGCACCACACGGCGTGGCGCTGCTGCGCTGGATGCCGGTGTTCATGTAGGCGCCGTTGTCGTAGCAGATGTAGAGCAGGTCGTGCCCGCGCTCCATGGTGGCGCTGAGGGACTGAATCCCGATGTCGTACGTGCCGCCGTCGCCGCCGATAGCGATAAACTTGACGTCGCGGTCGGTGCGGCCGGTCCGGCGCTTGACCTGGTAGAGGGTTTCCGCCCCGCACATGGTCGCCGCCGCGTTTTCAAAGGCCGTGTGCAGCCACGGCACCTTCCACGCCGAGTACGGGAAAATCGTCGAAGCGACTTCAAGGCACCCCGTGGCGGAACCCACCACGATTTCGTAGTCGGTCACGCGCGTCAGCATACGCACGAAAATCGGCACGGTGCAGCCGGCGCACATGCGATGACCGCTCGAAAAAGCGCCCTCTTTCTTTGCCAATTGCTGAAGATTCGGCATCTCAGTCCCCCCTCACGCTCAGAATGTCATAGACCTTCTCGACCTTGCCGGCGTGGAGGTACCTGTCGCTTTCGGCGTAGATCGCGGCGATTTCATCGTGGTAGAGCTCGCGACCGCCCAGCCCGAAGGTCCGGTTGTAGACCAGCGGCCGGCGCTCCAGATCGTAGAGCGCGGTTCGGATCTCGGCGAAGAGCGGTCCGTAGCCGCCGAAACTCGCCGAACGGTCAAGCACGGCCACGACCCCGGCGTGCTTCAACGCCTCGCGAATCTCCTCGTACGGGAACGGACGAAACGCGCGGATCTTGAGCAGACCGACCTTCTCGCCCTTCTTCCTCAGCGCGTCGATCACTTCCTTTACCTCGCCGGCCACGGAGCCGATCGCCACAATCACGCGCTCGGCGTCCTTCAACCGGTAGGACTCGAACAGCTCGTATTTGCGGCCGAACTCCTCGCAGAAAAGCTCCGAGACCTCATCGATAACGCCCTTGGCCCTGGTGATGGCCTCGATCTGGCCGCGCTTATGCTCAATGTAGTAGTTCTGCAGGTCGAGCGCGCCCCATGAGGCGGGATTGTCCGTGTCGAGAATCGAGTAGCGCGACTCGTAGTCGCCGATGAAGTCACGCACGAGCACGTCATCTTCGATCTTCATCGTCTCCACGGCGTGTGAGATAACGAACCCGTCCATGCAGACCATCGCCGGCAAACGCACGTCGGGATGCTCGGCGATAACCGTAGCCATCAGGAGGTTGTCGTAGGCCTCCTGGTTGTTCTCGGCATAGAGCTGTATCCAACCGGCGTCGCGGCACCCCATCGAATCGCCGTGGTCGGGATGAATGTTGATCGGACCGGTAAGTGCGCGGTTGACGATGGTCATGATGACCGGCTGGCGCATGCTGGCGGCGACGTAGAGCATCTCCCACATCAGGGCCAATCCGCACGAGGCCGTTGCGGTCATGACACGCCCGCCGGCGATCGACGCGCCGATGCAGGCCGACATGGCGCTGTGTTCGCTCTCCACGAGCACAAGCTCGGTGTTCACATCTCCGTCGGCCACGAAGCAGGCAAAGTCCTCGATGACCTGGGTCGACGGCGTGATCGGAAAGGCCGGCACCACATCGGGCTGGATCTGCCGCATGGCTTCCGCGATGGCGCTGTTTCCGGTTATGGCTTTCGTAGTCGGCATGGCGTGGTTCTCTCTAGGTCTCTTCGTGGACGAACTCGATCGCCTCGCACTCGCCCTTCTTGTTGACAGGACACTCGGCCGCGCACAGGCCGCAGCCTTTGCAGTGGTAGTAGTCGATACTGCCGATTTCCTTGCGGTCCTTGCCGCTCTTGGTCTTGCCGTCGGTCAACTGGAAAGCTTCCTCGGGGCAGAACACCCAGCAATTGAGGCAATGGATACAGTTCTCGCTCTTCCACAGGGGACGACGCGTACGCCAGGTCCCGGTCTCGTAGTCGGCTGCGTTGCCGCCCTCGACAATCACGCCGCCGATGGGCAGTTCCTGCCACGTTTTCAGTGCGTACTTGTCGCTCATCCGATTCTTGCCTCATCGTGGCCGCGCTCGATCGCCGCCAGGTTCTTGTCTACGATGTCGGCCGCCAGCAGGTGTGCGAACACGTGCCGGGCCTCGCGCACAAGCAATTTCTTGGCAATGATCTCCGGGCAAGCGCACGCGAAAGCGCCCATCATGGCCGAATTCGGGATCTCGCGGCCAAAAAGTTCGCAGGAAATCACGTTGGCCGCTACCGTCAGAAGGGGTTGCCTTTCAATGCCGAGCTTGGCCCTGACTTCACCGCCGTCCTTCTCCGTGTTGACGATGAACACGGTTGAATCGTTCATTCCCGCCACCACATCGGGAGCCCCCATCAACGTCGCGTCGACGACCATGATAACGTCGGGCTCACGCACCGGCAGATGCGTGCGTATGCGGTTGCGGGCAAAACGGTTATAGGCGCGCACGGGCGCCCCGCGCCGTTCGGGTCCATAGTCGGGAAACGCCGAAACGCACTTGCCGGTGCCCTGTACGGCCTCGGCCAGAGACTTGGCGCCGGTCACCGTCCCCTGACCCCCACGGCCATGCCAGCGCACCTCGAAGTATTCAGTCAAAATCATCCAAAAAACCTCCAGGAGAACGCATGTGATACCGAATCTTGACCGGCAAAGTCAAGTCTTTGGATAAATCCGGGGCGAAGTCATCCCCGCGGGTGTCTCGTGCTTCGGATTCCCCGCCTCCACGCGCCCGCTGAGGCAACCGCCTCTTCAAGACGATCTCAATCCCCTCAGAGCTGAAATGGCGCGCGGTGTTTGCCCTGTGTCCGCTGCTTGGGCCCTTTGCCTTCCTGCTCTGGCGACGCACCGTCGTATCGCTGGGCAGGGAATCGACGGAGTGAGGGAACCAGGAAACCGACCTTCGGGCGCATCTGCGATTTGTTGCACCTGCAGAATGGCCCCCGCCGGGCTTGTCCTGTCCTTTATGCACAAAAGTCATTGTCTCCCCCACAGCGTTGACCGAGAAAACCCTGGAGACGGCGGTCCTCCGCCGTTACGAGCAAATGTTGAGCACGAACTGAAACAGAAATGAACGAATCCCTCGCCTGTTCCGCCAAGTGCACTCACACCTGCTCGTAACGGCAGAGGACCGCCGTCTCCAGTGGTGTCTCGTAGGGGTGTATGGTGACTTTGGTGTACGATAGTCGGGGCTTGTCCCGGTGGGGGCCATTCTGCAGGTGCAACAAATCGCAGATGCGCCCGAAGGTCGGTTTCCCGCCTCCACTGCGTTGACAGCGCGACACGCGTGTGTTTATCCTCGCAATCGGATTTCAACTGATACCGAATTCCAAAAGGAGGCTCCAAGATGTTCAGCGGTACATACACGGCCATTGTCACGCCTTTCAACTCCGACGAGAGCGTGGACTACGGCAAATTCGCGGAGCTGATCGACGCGCAGGCTGCGGCCGGCATCGACGGCATCGTACCCGTCGGCACAACGGGAGAATCGCCGACCCTCAACCACGATGAGAATAACAAGGTCGTCGCCGCGGCCGTCAAAGCCGCCGCGGGCCGCATGCAGGTCATCGCCGGCACCGGCGCCAATTCGACCTCGGAGGCGCTCGCGATGACCAGGGCCGCTATCGATTCCGGCGCCGACGCGACCCTGCAGGTGACTCCTTACTATAATAAGCCCAGCCAGGAGGGGCTCTATCGGCATTTCAGCACGGTTGCCGAGCTGGGACTACCGGTCGTGCTTTACAACGTACCGGGCCGCACTTCACGTGAAATCGCGATCGACACGGTTGCCCGCCTGGCCAGGCACCCGTCGGTCGTCGCCGTCAAGGAAGCCGGCGGCAGCGTCGATCGGGTCAGTGCGATTCTCTCGTGCCGCGGTGACATCGAAGTTCTCTCCGGCGACGATGCGCTGACGTTACCGATGATGTCCGTCGGCGCGCGAGGCGTGATCAGCGTCGCTTCGAACATCATTCCGGCCGAAGTGACCCGTATGACGCACGCGGCGCTGGAAGGCAACTGGGCTGAAGCCCGGGAGCTTCATCAGCGCTACTACCGGTTGTTTACGGACATGTTCGTGGATACGAACCCGATTCCGGTCAAGGCCGCGATGGCCATGATGGGAACGATACGGGAGGTCTACCGTCTGCCCCTGTGCGCCATGAACGACAGCGCCCGGGCAACGCTTCGCGCGACAATGCAGGCGGTGGGGCTGCTGTGAAGCCGTAGAACCGTTCTCCAGGACGGTTCCAAACCAGGCCGGACTCACCTCCCCCGCCCTGGCTCTGCTGAACCGTCCCGGAGAACGGTTCTACTGGATTTCGACCGCAATCAGACACGACATCGGAGTACACGCAATGACTAGAGTAGCGATTGCCGGCGCGGCCGGCCGGATGGGACGGATGCTGGTGCAGTGCGGCCATGAAATGGCCGGCATCGAAGTGACGGGCGCGACCGAGATTGCCGGGCACGCGTCGCTCGGATCGGACGCCGGGGAGCTGGCGGGCGTCGGCGCCCTGGGCGCCGCGCTGACGGACAGTGTTGCCGAGGCCCTCTCAAACGCCGACACGCTGATCGACTTCACATTTCACACCGCGGTGGCGGCCAATGCGACGGCCGCGGCCGCCGCGGGGAAGTCCTTGATAATCGGCACGACGGGCCTGACGGATGACGAGACGGCGACCGTCCGCGAGGCGTCTGGAACGGTCCCGATCGTTTGGGCGCCCAACATGAGCCTGGGCGTCAACCTGCTCTTCGCGCTGGCGAAACGCGCGGCCGCCATTCTCGGCGCCGACTACGACGCAGAAATTGTGGAGGTACACCATCGCCACAAGAAGGACGCACCCAGCGGAACGGCGCTACGTCTGGGCGAGAAGGTCGCCGCGGGGAGGGAACAGGATTTCGACGCCGTGACGGTCTACGGACGCGAAGGAGTTGTCGGCGAACGCCCCGCGGGCGAAATCGGCATTCATGCCGTGCGGGCGGGCGACGTGGTCGGCGAGCACACGCTGACCTTTGCGACGGACGGCGAGCGCGTCCAACTCGGCCACTGCGCCTCGAGCCGCGCGGCCTTCGCCAACGGCGCTCTCAAAGCCGCCATCTGGCTCGAAGGCCGCAACCCCGGCCTGTACGACATGCAGGATGTGCTGGGGTTGGCCGGGGACTGACCGGGAGCTTCAGGAATGTTCAATGTTCAATGCTCAATTCTCAATGTCCAAGTTCACTTGAGCATTGAACATTGAGAATTGAACATCTCTGCCGCTTCCACCTCGAATTGTCCCGGAAGCGTAGCGCACCGGGGGCGGGACTAGCCGGAAACTACAACTCCCGCCCTGTCATCCCGAGCGCAGCGCAGCGGAGTCGAGGGATGACAGGGCGGGTTTGCAGTTTCCCTGCCGAATTGTCCAAGACGCCGTGCGCGTTGGGACGGGGTTGGGCGAAAAAGACTCCTTGTCGGCGTGGGCGTCATACCGCACTATCTCTCAACATGGAAATCGGTTTCAGTTTAGGCTCCAACCTCGGTGACCGGTTGGCGAATCTCGTTGAGGCCCGGCGTTTGCTGACGGCGACAGAGGGCCTTGCGGTTCTGGTTTCCGCTCCCGTGTACGAGACGGAACCGGTTGGGGTTTCGGAAGAGCACGCGCACAAGCCGTTCCTGAATACGGTCGTGATTGCGTCGTGTGCGCTTGAGCTCGAGACGGTTGCCGCGCGCGTCCATGCCATCGAAGACGGGCTGGGACGGATACGCAATGCGGACCGCAACGCGCCACGCACGATCGACATTGACGTCATCTACGCCACCGGAGACCGCGGCGGCACGCCATTGCTGGACATTCCCCACCCTCGTTGGGCGGAGCGTCGCTTCGTGGTCGAACCGCTGGCAGCGGTGCGGCCCGACCTGACAATCGGACCGGATGACCGCACGGTTTCCGACGTCCTTTTGTCTTTATCTAGCGAACCGCAAGTAGTACTCTCACAGCATGAGTGGTAACGGCAACGAGAAGCAGCCGAAGTGGACGGCGAAGCGAATACGCGCTTTGAAGGGCACGCAGCGCATCGCCTGTCTTACCGCTTACGACTACACAACCGGCCAAGCGCTGGACGAGTGCGGCATTCCGCTTGTCCTCGTAGGCGACTCACTTGCCATGACCGTCCTCGGGTACGAAACAACACTGCCCGTGACCATCGAGGAGATGCTTCACCACTGCGCGGCAGTCTCGCGCGGTGTCAACACCGCGTTGATCGTGGCCGACATGCCGTTCATGTCGTACCAGGTGTCGACGGAACAGGCCCTGAGCAACGCGGGCCGCTTCATCAAGGAAGCCGGAGCCGACGCCGTGAAGATCGAGGGAGGTGCACACCGGGCGCCGATCGTCAGGTCCCTTGTTCAGAACGGCATCCCCGTCCTGGGCCACATCGGCCTGACCCCGCAGAGCATCCGTGAAATGGGCGGCTACAAGGTCCAGGGCAAGACCGCGGAGCAAGCCCGCACTCTGATTGAAGACGCCGTGGCGCTGGACGAGGCGGGGGTCTTTGCGATCGTGCTCGAGTGTCTCCCCGCGGAGCTCGCCGGCGACATCACGGCCGCGGTCGGCGTGCCGACGATCGGCATCGGCGCGGGCGCAGCCTGCGATGGACAGATTCTCGTCACGCACGACATCCTCGGGCTGTTTCCAAAGTTCACGCCCAAGTTCGTAAAACGCTATGCGGAGCTCGGCTCGCCGATGCGGGAGGCGTTTGCGGCGTATCGCGATGAAGTCGAGCGTGGTGAGTTTCCAACCGAAATCCATGAGTACTGAGACACAGGCAACGACAACGACGGCGGCAGAACGCGAACCGAGCGCAACTCAGGCCCCCACGCCGGCGACGAAGACTCCCAAACGCCGCGCGAAGTTCGACATTCAGCTCGATCGACACGAGGCCAAGTACGTGATTCCCCGCAGCCTGGTGGCGGACATCAGGGAGTTCATCCGCCCGTTCTGTGAACCGGACCCGCACTGCTCGGGCAACCCGCCGGAATACGTTATTACGACTCTCCAGCTCGACTCTCCCAATTTGGCACTGCACCATGCCAAGAAACTCGAGGCCGTCAACCGGTTCAAGCTACGCGTGCGCACCTACGGCGACCCGGTCGGCCAGGCGCCCGTCTTCATGGAAGTGAAGCGCAAAATTCGGAGCACGATCGTCAAGTCGCGCACGATGGTCCCCTTCGACGCCTGGAACGAGGAGTTGGTCAAAAACCCCCGGATAAATCTCTCGTTCAAATCACCAAAAGAGGAGCTGGGCTTCCTCGAGTTCGTTCGACTGGTCAAGGAGATCGGCGCGGAGCCGAAAGTCCTGGTGCGCTACACTCGTGAATCCTACTTCGGCAAGCATGAGCACTATGCCCGCGTCACTTTCGACCGCAAGCTGCTGTATCTATATACCAGGTCGTGGGATAGCTGGGGCCGCGGCCAACGCTGGCGCAGCATGGATTCCAGTATGGCGCAAAACAAATACTTCCCCTTTTCGGGCGTCATACTGGAACTGAAAACCCTCAGCGACGCCCCCCAATGGATGATTGATCTGGTCATGCATTTCGCTCTTGAAAGGACAGGCAACTGCAAGTACTCTACCGCAATTTGGCAGGAATCGGTGTTCTGCGGCACACCCGAACTGCCGGGATACGGCGCCGATCTGGTCGCCAACTGGTAGGAAAGCAACTCCCGTAGCGCGAGGCTCTCTTATGGATGAATTTATGTCGGTCTTCGGAGCCGCCCGTGTTCTCGGCGCACAGCAGATCATCTGTTCTTTGCTTCTCAGTTTCGTGCTCTGCTCGGTCTTCGCCACCGTCTATCGCTGGACATTCCAGGGGCTTTCCTACTCGCGCTCTTTCGTACACACCATGGTCCTGGGCGGGATGATCGTCTCCATGCTGATCATGGCGATCGGCAACAATCTGGCGCGCGGTCTCGGCATCCTCGGCACCCTCGCCATCGTCCGTTTCCGCACGCCGATTCGCGACACGCGCGACATGATGTTTCTGTTTGCCAGCCTCGGGGTCGGCATCGCCTGTGGCGCCGCCACGTACATGGTTGCGATTGTCGGCACGATAACCCTGTCCATTGCCGCCCTGCTCCTGCACTGGTCGCCGTTCGCCTCACGCCGCGAGTACGAAGGCCTCCTCCGTTTCATGCTCCCGGCCGACCCCATGGTGGAGGACGAAGTCAAATCCGTCCTCCGAAGATGCTGTTCGGCCTATTTCATCATAGCCATGCGCGAGGCCGCGCAGGGCGATCTGATGGAATACTCATACCAGGTGCGCCTGATCGACCCTTCCTACCAGTCCGATCTCGTTGACGGGTTACACGAGATCACCGAGGTGGTCGATGCCAACTTGCTGATGCAACGCACCACCGTTGAACTCTAAGGAACGGCAGTGAAAACGACTTACAAACGGCCCAAAACCTGGCATCACCCACGTCTGTGGCTGCGCCGCATCAGCAGATCCTGGCCGTTCTTCTTCTGGCTGCTGATCGTTTTCGTCGTGGTCCTGCTCCACGGAGAAAGCGGTCGCCTGGTGGGCATGACCGGCGCCGTGGAGACCATCGCCGAACCGATTGCCGGATTGACGACGGCCCGCCTCAAGACAATCAACGTTGCCCTTGGAGAGCACGTGAAAGCCAACCAGCTCGTAGCCGAGATGGATACGTCCCTGGTCGAAGCCCAGCTCGCCATCGACGAGGCCTTCGTGCTCGAAGCCGAAGCCACCGTGGCCCGTTTCCAGCGCGACATTCTCCTGCTGCTCGGCCGGTTCCAGGCCGAGCTGGACGACTCCCAGGCCACCCTGGCCCAGGAGAATCTCCGCGTGGAACGCGAAAAGGCGGAACTGGAAGGCTTGAAACACGAACAGGCCCGCATGCAGCGGCTGCTGAAGCAACGGCTCATCCGCGAACCGGACATACGCGACGTGCAGGCCCAGATCGCGGCCCTGGAAAGGAGCGTCCAGGAGTCGCCCAAGGTCGTCGCCATCCACGAAACCCGCGTCAAGAACGCGCACGAACGGCTCGCGGAAGTACGCCGCTGGTTGCGTATCGAAGAAGGCGAGGACGCCTCGACCGCTATCGAGCGCAAGATGAACGCCCGCGGCGAAATCTTCGAACTGACCCGCAAGATGGGGCATCTCCAACTGTCGACCTATAGTCTCAAGGCCACGCGCGACGGCATCGTGTCGCGGGTGTTTCACGAAGAAGGGGACGTCGTCCAGGCCGGCGAGCCGATACTGCGCCTGGTATCGCCGAAGTCCATGCGGATCATAGGATTCCTGCCGGAGCAATACGTGGGCAACCTGCTCGTGGGACGCAAAGGCACGGCACGGCCCCAGCGCGGCAACGGTCACGACGTGAACGTCGTTATCGAGTGCATATCGCCGGAAGTCAGCGCACTGCCCGGCCGAGTCAGTCCCATCCGCGGCCAGGCCATCCGCGGACGGCGCATCGTCTTTGCCATGGAGGACGAGAACCACGGGCTCATTCCCGGACAAACCGTCCTCGTGAGCGACGTAGAGGAGGGCAACATCCTCGATCGCGCACGGGCACTGCTGCGGCGTCTGATTCCGGGCGGCGCCCCAGAGCCAACCATCGCCCCTGAAGAGTGACATGATGCCTCGTTCCCCGACAATACGGACCGGCGCCCTCCGGACGGCGGTCGTTGCCCGCGTGTGCGGCATCGGTTCCATCGTAGTCCTCGCCGCCGGGTGCCGGACGGACCCCGCGACGACCGGCGAGCTTGCGAAAGCCGCGCCCACCGCCCCACTCCCCGCCGCAACCAAGGCTCCGCCCCCCGAAGTCTCCGGACCCCTTACATTCGATACCGCTGTCGCCAGGGCGAGAGCGCTGAGCGAAGAAATCGACGTGTTGCGCGCCGCGGCCCGAGTTGCCCGGACACGAATCCGCGCCGCATGCGACCTGGACGACCCCGAAGTGCGCGTTGACTACGGCGACGACAACAGGGGCAGTTCGCGTAGCCGCTGGAGCTACGAATTGCCACTCGACGCCTCGCCGCCAACGACCGCCACTGCTCCGCCGGGGGACCCACCCGACAGCATGGTTCCGGCGGGACGGAGCGGGGGGTTCGGTTACGAAGACGGCGACGCCTACAGCATCTCGTTGCGCCTCTTCCCCCCCAACCCGTGGGTTCTGGCCGCCCAGGTATCGCTGGAATCGGCCGCGTACCGTGCCGCGGTCGAAGAGCTCCGTGCCGCCGAATTGGCTGTTGCGGTCGAGGTGCGCCGTCACTTTGTGGAACTGGCCTACCTTGAACAGGACGTTGCCGAGATCCACAAACTCGCCGAGCTGCGGCAGGCGTTGCGCGAAACGCTGCAGGAGCGTGCCGACCAGGGACTCGCGACCCTGGAGGACACCGCCGACGCTTCGCGGCGCTACCTGAATGTTCTGGCTAACCTCGCCGCGACACGTCAACAGCGTGACCAGGTGCGCTCCGAGCTCGCCCTGCTCATCCGGATACCCGCCGACGCGATCGCCTTCGACGCCGCGGCACTGCCTGTGTCCGACCTGGCATACATCAAGAGCCGGTATGCCTCTCTGGCGCAGGAAGCTATTGGCAGCTCGGCCGAAATCTCGGCGCGCGCCTGGGAGGTCAAGGTGGCCAGGGCTGCGCATCGACAGGCATGTTCACAGCGACTCCCATGGTTCAACCACGTGCAAGCAGCATACTCGTCCTGGAGCGAGAACAGCGCCAGTCGTTCCTACGGCGCCTCTGCCGGGACACCGTCGGAACTGACAGCGACCGACTACGATTTCACCACCGACAGCGGCGACGGCCGGGAGTGGACCATAAGCACAGCCGTCTCACTGCCGGTGTTCTCATGGCTAAACAGCCTGTCGACCGTGCGACGCGCAGAAGTGCGGCTGGCGGAAACACGCCATGAGGCCACCAAGTCCCGCATCGAGTCCAGGCTTGAGCGCGCGCTCGAAACCGCCGATATCAGGCTGACCGGCCTGAACGACTACGGGAAATCGGTTCGACCGGTAGCGGAAGAGCTTGAAGCGCTTCTGGCCAGGGCCGACGGCCCTGACGCCCCTCTAGACACCAGCCGCGCGCTTCGGATCAGAGAGGAGCTCACGGAGGCACGACGAACGGCGCTCGAACTGCGCTACAACTACCACTCGGCCCTTACCGATCTCGAAGAGGCCCTCGGCCTCGGATTCGCCATCCAGGGCGGGGAGTAGCCGTCCCTACTCTCGCTCAAACCAGCGGTTTCCCGGTTCCCGGGATTCCTCGACTCCACCTTCCTGCCTCAGTATGGTCTTACCCCCACACTTGCTCGCACTCTTACTCGCATACTCGCACACTCGCA
>CAZKRK010000010.1:165-29241 GCA_964555035.1 uncultured Victivallales bacterium | reverse complement strand
ACTCGCACTCTTAACCGGGTAGTATCCGGGTAAGGGGGGCGAGTAAGTGGGCGAGTAAGTGTATCCGGTTAAGGGGGGCGAGTAAGTCTCTCCCCCGACGGGAGTGGTTGCCACAGTCGGAGTATCCTTGCGGAGATTATCCAAAAGACAAACGCAGTCCGAATCGACTGCAGCGTGACTTTTTCGTTTCCGGGTGGTGACGTTCTAATCGAAACTATGCTACTCTATTGGTGGATAGGCGTAGGGCGAAACAACGGCTACGACTGAAAAGGGATACGGCGTGAGAGTTTTGGTGATTCGATATAGTGTTACAGCGCTCAGCGTCGCACTTGCGGTATATGCGCCGTTGACGCGGCAGGCGCTCGGGGATGTTCTTTACCAGGGCTTCGACAACTGGACGGCCGACCAGGGAAACGGCATCCACACAAATGCGGACGGATGGGCCCTTTCGGACGCAGTCACCATCCCGCGGAACCGCTTCTTCCCCTACGATCCGGTGTCACCACCGAAAGTCGGACTCCTCCTGGATGCCGGACAGTCCACGAACACCTACGTACGCACCCCCCTCCTCACCGAAGGCGCCAATCGTATCGCTTTCCGGGCCATCGGCACTGCCGACGGGAACAGCACGCTTGCAATCGAATCCTCGCCCGACGGCAACACCTGGACACTTATCGATGAAGTGACGCTCCCCTCCGGCAAAACCTGGTACGCCATCACGAACGATCTGGAGATCCTCGAGTCGGTGTATCTTCGCCTCTTCCGCGGAGCGGCCCCCGACGACATCGGCCTGGACGAGGTGTTCGTTACGGAGCTTGAGGCTATCGCCATGTCGAACGCGAGGCATTCTCCGCCCGCGCCAACGTCGACCGACAGCATTCATATTGCCGCGGATGTCGGTGACGTTCATCCGCTGGCCACGAACCTCGTGCTCTATGCGCGTTACCGCTTTGACCAGGCCGGCCCATTTGCCGCCCGTCCCATGGTCCATATCGGAACGAACGAATACCGCACGGCCACCCCAATCCCCGCCGGACGCGCGGGCAGACTCGACTACTACGTCGAGGCCACCTTTGACGGACTGTCCTATTCTTCCGTTGTCACACCGGAGGGTGCGCCCTCCAACGCCGTCACCGTCATTATCGCCGATGCCGGCGGCGGAACGCCGGACAGGCGGCAGCTGTTGCCGTGCAATCGGCGCAGCGGACTGGTAATCACCGAGATCATGTACAACCCGCGGCAGCGTGACGACATGCGGGACATGGAGTTTGTCGAAATCTTCAACTCTGAGCCGTTTTTTCACGATTTGAGCGGATATCGTCTCAGCGGCGAAGTCGATTACACTTTCCCCGACAACACGTTGCTCGAAGCCCATAGCCACCTTGTCGTCGCCGCCAGTCCGATGGACATCACGGAAGTGAGCCCGGTTTCGTATGTGCTCGGACCGTACTCCAACCGCCTGGCCAACGGCGGAGGCGTCGTGCGGCTGCGCAACCGTTCCGATGCGGTATTGGTGGAAGCCGACTACAACGACAACGCGCCCTGGCCCACGCATGCCGACGGGGCCGGACACTCTCTTGTGCTCGCGCGCCCCGACCACGGCGAGGACGCCCGTAAAGCCTGGGACGCCGGCGCATACATCGGCGGCTCGCCCGGATTCCCGGACATCTGGCCGGAAGACGCCCTTTCACGCGTGGTAATCAACGAGTTCCTCGCCCACACCGACTTGCCCGACATCGACTACATCGAGCTGTTCAACGGGGGTACGCAGGCGGTCGACGTCGGTGGCTGCGTCTTGAGCGACACCCCCGAAACCAACCGCTTCGTCATCCCGCCCGGGACCGAGATCCCCGCGCGCGGGTTCCTGGCGTACGACACCAATGCGCTGGGCTTCGCGCTCGGCATGGCCGGCGGCGACCTCTATCTTGTCGACACCAACCACAACCGAGTCGTCGATGCCCTGCGCTATCCGGCCCAGGCCAACGGGGTCTCGTCCGGCCGCTATCCCGACGGCGGTTCCGAGATACGCGTGCTGGCCGCGCCAACGATAGGCACCGACAACAGCGGCCTGGCCGCGCACGACATCGTCATCAACGAGATCATGTACCACCCTATCTCCGAAGACAACGACGACGAGTATGTCGAGTTGTATAACCGTGGTACCGAGACCGTCGACCTGAGCTTGTGGCGGTTCACCGACGGTATCTCGTTCACGTTCCCCGAGGGCACGGAACTGGCCGCGGGAGACTACCTGGTCGTAGCCCGCAGTGCCGCCCTGCTCATTCCCCGCCATCCGCAACTGAATTCGCAGAACACCCTCGGCGACTACGGCGGCAGGCTTTCGGATCGCGGCGAACGCGTTGTCTTATCGCGCCCCGACGACCTCGATCTGCCGGACCAGGATTTTGTCGTGGTGGACACCGTCGAATACGGCGACGGCGAGCGCTGGGGCAAGTGGGCCGACGGCGGCGGCAGCAGCCTGGAGCTCAAGGACCCGCGCGCCGACAATCGCCGCGCCATGAACTGGGCCGGCAGCGACGAAACCGCAAAGTCCGCCTGGACCGTCATCGAACACACCGGCACGCTGGATAACGGCCGCGACGGTTTCACCGAGGCGCTGCGAGAAATCCAACTCCTGCTGCTCGACGAGGGCGAGTGCCTGATCGACGATATCGAAGTTCACGCCAGCGGCGGCGCAAACCTGTTGTCCGGCGGCACTTTCGAGACCGGCGTGAGCGGATGGATCCTGCAGGGCAACCACGAGAGCTCCGGGCTGGAATCTTCGGAGGGTTTCGAGAGTCTCCAGAGCCTGCACGTACGCGCCACGGGAGACGGCGACAACGGCGCCAACCGCATCGAAAAGGACATCGCCTCCGGATTGAGCGTCGGACAAGCCGACGTCACGATCCGGGCCATGGGACGCTGGCTGGCGGGCCACCGGGACGTTCTGTTGCGCCTGCAGGCCAACCACCTGGAAGCCGTGGGGACGCTCGACGTGCCGACCAACCTCGGCACGCCCGGTCTGCCGAACAGCCGTGCCGTCGCCAACCCAGGACCGGCCATCCACGACGTGGCGCACACTCCCCTGATGCCGGCCGCTGGAGAGGATGTCGTTGTTTCGGCCGCCGTGCACGACCCCGACGGGATTGCGTCGGTAACCTGCCGGTATCGCGTCGATCCTTACTCCACGGAATATCCGTTGCCCATGAACGACGACGGCGTGAACGGCGACCGTCTTGCCGGTGACGGCGTCTACAGCGCTACCCTGCCGGACCGGTCCGCGAACATCCTGGTTGTCTTTCACATCGAGGCCGAGGATGCCCACGCCCAGGGCGCGACCTCGACCTTCCCTTCCGACGCGCCGGTGCGCGAATGCCACGTGATGTTCGGCCAGTCGGAGCCGGCCGGAACGCTCGGGTCGTACCGGCTGTGGCTGACCGAGGCCACGCGCGCGGACTGGGACAGCGACCACAACTACAGCAACGAGCCCCGCGACGCCACCCTCATCTACAGCGGCGTGCGCGCCATCTACAATGCCGGCGTACGCTTCCGCGGCAGCCCGTTTATTCGCAGGGGGTATGGCAACCCGGAGACCACCCATGCCAGCTATGTATTCCGGCTCGACAAGGACGACCGCCTGCTGGGGGCCGACGGTTTCAACCTGGACCGCCTGGAACGTGACCCCGCATATCAGAGCGAACGTACGTCGTTCTGGATCGGCGACCAACTGGAAGTCCCCTTCTCGCACCAGCGCTACCTGCACGTCTACGTCAACGAACACCACAAGGGTACGATCTACTCCGACAGTCACTACCCCAATCGCGGCTACCTCTCGTGCTGGTATCCCGGCGACCCGGACGGCGACCTGTTCGAGATTGACGACTGGTTCGAATTCAGAGACGACCTCTCGTTCCAGAACGTGAACAGCACCATCCAGGACTTCACGACGACCGGCGGCACCAAGAAACAGGCACGCTACCGCTGGTGCTGGGAGAAAAAGCCCGCTACGGCGGCGGACGACGGCTACCAGGGGATCTTCGCGGTTGCCGACGCCATGAACACGCCCCTCGGACGAGTCTACGACGCGCGTATCGACGCGTTGATCGACATCGAGCAATGGATGCGCACCATGGGCACGCGCCGCATCGTCGGCGACTGGGACGGCTACGGATTCGCTCGCGGCAAGAACACCTACACCTACAAACCGGTTGACGGTCGCTGGAAACTGCTGCTGTGGGACCTCGATTTCTCGCTGGGCGCCGGCAGCCGCCCGGCCACGGATGGCCTGTTCTCCCAAATCAACGACCCCGTCCTGGCACAGAAGTTCTTCGTCCACCCGCGCGCACGGCGTGCCTTCTGGCGCGCGATGGAAGACGCCGTCAACGGCCCCCTTGCCCCGGAAAACCACGAACCCATGATGTGGGCCGTCTATGATGCCTTTGTCGCCAACGGCCTGGCCACGAGCTCCCCCCAGGACCGCATCAACTGGATGGCCACGCGACGCGCCTTTATCGGCAGCCAGATGACCGCCCTCACAAACGCCGCCTTCGAGGTCGACACGGAAGACTTCTCCACCGGCACGAGTCCCGCGGCCATCGTCGGCTCCGCGCCGGTTTCCGTCCTTCGCGTGCTCCTGAACGGAGTCGAGCACCCCGTCTACTGGACGAGCGAAACGGAATGGGAAGCCACGGTCGCGCTGGCGCCCGGCGAGAACCTGCTGCAGTTCTCCGGAGTCAACAGTCGCGGCGAAACGGTCGGAACCGGCGCAGTGACCGCCACCTACACCGGCGCCGGCGTGTCCCCGCTCGGCTACCTCGTCATCAACGAGATCATGTACCACGCAACCTCGCCGTCCGGGGATTTTGTGGAAATCCACAACCTGTCGCCGACCCACACTTTCCCCCTGGAAGGCCTGCACATCGAGGGGATCGACTTCACCTTCGGGCCGGGCAGGTTCATCGAGCCGGGGGGCTTCGTGGTCGTGACCGAAAATGAAGCCGCGTACCAGACCGTCCACGGCAACGCCGAAGTGCTGGCCGGCAGGCACCCCGGCTCCCTCGACAACGGCGGCGAGACGTTGAGCCTGCAGATGCCTGACGGCACGAACGCGTGGATACTTCTCGACAAGGTGCGATACGACGATGACGCCCCCTGGCCCACCGGCGCGGACGGCCTGGGCTACTCCATCCAGCTCATCGACCCGACCAGCGACAACAACCGTATCGCGAACTGGAACACCTCACAGGGGCTGCCGCAGCCGGCCGCCATGAGCACGCCCGGCGCGCCCAACAACGTCGCGGGCGAGCTGCCGGCGTTCCCGGCCGTCTGGCTCAACGAGGTCATGCCTTCAAATACCGTCACCCTTATGGACAACGCATTCGAATACGAACCCTGGATCGAGTTGTTCAATGCCGACGACTCGTCCGTCGCCCTGGGTGACGGCTACTACATGACCGACAACCCTACCAACCTCACCAAGTGGGCTTTTCCCACCGGACTCACCATCGCCGCCGACGGCTATCTGACCGTATACGCCGACGGGCAGCCCGCCCAGACGACGAACGGTTTTGTCCACACCTCCTGGCGCATGAACAGCGTCAGCGGTGTCGTCGTGCTCGCCCGCGAATACGCCGGCCAGGTCTACGTGCTCGACGTACTCGCCTATGAACCGATCGATCCCGACTACTCCTACGGATCCTACCCCGAAGGGCAGGGATCGGACCGCCAGTTGTTCCATTTCCCCTCTCCCGGCAGCGCCAACAGCCCGACCTCCCTGGTCGCCGATGTGTGCATCAACGAATGGATGGCCGACAACGACTCCATGTTTGCCGATCCGGCCGACGGCAATTACGAAGACTGGTTCGAGCTCTACAACTACGGCGACTCAACCGCAAATCTTGGTGGGTTCTCCCTGACCGACGACTTGTCCGACACCAACCGGTTCGTCATCCCCGGCGGGACCTTGATCCCATCGGGGCAATTCCTCCTCGTATGGGCCGACAAGGACCCGGAGCAAAATGCGGTCGGCGGCGACCTGCACACCGACTTCAGTCTGAGCAAGAACGGCGAGCTTATCGCCCTGTTTGCCCCGGATGGAACCATGGTGGACCTGGTGACGTTCGGGCCGCAGGCAACCGACACAAGCGAGGGTCGATGGCCGGACGGTGCCGAGGCGCTTCACGCCATGATACCGCCCACGCCGGGCGCGAGCAACCGGACCTTCGCCATAACAACCCTGTCTATCGATGCTCCCGAAAACGCGATCACGTGGAACGCCGAGTCCGGCAAAGTCTACGTGCTGTCGCAAAGGAATTCGCTGTCTACCGGGGAATGGCAGCAGGTCGGGGTTGTGACCGCCGTAAACGCCACCGCAACGCTGGCAGACACCAACGCGGCGCCACACCGTGTACGCTTCTATCGCATTCTTCAGTCATCGGAGTAGTCTGTCGTGCCCGCCCGTATAACAACTGTCACTACGGCCGCGTCTCCTGCGCGCTTGTGTCGCAAGGTCGCAGGGGACACGGCGCTTGGCCACCTGCGACGGCTGGCGACCGCCTGGCTCTGTCTGAGCACGGTTGCCGCTTTCGCCGCCACCCAGAATTTCGACGAGTGGCTCGATGCGACCGACCCGTCCCTGGTCCACACCAATGCCGAAGGGTGGGTGCTGCACAAGGCTGTTGCCGCGGTCGGCGGCAGGTGGTTCCCATACCCACACTCATCCCCGCGGGCCGGCTGGTTGAGCGACTTCGCCGACACGACCAACTCCTGGCTCAGATCGCCATGGCTGGAATACGGCCTCCTCTCGATCGGCTACTGCGTGTCGACCATGGGAACAGGCGTAAACCACTTCGAGGTGCAGTACTCCGCGGACGGCGTCGATTGGCAGACGATCGTGTCCGACAGTCACTCCGGCCCGCGGAGCGAGTGGGACAGCTTTGCCCCCACGTTCCGAACCGGCGCCCCCGGCTATGTGCGCTTCCTCAAGACAGGGCAGGACGGAGGCGCGGGCACGCGGCTGGGACTCGACGACATCGTGATCGAAGAGCCCGTCTATACCTTCGATCCACGCCAGCACGGGACATCCTCGCGCCGCACGGCCTTGACCGTCACCGAAATCATGTACCATCCCCCGGAAGGCTCCGAACTCGAATACGTCGAGATCTTCAACACGAGCCCGCTGCCCCTTCAGTTGGACGGATATCGTCTCTCCGGACAGATCGGTTTTACCTTTCCGAGCAACGTTGTGCTGCAGGCGACAAACTACGTAGTGGTTGCCGCCAACCCCGACGCACTCGTTGCCGCCAACCACGGGCTCGACAGCGACCGACTCCTGGGGCCGTATCGCGGCACGCTGGACAACGGCGGCGGCACAATTCGACTGCGCAACCGGGAAAACGCCGTATTGCTGGAGGTCGACTACGACGATGACTGGCCATGGCCGACACAGGCGGACGGCGCCGGGCACTCCCTCATGCTGGCCCGGCCGCACTTCGGCGAAAACGACCGCCGCGCCTGGGCGCCGAGCCAGTTGATCGGCGGCAGCCCCATGCGGGCCGACGTGACGCTGGGCGGCCCCCTCGCCGACGTAGTCATAAACGAATGGCTCACGCACACCGACAGTCCCCAGACGGACTTCGTCGAACTCTACAATCGCGGCGCCGTGACGGCCGACGTCTCGGGCTGCGTCATTGCCGAATCGCCCGGCAGCAACGTCTTCGCGATACCTCCCTCAACCCGGCTCGCGCCGGGTCACTTCGTCTCATTCGACACCAATGCCCTCGGCTTCGCGCTCAGCATGGCGGGCAGTGACATCTACCTGGTCGACACAAACGCCAATCGCGTCGTCGATGCCGTGCGCTGCCCGGCCCAGGTCAACGGCATCTCGTCGGGGCGCTATCCGGACGGCCATTCCGAAATCCGTGTCCTCGACTCCCCCACCCCGGCCACCGCCAACAGCGGCCCGCGGCAGCGGGACGTCGTCATCAACGAAATCATGTACCACCCCATTTCGGGCGACAGCGACGACGAATACGTCGAGCTCTACAACCGCGGCAGCGGGACCGTTCACCTGGACGACTGGCGTTTCACGCAAGGCATCTCGTTCACGTTCCCCGGACAGACGTCAATCGCGCCGGGCGCGTTTCTCGTCGTAGCCAGGGACGCCGCCCGGCTCATGGCCAGGTATCCCCAGCTCAACACGACCAACACGCTGGGCGACTACTCCGGCCGCCTTTCCGACCGCGGCGAACGTGTCGTCCTCTCCCGTCCCGACGACCCGGAACTGCCCGACCGGGACTTCGTCGTCGTGGACACCGTCGACTACGGCGACGGCGACGAGTGGGGCCGCTGGACCGACGGCGGCGGCAGCAGTCTTGAGCTTACGGACCCCGGCTCCGACAACCGCCGCGCGATGAACTGGGCCGGCAGCGACGAGACGGACAAGGCGCCCTGGACCGAGATCGAATACACCGGCAGCATGGACTACGGAAAGTCGGATCCCACGGAAATCCGCGCCTATCTGCTGCAGGCCGGCGAGTGCCTCGTGGACGACCTCGAAATCGTTGCAACCAACGGCACGACGTACTTCAACTGGAACTTCGAGAGCGGCCAGGGAAGCTGGCAGTTCTGGGGCAATCACTCGCGCAGCACGTTCGAGACGGGCACGGGCTTCGGCGGCGGCAACTGCATGCACATCCGCGCCTCGGGACGGGGCGACAACGGCAACGATACCAGCCCCTGGCGCGAGGCCTTCTGGAACCGCGCCTCGGCGCCGCTCTACCAGACTCCCTACGACGGACAAATCCTGATTGCCCGTGCCAAGGTCCGCTGGCAGGCAGGCTGGCCGCACGGCATCGTTGGCATCCGCGGCTACTGGTTCGAGGCGCCCGTGACCATGGAACTGCCGGCGACACTCGGATCGCCCGGGCTGCCCAACAGCCGTGTTGTCCCCAACCGGCCGCCGGCGATTTCGCACGTCTCACATTCGCCCGTCCTCCCCGCGGCGCGGGAAGACGTGCTCGTCACCTGCCGTGCCCACGACAGCGACGGTGTCGCGAGCGTCACGCTCACCTACCGGGTCGACCCCGACCCGCTAACGGCGGCCATCTCCGCCGAAATGAACGACGCCGGAACAAACGGCGACATACTCGCGGCGGACGGCATCTACTCCGCCACGATCACCGGCCAGGACTCCGGCAAACTCGTGGCCTTCGCGGTCACGGCAGCCGACGGCGCCGCCACCAACCGCTATCCCCTGCCCGAGCCGGAAGGCGCGCCGGAGCGCGAGTGCCTGGTCCGGTTCGGCCACACCCCCTACACCAACATGGTGGACAGCTACCACATGTGGCTGACCGCGGCCAACGTCAACCGCTGGCAAACCATCGCAGGCGGAAACAGCAAGTACAGCAACGAACCGATCGCCATGACGTTGATCTATGACGGCTGTCATATCGAGTACAATGCCGGCGGCCGTTTCCGCGGCCTCTGGCGCGGCGGCGCGGGCGACCCTCAAAGCAGCGGCGCGTACTCCATCTCCCTGTTCGAGTCGACGCGCGTGCTCGGCGGCACGGAAATCAAGATCGACCAACCCGGACAGAACGGCGCCGACCGCACCCTGCAAAAAGAAAACTACTGCTTCTGGATGGCCAGGCAGGTCGGCATTCCCGCCAGCCACATCCATTTCGTGCACGTGATGTGCAACGGCGGCTACCGCGGCATCCGTCACGACCTGCAGACACCGGCCCTCGATTTCTGCGAGAGCTGGTTCGACGATCCCAACCCCCTCTCCTTCAAAGACGTCGGCTGGACCGACGATCCCTTCGCGGACTACCGCGACGAGCTCGGACGCCGCAAGAAATCCCACTACCGCTGGAACCTGCGCAGACGCAAATCCGACCCGCCCAGTGACGACTTCTCCCCCGTCTACAAGCTGGTGGACGCTTTTGCCACGCCGGACGACAGTACGTACTTCAAACGCGTGCGCGCCGTCGTGGACATCCGCGGCTGGTTGAGCTACTTCGCGCTCAACGCTGCCGTCTCAGGCTGGGACTCGTACGGCTTCAGCTGGTGCCACAACATGTACTCCTACATCCCCGACAGAAGCGGCGCGTTCATGTTCATCTACGACCTGGACGGCACGATACACGGCGGAACAACCGCGGCCCTCTTTCCCAACAACGCCTCCAAGTGGCCGGTGGCGATTCGCTTTACAAACCACCCCGCCGTCAGGCGGGAGTACTGGCGACTCCTGAAAGCGCTCGCGGAAGGCCCGTTCGTCGCGGAACGGACCGGCGCCTGGATCGACAAGTGGCACACCACCTTCCTCGCCGAGGGCGTCTACCCTGACTCGCCCGCCGGCATCAAGTCGTGGATCGAGAGTCGCCGCGGATTCATCGTGTCGGAGCTCGGCAAGATCGCATCACCGTTCGAAATCGCGACCAACGGCGGCGGCGATTTCACGACCGCGGCAACGCGCACGACACTCACCGGCCGCGCGCCGATTGAAGCGTCTACCATCCTGGTCAACGGCAACCCCGTCGACCCCACCTTCACCGGCGTCACCGACTGGACGCTCGACGTGCCCGTCGAGCCGGGGCCGAACGCGTTCACAATCGAAGGACGTGACACCGCCGGACTGCCGGCCGGCACGGACACCATCACCGTAACCGGCACCGGCCCGGCCGTATCGCCCGGCAGCGATCTCGTCATCAACGAGATCATGTACCACTCGGACGATCCGTATGGTGACTTCGTCGAAATACACAATACGTCGCCCACACGCACGCATCACCTCGGCGGCATGCGGCTGAACGGCCTGGACTACACGTTCCCGTACGGCACCTTCATCGGCCCCGCCGGCTTCGTGGTCGTCGCCGAAAACCTGCCCACCTACGCGAAGCGCTACGGCAACGCCGAAGTCGTGGCCGGCGAGCACGACGGATCGCTGGACAACGGCGGCGAGAACATCCAACTGCTCATGCCGTTGACCACGAACACGTGGGAAGTCCTCGACGAAGTGCGGTACGATGACGAGCTGCCGTGGCCGACCGAGGCCGACGGCAGCGGCTACTCACTGCAGCTCATCGACCCCACCCGCGACAACACGCGCATCGGCAACTGGCGCACGGCGCGGCCACAAGGCGATCGCGATTGGCAGCGGGTCTCGCTCACCGTCAACACCGACGCATCGACCGCCGGGCGCATGCTGGCGTTCTACCTCGAAGAAGAGAGCGACCTCTTACTTGACGATGTCGCCCTGGTCAAGACGTCGGAGCAGCCGACCGGCGCAAACCATGTCACCAACGGCAGTTTCGAGACACCGCTTACGCCCGCCTGGACGGCAAGCGGCAACCATTTCACGAGCGCGATCACCAACGGGACGGCTCACACGGGCGCCGCCAGCCTGAATATCGTCGCCCTCGGAGCAGGCGGACTGGGCGGTCGCTACCCGAACAACGTCAGGCAGACCATCGTCACGCTCCAACCTTCGAGCACGTACGACCTCACCTTCCGGTGCCGACGCCGGGACGAAGTACGCAGTCTCGTTGTAGTCCTGTCCGGAAGCGATCTCTATGCGACAAACCGCATTTCCCACGAGCAGGAAACGCCCGCGGCGGCGACGCCCGGCGCCCCCAACAACACGGCTGCCCCCCTGCCGGAGTTCCCCGAGATCTGGATCAATGAAATCATGCCCTCCAACACCGCCTCCGTCGCGGACAACACCGGCGAACACGAGCCCTGGATCGAGATCCTGAATGCAGGCAATGACCTCGTAGAACTTGGCGGCGAATTCTACCTGTCGGACGATGCCGCCAACCCGGCCAAGTGGGCCTTTCCCTCCAACACGTCACTTGCCGCGGGTTCGCGCCTGGTCGTCTACGCCGACGGCGAGCCGGGCGAGACCGCCCCGGACTGGCCGCACACGTCCTGGCGCATGAGCAGCACGGGTGGAGTCGTGATCCTGGCGCGTGAGTATCTCGGAGACGTTCTCGTCCTGGACCTGCTCGACTACGGTCTGATCGACGCCGACTACTCCTACGGATCCTATCCGGAGGGCGACCCGAACAGACGACAGGTGTTCCACCACCCGTCTCCCGCCGGCGCCAACTGCGCGACGTCACAACCCGTGCGTCTCCGTATCAACGAATGGATGGCGGACAACGACAACTTCATGGCCGACCCCGCCGACGGCAATTACGAAGATTGGTTCGAGCTCTACAACTATGGCGAAACGCCCGTCAATCTGGGCGGCTTCGCCCTGACGGACACCCCGGCGTCAAGCAACCGCTTCACAATTCCCGGAGGATACGTCCTCCCCGCCCGCGGACACCTTCTCGTCTGGGCCGACAACGATCCCGAACAGAGCGACGGCAGCAGCCTTCATACGGATTTCGCCCTGAGCAAGAGCGGCGACGATATCGCCCTGTTCGCTCCCGACGGCACCCTCGTGGACCAGGTCACCTTCGGCCCGCAGCCCCCGGACACAGGTCACGGGCGCTGGCCCGACGGGAACGCCGCCGTCTACGCCATGGCCCCGCCCACGCCGGGAACAAGCAACCGGGTGTTCGCCATAACCGCCATGTCCGCCGACACCGAAGGCAACCCGATCTCCTGGAACGCGGTCTCGGGCGGAGTCTACACGCTCTCGCGACGTCTCTCGCTCACGACGGGCGACTGGCAGGCGGTTGGCGCCGTGACGGCGGCAAGTGATACTGCTACAATAGACAGTGGAAACGAGATCCCGGATCGGGTCATGTACTATCGTATCTCGAAACAGGGGGAGTAGCCGGTGCAGGCGCGGATGACAACTGACATGCGCCGCCTGGCGCAGGCGCCGGTCATCTTCCTCCTGTCTCTGTCCGCGCTGATTTGCCCGGCCGCCACCCAGAACTTCGACGAGTGGTCCGACGCGACCGACCCGGCCCTGGTCCATACCAATGCGGAAGGGTGGGTGCTGCACAAGGCAGTCGCCTCGGTCGGCGGCAGGTGGTTCCCGTACCCACACTCGTCCCCCAGGGCCGCCTGGTTGAGCGACTTCAGCTTTACAACCAACTCCTGGCTTAGATCGCCCTGGCTGGAGTACGGCGCCGGCTCGATCGGCTACTACGTGTCGACCAAGGGGACGGGCGTCAACCATTTCGAAGTCCAGTACTCCGCCAACGGAGTCGATTGGCAAACGATCGTATCCGACAGTCACTCCGGCCCCTGGGGCGAGTGGAGCAGTTGTTCCCCGGAGTTCCAGACCGGCACGCCGGGCTATGTGCGCTTCGTCAAGACGGGGCAGGACGGCAGCCCCGACACGCGGCTGGGCCTCGACGACGTCGTGATCGAGGAACCCGTCTACACCTTCGATCCACGCCAGCACTGGCCGTGCTCGCGTCGCACCGCCCTCGCCATCACCGAGATCATGTATCATCCGTCCGAAGGCTCTCAGCTCGAGTTCATCGAGATCTTCAACACCGACCCGGTCGAGTACGACATATACGGCTACCGACTCTCCGGAGAGGTCGATTTCACCTTTCCGACCAACCTCATGCTCGCCGCAACCAACTACCTCATCGTCGCCGCCGACCCCGCCGCACTGCTCACGGCCAATCCCGGCCTGGACCCCGAGTGCGTTTTCGGGCCCTACAGCGGCGCCCTCGGCAATGGCGGCGGCACGATCCGCCTGCGCAACCGCGAAGACGCGGCCGTACTCGAAATCGACTACAACGACAACTGGCCCTGGCCCACGCAGGCCGACGGCGCCGGACACTCACTCGTATTGACCAGGCCGGACTACGGCGAGAATGACCGCCGTGCCTGGGCCGCCAGCTCGTTTGTCGGTGGCAGCCCGACGCACAGCGAGGTCGCGCGCGACGACGCGCTGGCGCGCGTCGTTGTCAACGAGCTCCTGACCCACACCGACGGAATCTCGGACTATGTCGAACTCTACAATGCCGGAACACAGGCCTGCGAGCTGGGCGGCTGCGCCCTGGCGGACAACCTCGGCGGCAACACATTTGCGATTCCCCCGGCCACCGTGCTTGAACCGAACGAATTCGTCGCCTTCGACACCAACGCCCTCGGCTTCGCGCTCAGCATGGCCGGCGGCGATATCTACTTCATCGCCCCCGACGGCTCACGCGTCATCGATGCCGTGCGCTACCCTGCCCAGGTCAACGGCGTATCCTCCGGCCGCTATCCCGACGGAGCGCCCGCATTCCGCGTCCTGGCCTCCCCTACTCCCGCCGGCGCCAACACCGGACTCTTCCAGCAGGACATCGTCATCAACGAGATCATGTACCACTCCCTTTGGGGCGACAACGACGACGAGTACATCGAACTCTACAACCGCACCACCGGGACGGTCGACGTCGGCCACTGGCGCTTGACCGACGGCATCGGCTTCACCTTCGCCGCGGGCACGACGATCGGGCCGACCAACTACCTCGTCGTCGCCAGGGACGCGGCACGCCTGATCGCGCGATACCCTCAGCTCGACGCAGCCAATTGCGTGGGCAACTTCGGCGGCCGTCTGTCCGACCGCGGCGAACGCATCGTCCTCTCGCGACCCGATGACATTGCTCTGCCGGACCGGGACTTTGTCGTCGTGGACACGGTAGAGTACGGCGACGGCGACGGCTGGGGCAAGTGGACCGACGGCGGCGGCAGCAGCCTCGAACTGATCGACCCCCACGCCGATAACCGCCACCCCGACAACTGGCGCGGCAGCGACGAAAGCGGCAAGTCGGAGTGGTTGCACGTCGACTACGAGGACGCCGTCAGCAACGGCGACACGACCGAGTTTGCCACGCTCTTCGTGCTGGCAAACCAGGCCGGCGAATTCCTGATCGATGACGTGCGCATGATCCCGGCCGGCGGCGGCGCCAACATGGTCCCCAACGGCGGTTTCGATTCCCAGCTTTCCCCCTGGGCAGTCAACGGCAACCACTGGCTGTCGGCACGCGAAGCCGTGGGGGGCTACGGCGACAACGGCGGCGTCCTGCATGTACGCGCCGCCGGACAGGGCAACGTGCGCTCCATGGCCACGGCCCGCAGGAAGCAGTTCGACCGCGTGGAAGTCAACCTGTCGCCCTCTCCCGTCAAGAACGACAGGTACCGCATCCAGGCGAAAATCCGCTGGCTCGCCGGTTGGCCTTTCCTGCGCCTCAGCCTCGGCTGGTACTGGATGGAAGCACTCTGCGAGATGCCCGTGCCTACGAACCTGGGCACGCCGGGAATGCCCAACAGCCATCCGGCAACAAACACGCCGCCGACAGTCTCCGACCTGCAACATGCGCCCCTGCTGCCCGATCCGAACGAAGACGTGGTCGTCTCCTGCCGCATCCTGGACCCCGACGGCGTCGACACGCCGAGCCTGGAATACCGCAACACCTCCGGCTCTACCTACACAACCGTCCCCATGAAGGACGACGGTCTGGCGCCGGACACTATCGCCGACGACGGCATCTACGCCGCGCTTATCCCGCGCCAGAGCTCCGGAACAACGATCGGATTCAGATTACACGTTGCCGACTCGAACTCCCCCCCGGCATCGGTCTACTACCCGTCGAACGACAAGATGAAAGACTGCCTCGTGCGCTTCGGCGACCCGAAGCCCCATGCCCATCTCGGCCACCACACGTTGTGGCTTTCGCCCGAGAACAAGAACCTGCTGCTGACCGGCGACACCAAAAAGAACACCCTGGTGGACATAACCTGGCTCTACAACGGCCGCCGCGTGGCCTACAACGGCGCACTTCGCTGGCGCGGCAACGGCCGCCAGTTCAACTCCAGCAACTGGGACAAGGCCTCCTACTCCATCGCTATCCCGAAAGAGAACCGCTTCACCGGCGGCCATGAAATCAAGTACGACATCCCCAGCCGCAACGCCGCCAACGGGACGTTCCTCCAGGAACATCACGGCTACTGGCAGTGCCGCCAGGCGGGCGCCGCCGCCACCCAGATCCGCTTCGTCCACCTGCACGTCAACGGCTCAGAGCTCCTGCGCCACGACTTCGAGGTGTCCTCGCGGGAGTTCTGCTCATACTGGTATGACGATCCCGACCCGCATACCTTCGAGCACAAGGCTGAAGAACCGCTCGCGAAACACGTGAAAACGCCGACCGGCGATTGGAACTACGCGATCTACCGCCACGGCATGCAGAAGAAACTGACAAAGCTCCCCGATACCGACTACTCGGTGTTCCACCTCATCGGCGACGCCCTGACACTCGGCGACCAGGCCGTCAAAACCGCACGGCTCCGGGCGCTGATCGACCCGTACGGATTCGGCGCCTACTTCGCCGGCAACCGCGTCTCGGGCAACTCCGACACCTACGGCTGGACCAACAAGCACAACGGCTTTGCCTACGCCTCGCCCTCCCGGCGTATGCGCTGGCACCTCGTGGACCTGGACGGCGCGTTCAGAAGCAGAACCAGCCTGTTCCCAACCCAGCCACCCGGAGACATATTCGCCATACCCCGCTTCCGGCGCGCTTACCTTCGCATTCTAAAAAGCTACGCCGACCGTTCGCTGGATCCGGACCGCGGCACTCCCATGCTCGTCGCCTGGCACCAGGCGCTCCTCGATGAAGGACTTACCCCCGTCTATCCCAGTGCCATCATTACCTGGAATGCCGACAAACGTACGGAAATCGTCAATGAGCTCGCCAAACACGAGGCGGAGTTCGCGTTTACATCGCCGGCGGGAAGCACCACCTCCCAGCGCATCATCGATCTCGACGGCGCCGCGTCGTATGACGTCAGGACGTTCCAGCTCAACGGCCGCGAGTTGCGCATGACCTTCCCTTCCACCACGCAGTGGGAATCGCAGATCGAGCTCGCGCCCGGCACGAACGTGCTCTCCCTGCTCGGGTTCGATCGCGCGGACCGCCTCGTTGCCAGCAACCAGCTCGTTGTCACCTGCACGGCCCAGGCCGTGGCGCCGCACGACAGGATCGTCATCAATGAGATCATGTACGACCCCGTCCGCGACAGCGCCGAATTCGTCGAGATCCACAACTGCTCCCAGAACGACGCATTCGACCTCGGCGGATGGCGGCTCGACGGGGTCAGCTTCACCTTCGACGCCGGCACCATCCTCCGCCCCGGAGACTACTGCGTCGTGGCCGAAGACCGCCAGATCTACGCCCACACCTACACCAACTCGGAGGCCGTGGTCGGCGACTACGACGGCTCTCTCGACAACGGCGGCGAAACCCTGCGACTGCTCGCGCCGGCGGGCGGAGGCTGGACGGTAGTGGACAAAGTTCGCTACGACGACGATCCTCCCTGGCCGGCCGCCTCTACCAACGGATGCTCGCTGCAGCTCATCGACGCCACGGAAGACAACAGCCGCATCGGCAACTGGGCGACCTCCCCGGCGACGGGCGCCGCCACCCCCGGCACGGCCAACAGCGTCGCGGCAGTCCTGCCCGCCTTTCCCCTCGTCCGCATCAACGAGATCATGCCCTCCAACACGACCTCCATCGTCGACAACATGGGCGAACACGAGCCCTGGATCGAAATCCTGAACGGGGACAACGACACCCTCCAGCTCGGGGACGACTACTACCTCTCGGACGACGCCACGAACCTGACGAAGTGGGCCTTCCCCGCCGACACCGCGCTTGCCGCGGACACGCGCCTGGTCGTCTACGCCGATGGCGAACCGGGCGAAACCGTTCCGGACTGGCCGCACACCTCCTGGCGCATGAACAGCACCGGCGGAGTAGTGATCCTGGCGCGCGAGTATCTCGGAGACGTACTCGTTTTGGACCTGCTGGACTACGACTTGATTGACGCCGACTACTCCTACGGCTCCTATCCCGAGGGCGACCCGTACGCCCGCCAGGTGTTCCACCACCCCTCGCCCGCCGGCGCCAACTGCCCGACGTCACAACCGGTCTGTCTCCGCATCAACGAATGGATGGCGGACAATGACAACTTCATCGTCGATCCTGCCGACGGCAACGACGAGGACTGGTTCGAGCTCTACAACTACGGCGACGCGCCGGTAAACCTGGGCGGCTTCTCGCTGACCGACGATTCCACCTCGAGCAACCGCTTCACGATTCCCGGCGGATACGTCCTCCCCGCGCACGGACATCTTCTCGTCTGGGCCGACAACGACCCCGAGCAATGTGACGGCATCAGCCTCCACACGGACTTCGCCCTCAGCCGCGGCGGCGAAGAGATTGCCCTCTACGCCCCCGACGGCAAACTGATCGACCTCGTGTCCTTCGGCCCGCAATCCCCGAGCGCAAGCGAAGGCTGCTGGCCCGACGGCGCCGCAGCCGTGTTCGCCATGGCCCCGCCCACGCCGGGCGCAAGCAACAGAGTTCTGCACATCTCGGGACTGTCCCTTGACAACGAGGAGTACAGCGTCACCTGGCAGGCCGAATCCGGCCGGGTGTACCGCCTCGAAAGCATCATGTCGCTCAGTACCGGGACCTGGCAGCAGGCAGGCGTCGTCACAGCCGACGCAGACGTCATCACCCTCACCCATACCAACCCCATCCCCCCGCGAATCATCTACTACCGCCTGCGCCGGCAGTGAACGGAACTGCCGGGGCGCGGGACCAGGCAACGTAGGTCCGATTTGCAATCGGACCCAACCCACGCCGGTCGCTTTGAATCTCAATGGAGCAGTTGAACCACAGATGCACACAGATGGACACTGATATTCAACGACTTGCGCATCGCAAAGTCCGCACCCAAAGGGTGAAAACGACTATCTGTGGTCAGGCGACGCGAACCTCCGCGTTTCCGACCGACGACCTCGGCCCCATCCGTGTCCATCCGTGTGCATCTGTGGTTCCTGACTGCCGGATTCAGGTTGAATGACGGGTGAGGACCCCACGTCCGAACGGCCTTGGGTCCGATTGCAAATCGGACCTACGTTGCCCGCAAGTCTGCGCTGATCTGATCGCCGTTGCCGTTCCCCCAAACCTCCGCCTTGCCTCGACCACCACATAGAGGATACCCTTCACCCATGCGTGCTTTCCTGATTGTTCTGGATTCGGTCGGCATCGGTTACGCGCCGGACGCGGCGGCGTACGACGACATCGGCGCCAACACGTTGGCCCATACGGCTGACGCCGTCGGCGGGCTGTCAATGCCGGTCATGCAGTCCATGGGGCTGGGCAACATCCCTGCACTGTTGCCGACCGGCAAGGCAATTGCCGGCGTTCCTCCGGCCGAGAACCCGACAGCCGGTTTCGGGGCCATGCAAGAGCTCTCCGTCGGCAAAGATACCACCACGGGGCACTGGGAGATGGCCGGACTTCATCTCACCGAGGGGTTTCATCTCTTTCCCAAAACTGTTCCCGCTTTCCCCGACGACCTGATCGAGGAATTCGAGAGACGTACCGGCCGCGGAGTCATCGGCAACAAGGTCGCCAGCGGTACCGAGATCATCAAGGAACTGGGTGAACGGCAGTTGCGCGAGGGTGCATGGATCGCCTACACGAGCGCTGACTCGGTCTTCCAGGTCGCCGCGCATAACGACGTCATCCCTCTCGAAGAACTCTACCGCGGCTGCGAGATCGCGCGGGAGTTGTGCAACCCGCTCTTTGTCGGACGGGTCATCGCGCGCCCCTATGTCGGCACCCCCGGAAACTTCACGCGCACCGAGGACCGGCGCGACTACTCCTACCCCCTGCCGGAGCCGACGATTCTCGACCGGCTGTCCGCCGCCGGCACGCCGACAACCACCGTCGGCAAACTGGACGACATCTTCGCGGGAAGCGGGATAGACGAAAGCATGCACGAGGAGAACAACCTCGACGCGCAAGCCGCCGTACTGGACATAGCACGCCGCAACGAACCACGGCGTTTCGTTTTCGCCAATTTCATCGACTTCGACATGCTCTACGGTCACCGGCGCAATGCCGAAGGCTACGCCGCCGCCCTCGAACAGACCGACACGTTCCTGGCCGGGCTGCTGCCCCTGCTGAGCGCGGACGACGTCCTCATGATCACGGCCGACCACGGCAACGACCCGACCTTCAGGGGCACGGACCACACCCGCGAGTACGTCCCCCTGCTCGTCTACCGACCCGAGCAACCGGGCGCGTCCCTCGGCATCCGCCAGGGCTTCTTCGACGTCGCCCAGTCCCTGGCCGCATTCTTCGAAACAGAACCGCTGCCGCGGGGAGAGACGTTCCTGGGAAGCTGAGCGACTCCGCTCCCTGCCCTGCTCTCTCGGCCAGTACGACAAGGTGCAGTAGAGCCGGTGGGCCGGATTTGCAATCCGGCCGTGAAAAGGTCAGCGCGTGTCTCAGGGGATGCAGGGCCTTCGGCCAGACAATTCGCTCGCAACGCTCTCGTCTTTCTCCGGCCGGATTACAAATCCGGCCCACTGGACCTTCCTGTCACAAAACCCGCTCGACACCGCCTCATGCCCGGACTAACCTCTTCGACAAGCTACGGGGAGGAATCCAGCATGTCCGACAAATCCGACGGAGTCTGCGGAATCGCAAGCATCGTACTTCTGTTCCTGAACGTCCTTGGGCTTGTCATGTTCACGGTCGGTTTTCTGTCTAAACGCATCGCTTTCGCCGAGATCTTTGCCGACTTCGATTGCCAGCTTCCGGTAGCCACGCGACTGTGTCTGTCCATCCCGGCCCCCGTCGCCGTTCTTGTCGTCCTCGTGATCCTCGCGGCACTGATCGCAAAGGAATTCCTGCGCCCGAGCTGGCTGCCGTTGGTACTGAACGCCATCTGGATGGCCGTCGGCGGAGTCCTGACAGCGCTGTTCACGGCCGCGATGTTCCTACCCTTGATCCAACTCTGCAATCACGTGGGGAGCTGAACCGAATAGCACTGGCTTAAGCGAGATCCCACGCCCTTCTCCGGAAGTTCTCCGCCCCCCCCTGGGAGACGGCGCCCGTCCCGGTGAAAAGGAAGCCTTGGAAGGACAAAGCGGACGACCTGTCATCCCGAGGGCCACCACGGCCTACCCCTTACCCGCGGGGAGAGGTGGGAGCGCGCGATTCACCTCTCCCCTCGGGGGAGAGGTCGCCGCAGCGCAGCGGAGGCGGGTGAGGGGCAGGCCCTTGGCTCGTGGACATGACGCGGGTGTGTCATTAGGAGCGCAGCGGAGCGGAGTCGAGGGATCTCGGGGATTTGAAGGACGCCGGGGACAATCACAGTACTCGAGATCCCTCGACTCCGCTCCGCTGCGCTCGGGATGACAGGTCGTCCGCGAGCGGTTCGCTGATTGAGGTTGCCGGCAGCCCGAATTGCCTTTCCAGGGAAAAGGTGCGATTCTCTGCCTGCTCCAATTCTCCGTTGCCGGCTCAACGCGCTTCGTTGATGCTGACCCGCATTCCTTCCAGCGGGCCTCCGCCGGGTTCGCAGACGCGAACGGCCGCGGCCCAATCGCCACCGCCCTGGCAGACCTTCACCAAGATGGTGTTCCAGCCCTTTTCGAGCCTGGCGTCGACCTTGTCCTCTCCGACTCTGAGGGAGCGGATGACGCTGTGTGCGTGGGCCAGCTTGCCGTTGACCCATACCTTGACGCCGTCGTCGCTGCCAACCTCCAGCTTGGCACTCTTGGCCTCCGGGCTGTAGACGCCGGTCTTCAGGTAGACGGCGCGGTTCGAGCCGCCAACGGCCTTGACAAGGTCGACAGACCGCGGACCGATGCCCTTGCCGAGCGGTTCCCACTTGGCCGTGACACCCTCCTTTTCGGGGGCAAAAGCGGTATTGAATGCGTCACCCTCGGTGTAGGGGCCGCTGATGAGCCAGGTCACGACAAATCCACGGTTCTGGTCGATCACCGCCAGCACGGACTTGGCTTCCCCTGCCAGTCTGCCGTTCTTTGTGCCGGCGATCACCTTCTTCAACACGGCGCGCGCTCTGTCCGGATCGGCCTGGCGAACGTTGCCGGCGATCCGCACCGCGGCCAGCTCCGCTTCCGCCCTTGCGCCGGCATCGGCCAGAAGCCCTTCCACCAGCGCGAGCGCCTCGAGGGAATGCGCTTCGGACAGGCCGCCCAGTACGGCCTGCTTCTCCGCCGAAGTCGTCGCCAGCGCAAGGGCATTGCCGTACATGGCGTCCGCCTGCCTGGCAGACGTCGCCCCGGCCATGTTCGCCATGCGGATGTATCCACGGAAAGCAAGCGTCTTGCACACGGCGTCCCCGGTTGTTTTCACGACCTTGAGCAGGTCCTCCGCGGGAGACGGGTCGGGCCAACCGTGGAACGCCTTGACCGCCGCGCGGGTGATGTCGGCGTTGCCCCCGTCAAGCTCCCGGCGCACGGCCGCAACCCCGTCAGGGCCGCCAAGCTTTCCGAGCATGGCGATCAGCAGCGGCTTCGCAGTGTTGTCGGCCGTCCCCAAACCGCGCGCAATGCTGCCGGAGCATTCCGTGGGATCGTCGGCGCGCAGGGCGGCGCGCAAGAGCGCCTTGGAAAGCGCGGAGCGTTCCGAGTCGTCCTTGCAGGCAAGCAGCAGCTTGAGCATGCCGGGCACTTGCTCGGGACCGCCCGCCCCCGCAAGGCCGTTGATGGCGTCGCGGCGGATGTTGGGGTCCTTGTCGGCGGCGGCCTTCAGCATTGCCGGCGCCACGGTGCGGTCCCCGCGCGTCGCCATGACCTTGATGATCGCGGCCTTCACGGCCGCGTCACCGGAATCCAGCAGCCGACTCATGGCCTCTCCAACGCCTTCGCCCCGTATGGTGTTCAGGGTATCGATCGCAGCCTTTCCCGTTTCGCCCCCGGCCGTTGCGGCGCTTGCCAGCGCGGATATGCACGAGGCGTCGCCGAGCACGGCCAGTGCCTTGATGGCGGCAACGCGCGTCGCCTCGTCCCGGCAGTCCATCAAGCCTGCCACGGACTGAGAGGCCGCCGTGTCGGCACGCTCCGATAGAAGCTCAAGCAGCCGCGCGCGCGGCGCGGCTTGAAGTTCGCCCAGGCCGCCGGCAAGTGCCTTGGTCATGGCCGAGCCCGGCGTTTCGATGATGTACTGGGCCGCCGCGCGGGCCAGGTCTTCGTCCTCACCGCCAAGCAGCTCGAGGAGGCGGTCAACCGCCTTCTCCTTCTTGGCCAGAACGACACCACGCAGTGCCGCGATGCGGATTATCTTCGGGTTTCCCGGTCCGACCAGGGTGTCGTAGACACCGGCATCTTCTCCGGCGGCGAGCATTGCGTCGGCGCACTTCAGAATGGCATCGTCCACTTCGAGCGACAGTTCATCGGCTACCTTCGCAGCCGACAAGGCCTTGAATGCTTCCTTTCCGCCGATGTTGCCAAGCGCGCGGACGGCGGCTCGCGCCGTTGTCTTGTCGGCGAGGAGTTTCGCCAGAACGGGGACGTCCCCGGGGTTGCGCCGGCGCCCGAGCGAATCGATCAGCCCGATCTTCAGATCGCCGCTCGTCTTCGCGAGAGCCTCCGCGAGAGCGGCTCCGGCCTCGGGGCAGGCCATGCCCGTCAGGGCGAAGCGGCCCATATGCGAAAGCTGTTTGTCCGTGAGCAGCGCCGATAGCGCGGGAACGGACTGCTTCGTGCCCATGGGTCGCAGCGCCCTGCAAACGAATTGCTTCGCGGGATAGCCGGCCTTGTCGGACGTCAGGACCGGTATGAGTTTCTTTTCGATCGCGGCCAGTGCGTCCGGCGTACCCGCCTCGCGGATTTCCTGCTCGATGGTGGACAACGGTCCGCGACTCGAGCTCCAGTCATACTTGACGAGATCCTCGTAGGCATCCGCCCACGCGCCCCCGCAAAGAGCCAGTGTCAAGGCGGCGATAGTTGCCTGCGTCAGTGTCTTCTTGCTCATCGGTGTCTCCAGATTGTTCTTGTTGCTCGCCTCGGGAGCCGACTACGACAACGTCCACGGTTCGCGATAGGGTCTTCCGAGCAGGGCGGCGGCCCCGGGATCGTCGATAATCTCCTCGGTGTCGGGATTCCAGCGGATCTTGCGCCCGGTCATCATGGCGATTTCCCCGAGGAGTCCGACGCTGATCGAGCGGTGGCCGACTTCGGCCGGACAAACTGTCTCCTTGCGGCTGATCATGCAGTCAACGAAATTCCGCTTGTGGCCGCCGCTGTCATAGAGCTTGATTTCGCCGGCGCCGATTTTTTCTCGCAGGAGGCTCTTGGGTTCGGCGTCGATCCGCCCGCGCTTCACGTAGACCCAGCCCTTGTCGCCAATCCACTTCGCGCCCTGCGCGTTGATCTTGTTGTTGGTGACGTTGATCTCGACGCCGCCCGGAGCCGTGCCGATTCCGGCGCCGGCCTTGTACTTGCACGTGAAGTCGTACTCGGTCGGGGCGTCGTAGAGTCCTTCTCTGGGATAGACGCCTTTGCCTTCGATCTCGATCGGCCCCGTGCGGTCCAATCCGATTCCCCAGTGGGCGATGTCCACGTGGTGCCCGCACCAGTCCGTAAGCTGTCCGCCCGAGTAGTCGAGAATCCAACGCCAGTTCCAGTGAGGGCCGAATCCCTGGAAGGGGCGCTCGGGCGCCGGCCCGAGCCACATGTCCCAGTCCAGTGTCGGCGGCGGATCGACGGCCCTGGTGTTTCCACCCCCGCCTCCGGTCGGCAGCCCGACTTCGACGCGGTGCACCTTTCCGATTCTGCCGTTGATGACCAGCTCGCAGGCGAAGCGGAACTGCCCGCCGGACCTCTGCTGGCTGCCGGTCTGCCAGACCCTTCCGTACCTGCGGACTGCGTCGCACATCGCGCGTCCCTCGCGAATGCTCCTGGCGAACGGTTTCTGCCCGTGGATATCGCAACCGGCCTTGGCCGCCGCGACCGCGGGCAGGGCGTGCCAATGGTCGGGCAGCGCCGTCATCACGGCGTCAAGCCGGTGGCTTGCCAGCATCTCCCTGAAGTCGAGGTAGGACTTGCAGTCCTGGTTGCGGTATCGGCCGTCCACGCGCTGCTTGGCGCGGTCCCGGTGCCGCTTGTCCACATCGCAGACGGCGACCACCTGCACTCTGCGGTCGCCCAGAAAGCCGTTCAGATCGCCCGTGCCCATTCCGCCCACACCGATGGCGCCCATGAGGATCTTGTTTGACGGCGCGTCCTGTCCCAGGACACGCGCCGGAACGATAGCGGGCAAAGCCGCGGCTGCCCCAGCTACCTTGAGAAAACTGCGCCGGTTGAACGCGATCTTGTCGGACATCTTATCCTCTCCTCCGTTCTGGTACTGTCAATAGAAGCAGCACGTAGTCTTGTGCAATTCTCTTTCCTGTAGGGGGTTAGCAGCGTATCTGCTTTCTCCCCCGTTTTCCTCGCCGTATACGTGCCCGACGACCGGAGATTAGGGCGAAAGATTAAGGCGAAAGATTAGGGTTCAAGAGCAAGAACCTTAATCTTTTGCCCCAATCTTTCGCCTTAATCTTCCCCTTCGTGTGCACCGCCAGGTATTCACAGCTCGGCAATCCTGCTTGCCGTTTTCATGCGATTCTTGACACTACCTCCGTTCTGACGATGCAATCGGACGACATGAAGGCCTCATGCCACGACCGGCACTGTAGACTACGACGCGGTGTTTGCCAATGACGATTGCAAGTGGGAACGCACCGAGCTCGGCGACAGGGGGCGCGGACTGAACGAGGGACCGCAGACCAGGCTGGCGACGAGCGATCTTCGCCCAACCCATGCGCTTCGACGCACAGGGCTCCCCGCAACGCGGAACGCCGGTTGCGGCAGGCACACCGCTCAAGCGCCCGTCCGGCGCCCCCCAACCGAAACGCACCCTTCCATTCCGTTCCCCCCTGAAGAACGGAGACGCGCTCCGGGGTTGCAGCTACTACGGCCACCACCACTTTGTGAGCCCGGGTAAAGACGGCATCCACCTGGCACTCTGTCCCCACCCCCTCCCCACAACCACGCCGGCCAAGACGGCAATCAGTGTTCGTCATCTCAATTTGAAAAGTGAACCGCGGGGCGTAAGATCGAATCCGTGCAGCTCCGTGATGTCCACGGGGCTCAGGGCGCGGTCGTAGATGCGCAGCTCGTCCAAGGCGCCCTTCCAGTGGGTGGTCGCCCCAGCGTTGAGCCAGCGGCGGCCGACGTACCATGTGGTGTGGCTGGTCGACACCGTCGTGGTGATGTTCGTCGCACCGACCGCGATCGCGTCCCGGTAGAACCGGCAGGTCGTACCGGTCGCCGTGTTGTCGACCACATACGTGTACATGTGCCATTCGTTCTCGGTGACGTCGACCGAGTACGCATTGATCGAAGAAGGAGAGCCGTTGGCGCGGATGTGCATGTGTCCCCACCCCTCGCCCATGTATAGGTCGTACGCATTTGCGGCGATCGAACCCCGCATGAGAATCGAGAAGTAGTTCGTGAGGGCTGTGTTGGAATTGTCGTCAGCCGCCCACACGTTCAGAGTGATGTCGGACGGCGTGCCGAAGGCAGGCAACGACAGGTAGTCGTCGCTCCCATCCAGCACGATAGCCGTGTCACGAACGCCGCCGGTGTAGACCGGTCCGCCATGTGGCGTCGCATCGTTCGACGCGCCACTCCCGTCCGCGGTGTTGCCATCCAAGGGATAGTAGATCACCAGCCCGTTCGTTATGTCGCCGAATGCCACACTCGACAGACCGCACAAGACAACGACGAGAACTGAAAAAGGGTACTTCATGACGCCACAATCCTCTCTCCACGGATCAACTGAACCACTACCAAGATGACTCGTGGTAGAGTCTCGAACTGCTGACGTTGAGACAACACCAAAAAGGACTGACTTGTGATATTCTCGGGACTATCGAGCGGCAAGCCGGGAATAATCGCCGCATGGGTTACCACGGACCGTGGGTCGGCGGATAGACGAAACCGACGCAGCGGGGCGAGCGGCGCTTGACAGAAAGACGATTTGCCTGTCCCCGCTTTGCCGGCAGGTCTCATGGTCCTGTGCGTCATCCGTCAGGGCGTCTCACGCGGGGACGGCGAGGGCGACGCGGCCGTCTTGGCGGCGGGCGGCGGTCCGCCTTCGGTTCCGCCGGCTGTCGCGGGGGGCGGGCTCCAGTCATCGGAATGCGAGACACCGCCCTCCTCCCACGTCCAGTCGATCGTTTGGTATGTAAACGAGACCCGTTCGATATCGGGTCCCACCCACTCGAGTCCGACCAGGTAACCGTTGCTGAGCGTCACCGTGTAGTGGTTCTCATCCGCTGCTCCCGTGCGCCGCCAGAAGCGGATGACGGCCCGTGTGACCGGCTCGTGATTGGCGAGCGCCTTGACGAGAAGCGGTGTCGACTTGTCTACGTACTTCAACACGGTGAAAGGTCTGTGCACGTGGACGCCGGCAGCGGTGGCATCGGCGTTGATGGGACGGTAGAGTTTGTGCCCGAGTCCCACGACCGTGATCGATCCGCTGGCGTCCTTGGCCTTGCAACTGCCCTCAACCGCGCGGCCGTCAATCGTCAGATACATATGGGCGAACGACGCGCCTTCGACCAGATCCCGGTGGGGACGGGTCTGCGTGGGTGTCATGGTAGACGTCACTTCCTTGAACACGTCCTCGAGGCTGTGCATGGTCGGCCCCGGAGCCGTTTCGGGCTGGAGGCTGCCCTGTGCCTCGGCCCACCCCGGGGTCAACGCAATCGTCGCCAGGCAACCAAACAAGATGCGCACGCGTATGGGCTGTACAGACATAACTGTCACCTCCAACTTCGGCTTTTCAGCTTGCGATGAGCCTACCGCGTGCCTTCACCGAAATCAAGCCTGGAGTCAAGACCTCGCCGGGCTTGTCCCGACTGTCATACACATTTATGGGCTTGTCCCGGTGAAGCCAGGCTTGGCGCGGAAAACAATGACCTAGCCATTCTCGGCTGCCATCTGCCTCCTCACGGGGAGCATCGCAAGTTGCTCATCATGTCATCGGGTGTCCATGGGATAGAGGGCTTCGCAGGCAGCGCCGTCCAGCAGATGTTCATGCAGGAAATGCTCGGCGCCTGCACACGCGACGATCTCGGCATCATGATAATCCACGGCATCAGCCCGTACGGGTTCCGACACCGGCGTCGCTTCACTGAGAACAACGTGGACCTGAACCGCAACTGCTTCCTCGACAACAGCGCGTACGCGACAGCCAACCCCGGCTACGCGCGCTTCAGTTCGCTCATCAATCCGCGTGGCAAAGTCGACATACGCCAGGGCCGTCATCGCTTCTTCGTCCTTGCCGTGGCACGGAAGTTGATGCGCCACTCAATCCAGACCATGCGCCGGGACATCATGCGGGGCCAGTACGAGAAGCGGGACGGGTTGTTCTACGGCGGCAAAGAACAGGAGTCCCCAATCCGGGCCCTCCTGCCGCAACTGAGGACAGTCCTGGAGCGATACCCGATGGTCCTGCTGCTCGACCTGCACACGGGGCACGGCAAGCGTGGAGAGCTGCACCTCTTTCTCGATCCGATTGACGATGCCCGTCAGCGCGCCCTGATCGAAGACAACCTGTTCAGGGGCTACCCCATCGATTGGGGAGACGAGAAGGGATTCTACCAGGTAACCGGCGCCTTCGCGGATCTCATCAAGTCACTCGGCAAGGGCAAGACGGTCATCCCGATGACCTTCGAGTATGGAACGATCGACAATCACAAGGTGCGCGGATCCATCGCTGCCCTGCATCGGGCAGTCCTCGAGAACCAGGGATTCAACTACGGGTACGCGCGTCCTGCCGACGAGACAATCGTCAAGGCGCGTTTTCTCGAGCTGTTCTACCCCTCCGCCCCAACCTGGCGTTCGGCCATCATGAGCAAGTCCCGCGACCTGTTGCGCGTAACGCTCGACCGCTACAATGCCCTGCAATAGCCATGGCTAACGTTGTCGCGCATCGGTGCCGGGGCCGAACCGACGCACCGCAGGCCTTTTCTGCCAGCAGGTCAGTCGGCAGATGAGCACGATCAGGATGAATGAGGGGACGCCCTCCCGAATCCTCAATCGTAATCCTGCTCGTAATCTTCAATCCCATGCGAGTGGGGCGGGGAGAGAGGATAGAAGATCACGAGCACGATCAGGATGAATGAGGGGACGCCCTCCCAAATCGTCAATCGTAATCTTGCTCGTAATCTTCAATCCCACACGAGTGGGGCGGGGAGAGAGGATAGAAGATCACGAGCACGATCAGGATGAATGAG
>CAZKRK010000010.1:0-65 GCA_964555035.1 uncultured Victivallales bacterium | reverse complement strand
GGGACACCCTCCCGGATCCTCAATCGTAATCTTGCTCGTAATCCTCAATCCCATGCGAGTGGGGC
>CAZKRK010000009.1:0-41355 GCA_964555035.1 uncultured Victivallales bacterium | reverse complement strand
GCTACGCTGACGAAAAAGGCGCAACTTAGCGGAAGGGGTATGTCAGGAGCTCAGGACCCGGAAGATCTGACATCAGAAGAAAACGCCGTTTTCATCGTCTGGCAGAAACCGATTCGCGACCGCCACGGTCAAGTTCTGACCGGGTACACGCGCTGGTCTAAGGAGACGAAACACGGCTCGTTGCATTTCATGCGTTTCGACAACATCGACGAATCTCCCGATATCGGGCAACTGAAAATCACCTGGTTACCCGACCACTACGGGGGTATATCGTTACCGCGTTACGTTCAGCCTCAAGGATGTGAAGAACCCACTGTCGTGTTGCTGCCGGATGGGCGGTTGTTTGTCACCTGCCGCACCAAGACAGGATACATCTGGTACTCGGTTTCGGACGATGATGGCCACACTTGGCGCGACGCCGAGGTCTTGAGATATCAGGACAACGGTGAACCGGTTAAACAGCCCCTCGCGTCGTGCCCCATCTACCCCTTGCACGATGGCCGCTTCCTCCTGGTGTTCCACAACAATGACTACTACGCGCGCAATCAACTCTCTGGCGAAAAGTTGCCTCCGAAGCACCCGAAGATCCCCATGTCCCCGGTGTTTTGCTATCGACGTCCCGCGTACATCGCGGTCGGAGCGTTTCGTCCCGCCGCGCACCAACCGATCTGGTTCAGCAAACCGAAACAGATTCTCGATACCGACGGGATCCCCGTGGGACCGAAACGAACCGATGAAATTGCGACGTATCCAAGTGTTACGCACTACAAAGGGCGGGAGACGTTGTGGTATCCCGACCGCAAATACTTCCTACTTGGGAAGATCATTGATGCAGACATGCTTTCGGGACTGACCGTCAAGGAGTGATTTCCGCTGGGTATCGCTTGTACCATGAAGGCGCGATACGGTCATATGTTCTTGGGCATCTTCCCCTCCTTGGATTATTGCTAACCCAGATGGAGGGAAATCCCAATTCCGACTGAGGCGGGACAACACGACTGAGCAGATGGGGAATGTTCTGTCCGCAAACCGGCGGGTTGCCTTATAATGGGTGGTTGCATGAGCGAAGATGGGAAAGAGACTATGACCTTTGAGCACCTGCACAGGGAGAAGAACGCAACAATGATCCTGCTCAGGCATGTCGCCTATGCGGTCACGGTCGCCGCAGGCATGCTGTGCGCTGTGGTTGCCGCGGACAGGCCCCCTCGACAGGCTCAGGACAGGCCCAACGTCATCTTCATCATGACGGACGACCAGGGGTACGGGGACCTGAGCTGCACGGGGAATCCCGTGGTGAAGACGCCGCACATCGACCGGTTGGCGGACGAAGGCGTCCGGCTGACGGACTTCCACGTTCACCCGTTCTGCAGCCCGACGCGCGCGGCCCTGATGACGGGGTTGCACCCGCTGCGGACGGGGGTCACCATGACCACCAGCCGGAGGGACATCCTGCGCACCGACGTGCCGACGATGGCCGACTGGTTCAAGGCGTCGGGATATCGAACGGGCCTGTTCGGGAAATGGCACATCGGAGATGGGTGCAGGTACTCGCCCGAATACCGCGGTTTCGAGGAAACGCTGACGGTCAACGGCGGCGGCCCCGGCACGGTCAACGACTACTGGGGCAACACCAAGTTCAACGACACCATGCTGCGGAACGGGAAGTGGGTGCGCTACGAGGGATTCACGACCGACGTACTTTTCGATGAGGCGATGGGGTACATTGAGAGCAAGTGCGAGGATTCGCCCTTCTTCATCTACTTGCCGACCTTTGCGCCGCATAATCCACGGTACGTTCCGAAGGAATGGACCGACGCCATCACCGGCGCCAATGGAAATCTCGCGGCACACGCCGCGACTAGCGGTATTCGCCTTCCTGTGGAGTGCGTTTTATCGCCAGACGCAACATCTCTACATGTATTTTGCCATTACCGGCGCCATCTGGATGGGTGGCGCGGGCGCCTGTATTATTGGCGGACTCTACACGCGCTGGGGTACGACGGCCGGCGCGTTTGCCGCCTTGATCGGCGGCTCCACGACGGCCGTATCCGGCATGGTGCTGGATCAGATCTGGACCTCGAAATACGGCACGAACCTGACCGTCGGCGGCGTGACGTTGACCGGTCAGGTCATTCTCTTTATCGCCATTGTCGTCTCATGGACGCTCTACGTTAGCGTCTCACTGCTTGGCAAACGCAGGCACTTCAATCTCGACAAGATGCTGCATCGTGGCGATTACAGGATTCAGTCTGAACATGCCAGCGAGGAGGAGGGCGCTTCCACGCATGCGCCGAAGAAGTTCCAGCTACGTAGACTGTTCGGCTTCACCAAGGATTTCACGCTTGGCGACAAGATCATCTATAGCATGACCATGGCCAAGTCGCTGATCCTGTTCTTCATCTTCCTTGGCTTGACGACCGCCATGCTGGTGGTGGGGCTGTCGGAGGATACGTGGGCGGCCTACTTTAAGGGGCTCTTCTGGTTTATGTGCATGAGTTCGATCGCAATCGCCGTCTGGCTTGCGATCGGCGGGGTGCGCGATGTGATCAACCTGTATCGGGATCTCGCTACGGCCAAGCGCGACGCCTCCGACGACGGGCGCGTGGTTGACCACGAGTACGAAGAGGAAACCGAATGAGTGGTGATGACGAAGAGTTGCGTCAGCATCGCCTCGCAGTGCACCTGGACCTGAAAGGCTTGCAGCCGACATCCGCCCGTCTTCTTGAACACCTGCATGTGTTTGCTGCTGTGGGCTTCGACACGGTTCTGGTGGAATGGGAGGACACCTTTCCATGGACCGTAGACAGGGCATTTCGAAGTGCCACAGCATACACCTCTGATGAGATCCGCCAATTCCACGAGCTGGCCCGGTCGCTTGACCTGGAAGTCATCCCGCTGGTTCAGTGTCTGGGGCACATGGAGACGTTTCTGCGACCGGAGCGATACCGGTCGTTGCGGGAGATCCCTGACCGTAGCGATGTGCTCAACCCCCTTGCCGACGGTGCGAGGGAACTGGTGGAAGCGCTTGTTGATGATGTGGTGGCGCAGACGCCTGGCGTGCGCTATCTGCATCTTGGCGGCGATGAGGCATGGACATTCGGCACGCATGCTGAGACACGTCAGTTTATAGAGGATCACGGGGGCGGAGACACAGGGCGTGCGGCGCTTTATCTGCATCATGTCGGTCCTCTCATCGCCGCACTGAAGAAACGCGGCATCAGGCCGATGCTCTGGCATGACATGATGATTCACTGGCCGGAAGAGAAGCTTCGCGCCATGGCCGACGATGTTGATTTGGTTGTATGGGGCTATGCGGGGCATCCCGATGTTGTGGAGGGACATTACAGCACCCGACACATCGAGCGGTTTGCCTCGGCAGGGCTGAACCTATGGGGAGCGACAGCCTACAAAGGTGCAGACGGCGCTGATGCCGACCTGCCGGACCGGGCAAGGCGTAGCGAGAATGCTTCGGGTTGGGCCGACGTATCCGAGCGTTTCGGGTTCAGAGGAGTTGTTGCCACGGCCTGGAGTCGCTACTCGACAGACCGGGTACAGAACGAACCGATCGATGCGGCGCTGGATAGCCTTGTACGCACTGCTGCCATTCTGAGGGGTGACGACAGCGAAATCGATGCGCTTGCTGTTCTCAGAGAGGCGGGGGAAGATGAACGGTTTCTTCAGTGCAAGGCGGCGATGGAGCGGTTAGCCAAAGCAAGGAAAGTGGCATGGGACGAAATCAGAATGCTGCATGAGCAGTGTTTGCTGGAGGAGCGAATCGATCCGTCACGGACCGGCTCGATGGTGTCGACTCAATTGCTCGAGAAGCTTGATGCGGCGCGCAGTGAGCTTGTTCAGGCAGCGGATGAGGTCCGGCCTGTATTCGATGGCCTGATTGAGAAGGCTTGTCTCGACGAGTATCTCACTGAACGCCTGTTGCCAGTCGATGAGCAGTACAAGGAGCTGGTCAAGCGTGTGGAATCTGCTGCAGGCAGCGGAGGGCAGAGCTAATGATGGCGGTCGCTCAATTCGACCATGCCAGGGCCATTGGGCCTGATGTGGGACCGTGGCCCGGGGACCAGGATCAGCCGCTTTACTGGTTAGCCCGAAAGCGGTTTGTGCTCGGCGCACCTCTGGCGTCCATGAGTTGCCTGATCGTGGCCGATCGCCACTACGAGGTGTATGTCAACGGTCGCCTTGCGGTGAGGCAGCGCAATTTCTTCAGCGGCGACTCTTATCTTCACGCCCAGGAGTGGGGCGAGGAGATTCGGCGGTTCCTGGTCGCTGGAGAGAATAGCATCGACGTCGTTGTCCGCAGCGATCCCTGGCGTAACAAGAACTATCGTTGCTGTCAGCCTGTGCTCATGCTGGAAGCTGACTTGAGTGGTGACGGTGAGCCGGTCCGCATACAGACGGACGAAACCTGGCAGGTCGGCATCATTGAGGGTTGGCGCAAGCAGATCGCTATCGGTGCGAACGGAACCATTCACTTTGAGAAAGTAACGATCCCGCAGGATAAGGCCTCCATTCTGTCCGGGTTTGCTGACACGCTCACTCTGACGGCGCCAAAGATGATAGATGTCTCATCTCTGCCTCCCGTCTATCTGTGGAACGATCCGCCTAAACGGGTAGATAGGCATCTGCCGTGCGATGTGGTCGCCAGGGGAACCTACGATCTGCCTGAAGAGGTCTTAGTCTTCGATGTGTGCAGCAGCGAAGACCCGACACCCAATGGGAATTGGGAGCTGCATGCGTCATTTGACGATGCCGGTGGAAATCAACTCGATATCGCCATGTCTTCCCTGGTGCCTTACGAAGTTGAGTTGAACGGGGAACTCGTCTGCAAGAACACGGATGTGCCCGGCAAACACCAGATGTCGCTAGCTGATTTTATTGCTCCGGCAGGTCAAGCCGTAACCAGGGCGGGACAGAACCGTATCCGCATCGTGGTGTCAGAAGCTCCCCAGGGTTCCCGTCCACTTCGTTTCTCTATTGCCGGGCGACCGGACTTGATGGATCCGGGGCGATGGACCTATCCGGATGGCCGGCCTGCCGTTGCCGTGCCGAAGCCGCTGGAGTTGTCGGAACAGATTGGAGCGAAGTTCGCCACATGTAGCGCTGATGCCATTTGCACCTCCTTACAGCCGTTCTCGATCAGGGCTGGAGACGGTCGCTGCCCCGGTTTTGCATTGCTGGATTTCGGGGAGGTCATGACGGGGCGGGTGACATTGCGTATTCAGGCGGAGTCCGGCGGCCGCATTCATTTGGCTTACGGCTTTGGGCACAGCGCTATGGCTGTCGATTGCCACCGCATGTGGCTTCGGGCGGTGGATACATTGGAAGTGCCTGCGGGCGAAAGCATGTATGGGGCCTTCGATGTGCGGACCTTCCGCTATCTCGATCTGCTCTTCGAAGGCTTCTCCGGGGCTGTGACGGTCTCCGATATACACGCTGAAGAAGCTGTCTTTCTCGATGATGGCGGTTCCAGCTTCAACACTCCGGATTCGCGACTCAACGACATCTGGCTGGCTTCACGCCGAACGGCGCAGCTCTGCGGTAACGAGCTGTATATGGACAACCCCGAGCGGGAACACGCGCAGTGGGCCGATGCGACGTTTGGCGTGGCATCCGCGGGGTACTATGCCTTCGCCGAACAGCGTAAGGTGGCAAAGATCCTCGAAGAGATCATGCTGCATCAGGGGCCGGACGGGCAACTCCCCGGATATGCGCCCGGCAGGTGGTTCCCTCGCGTTCCGCTTCAGTGCCACATGGCGCTGTTCTGTCGCCTGGCGCATCGCCATTTCATGCATACGGGCGATGAATCTCTGGCGCGACGAACGTTCGAGGCAATGCTGAAGATATTCCGCCACTGGCAGCGCTATACCGATGGCCATGGCTTGATCAGGGACCTACACACCGTCTTCGTGGATTGGGGGTCGCATATTTACTCCTATGGACGCGGAAGCAAGGGCTCCACAGGCGCATTAACCAGCATGAACGCCTATTACCTGGGGGCGTTGCGGGCTGGGGGGGCGATGGCGGGATGGCTGGGACGTGATGCCGACGTCCGGGAGCTAACAAGCAGAGCCGATGCGGTGAGCGCGGCCATCCGTGGGCAAATGTATGACGCGCAGATCGGGCTGTTCCGTGATGGTGCCGGAGACCCGCAAGCTGAACAGAATGTCTCGCAGACGGCCAACGCGCTGGCAGTCCTCTTTGGTGCAGCTCCCGAGGGTGAAGAGAAGGCTATTATGACGCAGGCCTTTGAGCGCGAGGGGTCGGCAGACATCATTCCCGCCAACGCGTTTTTTGTCGAACAGGCGGGTAGCGCACTCTTCGAGGCCGGCTGTGGTGAGCTGGCCCTGGATTGGATCCGAGCAGGTTTCGGCAGGATGCTGGATGAGGGGCCTGGGACGCTTTGGGAAACCTGGCAACCGCACGCGTCGCTTTGCCAGTGCACGGGGGCAGGGGTGGCATGGCTCTTCAGTCGCTATCTAGCCGGTGTCTATCCGGCTGAACCGGGATACCGCAGGATAGGAATCGACCCGCACCCATGCGGCTTGGATTACCTGGAGGCCACGCTGGAAACACCGTCGGGTCGAGTCGGGCTGGACTGGCATGTAGAGAACGACAGGATGAGCTACAGGCTCTCTCTGCCTGCTGAGGCTTTTCCAACCCCTTCTTCGGATCTGGTGAGTCTGAGTAACGATGCGATTGCGATTGAGATGGAGAGAAACGAGAGGGAACAATGACGAACCGTGAGCGTGTGAAGGCCATCCTTCACTATCAGGACTATGACAGGCTTCCCGTTGTCCATTTTGGATATTGGCGGGAAACTCTGCAGAAGTGGGCCAATGAAGGGCATATCGCGAAGGAACAGGCCGAGGGCTGGACCGATGGAAACGTAATCGATATCGAGTTATCGCGGTCATTCGGATTCGACTTCAACTGGTACTCTGTCTTTCGGCCCATGAATGGTCTCTACCCTGGATTCGAGCGTGAAGTCTTGGCGGAATTCCCGGATGGCACGAAGCACGTGCGCAGCGGAAATGGTGTGGTTGTGGTCGAGAAACCCGGAACGCAGGGAATACCGTCCGAAATTGACCACACATTGAAAGACAGAGCAAGCTGGGAGGAGCATTACAGGCTCAAGCTCCAGTTCTCAGCTGAACGGATCGACAAGAGCCTCGTGAATACCGGAAGCGAGATGGTCCCCTTTGACGAAGGCGGCCGGGAGTACTTACAGAACGATGGGCGCGAGTTTCATTACGGTCTCTTCATGGGCAGCTTGATCGGGCGCATCCGGAATTGGCTCGGGATAGAGAACTTGAGCTATCTGCAGATCGACGATCCCGCCCTATTCAAGGAGATCATCGATACATCCGCCGAATTGCGATTCCGATGCGCAGAATATGTATTGGAGAGCGGGGCGACATTTGATTTCGCCCATTTCTGGGAGGATATCTGTTTCAAGAACGGACCACTGATTGCGCCCACGGTATTCGATGAGCTTGTAGGCCCTCACTATCGCCGTCTGACGGACCTGTTGCGGCAGTACGGTATCGACATTGTCTCTGTTGATTGCGATGGATGGATTGATGCCCTGATACCGACGTGGCTCAACAACGGCGTGAACACAATGTTCCCCATTGAAGTCGGCACATGGGATGCGAGCATTGCACCGTGGCGCGAGAAGTACGGCAAGGATCTGCGTGGTGTCGGCGGTATGCGGAAGCACGTGTTTGCCGAAGGCAAAGCGGCTGTAGACGCCGAGATCGAGCGATTGAAGCCGCTTGTCGAGCTTGGGGGTTACATTCCGTGCCCGGATCACCGTATTGCGCCCGACGCGGAATGGGATACTGTCCATTATTACTGCGACAAGATGCGTGAACCTTTTGTGTAAACCATAATAAAAATGAGAAGCATGACAAATCGCGAACGTTTTCAAGCTGCGATGAGCTTCCAGCCTTTTGACCGGTTGCCGGTTGTGGAATGGGCCGGCTGGTGGGACAAGACTGTCGCGCGTTGGCGTGGCGAAGGGTTGCCCGAGCATCTGCAGAGCCGTGAGGATATTGCTCGCCACCTCGGTCTCGATGTGGTGACGCGGCGCTCCCTGCGCGGGATCGGCCCCGAATGCCCGTCCCCCGCGAGCGAGGGTGCTGGTATTCTGACGGATGCCGCCGACTATGACGCGTTACGTGAGAAACTGTTTGTCGGTTTGGATCACGCGGTTGTGGAAAACCTCGCCCGGCAACAGGCGGATGATACCATTCTGTTCCTCTCAGCCGATGGGTTCTTCTGGTTTCCAAGGACGCTGTTTGGAATAGAGCGGCATCTTTTTGCCTTCTATGACCATCCGGAGCTTATGCACCGCATGAACCGGGATATGGCCGAATACATCCTTTGTTCGTTCGATGAGATCTCCTCCATATGTACACCGGACATGGCCTACTTTCAGGAGGATCTCAGCTTCAACAAGGGCCCCATGCTCTCCAAAGACCAGTTCGATGAATTCCTGCGCCCCTATTACGACATGGTGCTGCCAATCTTCAGGGAGCGGAACATCCCCGTGCTGGTGGATTCCGATGGGGATATTTCCGAGCCTATTCGCTGGTTCGAAGAAGCTGGCATTGGAGGCATCCAGCCCCTGGAACGTCAGGCGGGCGTAGATGTTGCTCAACTCCGCCGGGATCATCCCTCCATGCGTTTCATGGGCGGCTTCGACAAACTCACGATGAGCAAGGGCGAGGAGGCCATGCGGGCGGAGTTCGAACGGCTCTTGCCGGTGGCTGCGCAAGGCGGCTTTGTGATCAGTTGCGACCACCAAACCCCACCCGAGGTCTCTTTGGAGAACTACCGTATCTATGTAGAACTGTTTCACGAATATGCAAAGAAAGCAGCGATGTGAAGGGAGACTATAGGGAAGGTTTCCTTTGTGGAGAAGGCACGTGACGAAGATTGACAGCGCATGGCGTTCGATGGGGGGCTGGAGAAGCTGAATGTGCGCAAGGGGCGCGATGCGATCGATGAAATGCTCGAGAGTACCATTCCCTTCATGAAGGAGACTGGAGGTGGTTGGTCGGTATGTTTGGATCACCGTGTGCTGGAGAGTACAGAATTGGCCGACTTTCAATACTACGTGGATCGTGTGCGGGAGATGGTGAAGTTTTGATGATCCTGGATGAGCACATCGAGAACGTTGTCAGGAGGGCACGGGCATTCTATGAAGCGCCCGGCCCTGGTCATTTTCTGGTAAGCGCGGACGTACCCGCCGAGGCGCCCGCGTTGCCGCCGTTGTGCGATTTCGACCTGGACCGGCAACTAACGGAGTGGCTGGACTGCTTGCTTGAAGCGGCACGCCCCGGGTGGGCTGCGAAGGAAGGGCTGGACGATGACTCGCTGCCTTGCCTTTCTCCATATTTCGGATATGCCGAGCATTCGGCTTGGATCGGTCTCGACGCACGCCTTCAGGAGTCGACCAGCCTGGCCGTGCCGATTGTCCATGGGCCGGACGATATCGTGAAACTGACGCTGAGCGAGGAGCACAAGTGGTTCCAGTACATGAAGCGGGGCTACGACTACTTGCGCAGTCGGAAGGACGGCACCTTTCTCCTCTGCATGCGAGGCAGCACCTCGCCAATGGACCTCGCCAATTCTGTACGTGGAGATGAGCTGTTTACGGATTTCGTGCTACAGCCGGAATTTGCTCATCGGCTATCTGAGGTCATGACCGAGGCGATTGACTGGTATTACCGTCACCAGCTTTCCTGGGCCGATGACATTGACGGGGGGCGCATCTTTTCGATGGGCGGAGGGTGGATGCCGGGAACCACGATCGGACACATGACCAACGACGCGGCAATGCTCTGTGGACCGGATCTATACGCCAAATTCGGATTTCCCTATGAACGTCGGATCGTCGAACGATACGATCACGTGCAGTACCATGTGCACAACGAGAAGGTGCACCATCTCCCGCAACTGGCTGCCTTGCCGAACCTGGCCATGCTTGAGGTATCGGATGATCCGGGATCCAAACCGGTGATCGAGGATCTGCCTCGCATTCTTGAGTCAACCGGCAGCGCCAACCTGATGTTGCGTAACGTCAGCAGCGATCAACTCCGTGAACATATTGATGAACTGAAGTGTCGCAATGTTTTCTTCCAGGTCGCCTGCCATGACCGCTCCGACGCAGAGGATATGGTGACGTTTGTTAGAGGTAGATCGAGACATTCATCATAGTAGAACTACTGATTTGGAGACTCGCTCTATGAAAATGATGACGAAACGCGAAGTGATCAGGGCAACGCTTGATGGTGAAAGGCCACCTTATGTTCCATGGTCATTCTCCTTTACGCTGGAGGCGAGAGAAAAGCTGGTAGCGCACTATGGCTCGGACGATCTTGAGCCGATCTTGCAGAACCATATGCTGAGTCTTGGCGGCGCCGATTCTTTCGAACAGCTTGGCGACAGTCGGGTGCGGGATATATTTGGTGTCGTTTGGGACAGGAGTGTCGACAAGGATATCGGGGTTGTCGAAGGGACACGGCTTGCCTCACCGACCTTGGCTGGATACGAGTTTCCGGATACTTCATCAGAGTGCTTCTTCGCCCACATACCGGAACGCATAGCGAAATACAGCGATCGTTTTCGAGTCTTCAAGATTGGCTTCTCTCTCTATGAGCGGGCGTGGAGTCTACGCGGCATGGAGAACTTGATGCTGGATTTTCTCGATCATGCAGACTTCGTACATGAACTCTTTCGTTTCATCGCTGATTGTCAGATTATCCAGATCGAAAAGGCCTTGGCTTACGATATCGACGCCGTCCATTTCGGAGACGACTGGGGGCAGCAGCACGGCCTTCAGATGGGGCCGGAGTTGTGGCATAGATTCATCTACCCAGAATTGAAACGGATGTACAGCACGGTAAGGAACGCAGGGAAGTATCTTTCTATACACTCCTGTGGCGATGTCGATGAGCTTTTCGGGGACCTTGTAGAAATCGGAGTGAACTGTTTCAATCCCTTCCAGCCCGAAGTCATGGATGTCGCGACCCTCATGCACGAATACAAGGGGCGTTTGACCTTTCATGGGGGGCTTTCCACGCAAGAGACGCTGCCGCATGGAACACCGGATGAGGTGCGGGAGGAAACACAGCGCCTGTTGACTCTCGGGAAAGATGGTAACTACATCTTCGCACCAGCCCACGCCGTGGAAGGAGATGTTCCCCTTGAAAACATGTTGTCCTTTATTGATGAGGCATTGAAGCAGCCGGGATTTGCGAAGGAAGCTGGTGCGGTGTGACATCCAAAGAACGAGTGTCATCTTCTCAGTGTGATTTCCATCGCCGGGTAGTCAATTGTGAGAACGAACTGACTGAGACAGTCGGCAACACCAAGCAAGGCCGGGATTTCAGTTGGCGTGCAGGAGATCAGAACGTTCTTAAACGATGCAAAGACAGCACTGCGATCAGGGGTGAGAATAGCCATGTCAAAGGTGTGCATGAATACATCCGTGGAGCCCGAGACACCGAGAGTGCTCTCGGATGTAACACTGCGGGCACGGAAGTCATGTCCGAGTTCAACGGCCAGAGATTCAGGAAACGTACACCGGTCAGCTCCTGTATCGATCAGAGCGTAGACCACCGTAGACATGCCTGAGTGAGGATTTGTGATGCGGACAGGAAGATACGTTGAAGGAGGGCGAATGGTATCGCCATTCTCGTCCACGAAAGTCACGAAAGGATACGTTTGTTTTCGCGGCATGACTCAGAAGGTATACGTTACATTCTTCCTGGGGACTACGACCAGGAGCGGCTCTTCTCCGTGCAGGACTTTCCTGGCACGTTTCATCACCGGAGATATCTTTCGCCCGGATGCTACACGCTTCATGCGCTTGTCAGATGTGAAAACAGCAACTCTGTCCGCAGCTGATGGTACTTCTATTGCGAGCGGTTTCATGTGTCTTTCGCCTCCGTATCAACTTCCAACTGAACGTACCACCAGCGGAGAGATTTTGCAACATCGGGGAATGGTTCCAATACCAACCATCGAACAGAGAGCATCATGACGTCAAAAGAACGCGTACTGAAGACGCTGGCCCACGAGGAGCCGGATCGGGTCCCGATCGGGGAGTGGGGGATCGACCATGATGACGATGCTGGCTCCCGACGAGATGAAGAAGTTGGGCGAGCCGATGATTGAATCCGCAAGAGTTCTCTACGGACACTGTGCCGAAAAGGGCGTTCTGATCGGCATGCAAGGCGACGACTTTGGAACGAAGAACGGGCTGCTCATGTCGCCTGCGACCATCCGGGACATCTTCATGCCCGTGCTGCGTGGGATGAACGCTGTGACAACTGAACTCGGCATGATCCCGTCTTTCCATTGCTGTGGCAACTGCTGGGATATCATGGATGACTTCATTGATGTTGGCTACCAGGCCTACCAATCCGTTCAGGCCAGCGCCGGAATGGACTGGGCACGGCTGAAAGCGGAGTACGGCGACAGGTTGACATTATGGGCCGGTGTGCAGTGTGAAACACTGATCGAAGGTTCGTTGCAGGATGTGGAGAAGGAAGTAATGGATGGGCTGAAGACGCTCATGCCCGGCGGCGGCTTCATATTCGGCTCCACCAACTCAATCCAGTTCGGTGCAAACACGAACAACTACCTGAAGGCATTGGAGCTCGTGAAGGAGCACGGAATTTACTGATGACACCACGCGAGAGAGTTGATGCTGCATTGCGGGGCGAACGGCTGGATCGGCCGTTGTTCTGTCCGGCTGTCTACGAGCATAAGGCGCGGTTGATTGAGTCGACTCCTGGACAGCTCGCACAGAGTGCAGAACTGCTCACGAAAGCGTTGTTTGCCGAGTATGAGGTCTATCGCCCCGACATGCTCACGGTTGGGGTCGATGTCTACAACATTGAAGCCGAAGCGCTGGGGTGCCGCGTGTTGTTTTCAAACGCGCCCGATGCCGTGCCGGCTATTGGTGACAGGTTGCTCTCTGGCGTGAGCGATATGGACAAGCTCAAGCCCGTCGATCCGGAACAAGATGGCCGTATGCCGTTGATGCTGGAAGCCGCAACCCGTGTTCACGAGAAGGTCGGCAACGAGGTCTATGTTCGAGGGTCGGTCAGCGCTCCATACTCCATTGCGGCGGAACTACTCGGCATCGAGCCGCTGATCATGGCCTGTGTGATGGAGCGCAAGGCGGTGGAGAGATTGTTGGCGTTCTGCACAGACGTAGCGATCGGCTATGGCAAGGCCTTCCTTCGTCGAGGGGCAGAGGTCTGCATCTTTGATTCACAGACCGCCCCGCCGTTGATGTCGCCCGATCTTTACGGACAGTTGGTTCTGCCGCACGTGCAACGCTTGATCAAGGAACTGAAGAACGCAGGAGCGGCGTTCGTCGAGTATGTTGTTGGCGGCGACACGAGTGCCAATGCCGACAATCTGTTCGCGACAGGTGCCGATATCCTGCTGGCGGACTTCGCCGCGGATGTTGGTCTGTTTCTGGACAGGACGAGAGAGCGCGGTTGCCTGATCCGACGGAATATCAGTCCGATCCTAGTAGAGAATGGTGCCGAAGAGGATCTCATTGCGGCAGTGAAAGAAGCAGTCAGGTTGGCGTATGACAACCCGCAAGTCGTAGTTGGGACAGGAGTGCTGTCATACAACACCCCAGAGAATAGGGTGTTGCTGGTACGGGAACAGGTTCTCAAAGGGCAGGAAGCATGAACTCAGTGGTAACAGTGTTGTTTGTATGCACAGGCAACATCTTCCGTAGCATGACTGCCGAATATGCCATGCGTGCTGCTCTCGACCCCAATGAGCAGGTTAGCGTGCATTCGGCAGGGCTGATCGATGCACCGCACGAAATACTCCCATTCGTAAAGGAGTACTTGGTTCGGAAGGGTGTAGACATATCTGGCCATGAGCCGAGACGACTGGATCAGGAAATGCTCAACAGGGCCGACCTTGCCGTGGCAATGGATGTTGGGCATCGTGGGCAGATCGAGGAGGGCTACGGACTTCGGCTGCCTCTCTTCTGTGAGATTGCATATGGCACGGAGACACCATTGCCCGATGTCTATGAAGCGGTTCCGGATTGGCGAGCAAATCAGGCGGCGGCGAAGGAGTACGGTTGGTCGGTGATGGATGTCATCTTCGACGGGATGCCAGGATTCATCAGTCGCATGCGTTCGTTTATCAAAGCCCCGAGTTGACGGAAGTGAGTAAGAAAGGGACGAGAATGACAGGCGAGGGTTCGAGCAGGAGAAAGAGGTATGCCCAGGTTGGCTTGGGCGGTCGAGCAATCATGTTTCAAGAGGCTGTGCTGAAGACCTTTAAGCGGACTTCACAGATGGTTGCCTATTGCGACAGCAATCCCGGACGTCTACGGCGCGCCATTGAGCATGCGGGGAGGTTCGATGTTGAACTGCCCGCCTACTCGGCTGAGGACTTCGAGAAGATGATTGCCGAAACGAAACCCGACTGTGTGATCGTCACACCGCGCGACAGTGCGCACGACGACTACATCTGTCGGGCGTTGGAGTTGGGATGCGACGTTCTCACCGAAAAGCCGATGACGACCGACGAGGCAAAGTGCGCGCGCATTCTGGAGACGCAGAAGCGCACCGGCAAGAAGATCACGGTTACCTTCAACTACCGGTATTCGCCGCCGCGGACGCAGCTCAAGGATCTGCTGATGTCGGGTGTGATTGGCAACGTGCTCTCCGTCGATTTTCATTGGATGCTGGATACGCGGCACGGCGCCGACTACTTCAGGCGTTGGCATCGTGACAAGGAGAATTCCGGCGGCCTGATGGTCCACAAGTCCACCCACCACTTCGACCTGGTCAACTGGTGGCTCTCGACGGTACCTGAGACCGTCTATGCCAACGGCAAGCGGGAGTTCTACACGCCGAAGACCGCGGATCGCTATGGTCTGTCGCAACGCGGTGAACGGTGTCACGGTTGTGGAGAGTCGAGCAGATGTCCGTTCTACCTGGATATGGCCGCCAACGAGAATCTCAAGGGGCTCTACCTGGACCATGAAGGCCACGATGGCTACTTCCGCGACCGCTGCGTCTTCAGTCCCGATATGGACATCGAAGACACGATGAACGTCATTGTGAAGTACCGTAACGGCGTCACGCTGAGCTACTCCCTGAATGCCTTCATGCCGTGGGAGGGACATGTGGTCTCGATCAATGGCACCCGCGGCCGCATTGAGCATCGTTGTGAGGAGACCGTGTACGTCAGTGGTGACGGTACCGTGCCGGGGGCGCTCAAGAAAGAAGGTACCTGGACGCGCGTCTATCCGCACTGGAAGCCGGCCTACAACGTGGACATATGGGAGGCAGTCGGCGGACACGGCGGCGCCGACCCGGTCATGCTCAGGTACATCTTCGATCCGGAGAATGAGCCGGAGGACAAGTACATGCGGGCCTCCGATCAACGGGCAGGAGCGTGGTCGATCATGACAGGTGTGGCCGCCAACCGGTCGATGGTAGAGGATCAGGTTGTCAGGATCAGTGATCTGTTGCCCGGCATCGGGGAACCGGATTATCCTGCCATGCCGTCGGCAAATGAGCCAATCCCGCTTCCGGAAACCCAACCTGACCCAACTGCAATTGACCGATTCCAGGAGATGAAATGAAGCTGTCATTGAGTGGTTTTATGTTTGAGGACGACTATAGGAGCCAATCCGTCTCGTTTGCGGACTTCGCGACGCTAGCGAAGGAGGATGGCTACGAAGGAGTTGAGCTGCGCAATACCCAGCTCGATCTCGATGCTTCGGCGAACCGAGTGGACGAGTGCCGCGTGATCCTGGAGTCAAATGGTCTGAGCGTGACATGTATGACGCCGCGCGGCCTGCCTATTGAGATGCAGGAGCGAAACGAACGGTTTGCTCGCTATCTTGATCTCGCGGAGAAGATGTCTTGCCAATTGCTGAAGGTTACCGGCGAACCACGTTGGCTGCACAAGGCGGCCCGGAAGGCAGCGGATCGCGGGATCGCCCTGGCGATCAATACGCACATCAACTCTCCTGTAGAAACGGTGGCGGGCTCAATGCGGTTTCTCGAGAAGATCGATCATCCGAATTTCGGCCTGCTCTACGATCCGATGCACCTGGCTATAGCTGGGGAAGACTGCGTGGCAGCGATTGACAGGCTCCATCCCAGCATCCGTGGCGTGCTTGTGCAGTGTGTTCGTCTGGCTGAAGGTGGAATCTCACCTGTGATCAGTCATGCCGGGAATGACTACATGAAGACCCGTATCGGGGAGAACCCCATGCAGGACTGGCCCGGGATCTTTCGTAAGCTGAAAGACCTCGGTTACGACGGACGGATAACTGTGATTGAGAATGGATGGCCTGAGAACGAGCGCAGCAGTGTGGCGCGAGAGAGTGCACAGGCAATCAAGACCATATGGGAGCGTGCGTGATGGGAAACAGAAGGGTAACGATCGGCCTGATTGGGGTGGGTGATATCGTTGACTGCCACCTGAACGCACTGAAGGCAAATCCGGAGTACGAGTTGATGGGAGTCTGCCGGCGCTCTCCTGAGAAGCTCAAGCGGCAGGCAGACGAGCTTGGTGTCAAGGGGTACACTGACTACCACGACATGTTAGCGGATCCTCCTGACGTGGTACTGATCAGTCTGCCGCACAGCCTGCACTGCCAGGTGGCATTGGAGGCATTGGAGTCAGGTTGTCATATCCTGATGGAGAAGCCCGTCGCTGTCAGCATGGAAGAGATCAATGACATAGCCAGCGCTGCTGACAAGGCCGGCAGAGCGATAGTGCCGACGGAGAGTTCATATTGGCTCTCTCCCTTTCGGACGGCCGGGCAGATTGTGCGGAGCGGCACGCTTGGCAAGCTGCTCTTCGGCAACTACACCAATCACCGGTTCTACTTCACCGAAGAGAGGCCGGGCTGGTTCTTGGATTCCGAGATGTCCGGCGGCGGGCAGTTCATGAATATCGGTGTACATCGGCTTTCCGCGGTGCGCTGTATAATCGGTGATGATTATGAAGAAACGTCGGTCACAGCCTCCGTGCATCGGATACACCCCGAGCACGATATCGAGGCCGCAACGAAGATGCTGGTTATGTATGCCGGGGGCGCAGGTATGAGCTATGAAGAATGCGGCTACTTTCATCCGCCCGAGGAATGGTCGCCGCGCGACATTCACTTCGTCTTCGAGAAGGGCATGCTCGGGATTACCAACAACCATGTGTGGACGAGTGACAGAGATGGCAACACCACCCGTCACGAGCTGCTTCCCGACCCGCCCGGCGGCGCCTATGGAGCGCTCTACTCCCAAATGTTGCGCGCCATCGATGGGAAAGACCACTATCCCACGGTGCGCCATGGCGCTGCGGATGTCCGCATCGCACTCGCAGCCTATGCCTCAGCGGACTGTGGACAGACTGTCGATTTGCGGCGTGAGGACTGGGTGGTTCACTGAAGCCACTCCTGTTGAGAGATGAGCTCACCATTAGGGCCGTGGGCATTGGCTGCAGCACCGTTCGCGCGCTTCACGCTGATTCGCGCACGATCAGCGTTGGCGCCACGATAACCGTGCGCTGGTCGGGTGGAGGCGCAGGTGCTTCCGACGCGATGGCTGTGAGCAGGTCGAGCGCGGCAATGGCGTATCGGTCATGCTGCTGATCGATGGTTGTCAGGGGGGGATCGATGATGGTGGCAAGATCGAGGTTGTCGTAACCGGTCACGGCGACGTCGTCCGGTACACGGTAGCCGCGGGCCTTCAATCCCTGGATCAGGCGCACGGCCCAGACGTCATTGGAGGCGACAATGGCATCTGCCTTCTCTTCCTGGACCAGATGGTTGATGGCTTCATCAATGGTCTCCGTTGTCGGGGTGACCGTTTCCTCTCGCGCGGTCCAGGTCAGTGATGGGTCTATTGGCTGGCCGTTGGACTTCATAGCGGCCAGGTAGCTCTCCCGCCGGATGGTCATCAGCTCATCGAGCACCCCTTCCAGTTGAAGGCCGATCCGGCGGCGACAGTTCTTCATCAGGTGGTCGACGAGAGCGTCAACAGCCCTGGCCGTGTCGACCCTGACGCAGTACCCGCCTTCGTTGAGGGGTTTCCCGTGCAGCACGATATCGGTCCGTTTTCCCATGATGGGTTTCAGGCGCTCGACACGCCCGCGGGTCACGTCGAACAGGCAGAGTATGGCATCCACTCCCCGGCTCCCAAAATCGGCCAGGTAGCCCCGCAACGCGTCAAGGTCGCCGTGTAGCTGGCCAACCAGAAGCCGGTATCCCCGTTTGCCGGCCTCGCGCTCGATTGCGGCCAGGCGATCGTTCATGACCGGAGCGTTGACGGTGTCCATCAGCACCCCGAGCATCTGCGTGCTGACCCCGCGTAGCTGCTGGGCCGCACGGTTGGGTCGGTAGCTGAGCGAGGCAGCAGCGTCTTCGACGCGTTTGCGGGCCGCATTGCCTACGCGGACGTGATCACCTCCCGTCCCAAGCAGCACCTTGGCCGCGGTCGTTCGCGATACCCCGGCTTGCAGGGCAACATCAGCTAGTGTGACACCGCGCGTTCCCATACCTATCTCCTGTGGTTCTCTGAAGCATTGCTTGTTGACAGACGGGTGTCAACGTCGTATTTTACGTGATGTTACCTGACATCAAACGGGAATTCTCCCGAAATCACGAGCTGTTCATAGTGCTCTGATGGAGACGCTATCATGGCTGTATATGACAGAACGCCGGTTGACGTGCCGAGAGTTGAAACGAAACACCGCAGCATCGTGACGCCGCTGCCGGTGCCGGAGTCGCTTTCCATCCTGGAACGGCTGGACCGGTCCGAGCCGCGCTCCATGCGCGGACAGCCCCCCATCATCTGGGACCGGGCGGAGGACTTCACCGTCCATGACCGTTGGGGCAACCGCTGGATCGACTGGTCGTCGGGCGTGCTGATCACCAACGCGGGGCACGGGCGCAAGGAGATCTGCGAAGCGCTGAAAGCAACCATCGACCAGGGGCTGCTGGCCTCCTACGTGTTCGTGCACGAGAAACGCGCCGAGCTGACCGAGTTGCTTCAGTCGTTGGCGCCGAAACCGGACGACTACCACGTGTTCCTCTTGAGCACGGGAAGCGAAGCCGTCGAGAACTGCATCAAGCTGGCGAAGACCTATGCGGTCGAAAAGTATGGACCCGAGCGCCGAATCATCGTCTCGTTCGAGAACGCCTTCCACGGACGCACGCTCGGTTCGCAACTCGCGGGGGGCATGCCGAAACTCAAGTCCTGGATCGGGTGCGACAGCCCGGACTTCGTGCAGGTGCCCTTCCCCGACGGGTACAAGAACGAAGATACATCGTTCGATCTCTTTCTGCGCACGCTCGAGGCAGAGGGCGTCAAGCCGGAGCATATTGCCGGAGTCATGTCGGAAACGTACCAGGGCGTGGGGCCGGACTTCATGCCGGTCGAGTACGCGCGGCAACTGGAGGCTTTCTGCCGTGAGCACGACGTTGTGTTGGTCATGGACGAAGTCCAGGCCGGATTCGGCCGCACGGGACGTATGTGGGCGTTCGAACACTACGGCATCACGCCCGACCTCATCGCCTGTGGGAAGGGGATAAGTTCTTCGCTCCCGATTTCGGCCGTCATCGGGCGGAAGGACATCATGGGGCTCTACGCGCCCGGCTCGATGACCTCGACGCACTCCGCCTCGCCACTGCCGACGGTCAGCGCCGTCGAGAACCTGAGAATCATCATTGGGGAAAGACTCTCCGAATATGCCGCTACGCTGGGCGAGATCCTCGTGCCCGAACTGGAGCGTATCCGCGCGAAGCATCCCGACGTACTCGGGTGTGTACAGGGCAAGGGACTCGTGGCCGGCATCCAGGTCGTCAAACCGGGCACGAAAGAGCCGAACCCGGAGCTGGCGCTGGCCATCAACGTGGCCTGCTACCAGAAGGGGCTCCTGATGTTCGCCCCGGTTGGCGTCGGCGGCGAATGCCTGAAGATCTGCCCCCCGCTGACAATTTCGGCGGACGCGCTGCGGGAATCGATTGAGGTGTTTGCGGAGGCCGTGGACGAGGTGGTTGGGAGAGAGCAATGAGCACAACTGTAGACGTTACAATCGCGGGCGGCGGAATGATCACGAACGACCTCATTCTGCCGTCGATCTATCACTTGCAGCGGACGGGAGTTGTCGGAGCTATCGACATATGCGCGCTCGACTCCCCTCCCCTGCTGGCGCTCGTCGACAACGAGGAAATCGTCCAGGCCTTTCCGGGACAGAGTTTCACCCCCCACCCTACCCTTTCCGAACCAGCGGAGAGCAAGTACCCCGACCTCTACAAGGAGACTATCGCAGCGATGCCGCCACGGCAGGCCGTTGTCGTAGCCATGCCGGATCAGCTCCACTACGAAGTCGTCAAGGTGGCGCTGGAGTGCAATCAGCACATCCTGTGCGTGAAGCCGCTCGTACTGCGCTACGAGGAGGCCGAGGAGCTGGAGGCGTTGGCGCTGGAGAAGGGGCTGTTCATCGGCATCGAGTACCACAAACGTTTCGACCGCCGTGCGCTGCTGGCGCGTCGCCATCATGAGCAGGGGCATTTCGGCGAATTCGTCATGGGCGAAGCCAAGATGATCGAACCGTACTTCTACCGCTCGTCCAACTTCCAGAATTGGTTTACCTGCGACAAGACCGATCCGTTTGTCTATGTCGGCTGTCACTATGTCGATCTCGTTCAGTTCATCACGGGCCTCAAGCCCGTCGCCGTATCCGTCGCCGGCGTGAAAGGGACCTTTCCGAACGGCAACGAGGGCTACATGTGGGCGAATGGCCGGGTCACATACGAAAACGGAGCGGTCCTGTCCGTCATTGACGGACTGGGCTATCCGGACGACGCCGCCGGCAGCAACGAACAGTGCCTGACGATGTACTTCGAAGGCGACGGCAAGACGGGCATGCTGAAGCACAACGACCAGTTCCGCGGCGTCAGCCACAGCTACCTGGACGACATCGGCTGCGCGGGGTCTGCCTTCAACTACGTCAACCCCGACTTCTACCGGCTGGTCCCTTGGGAAGGCGAAGGGTACAAGCCGAACGGCTACGGCTATGAATCGGTCGCGGCCACAATCAACATGATCCACCGCATCGAAAACGAGGTCGCCGCGCTGGACGACGATGCGTCCCTGGCCCACCGCCGCGAGCTCATCCGGGAAGTGGACACCAAAGGCATCATCGCCACCCCCGCCAATAGCAAGAGCAACGAGATGGTGGTCGAGGCAGCGCGCCTTTCCATACTAAACGACGGGCGGGAAGCGTGCATCGAGTGTGGCGTTAATGCTCACGTCTACCTGAAGAAGCACCCTGTAGCCAGTACCTAGTGATCAGTGGGGCCTGTGAGGGAGCTCTCAGAGACGACTGACCAGTAGCCAGTGACTAGAATATGACCGATTTCAGAGGCATGGATCTTCAGGTAAACGGGTGGGGTGGTGTGGACTTCTCCGACGCCGCCTTGACGCAAGATGGAGTAGCCAGGGTCGCGGACACGTTGGCGCAGGCGGGGACGGTGGCGTTTCTTCCGACGGTGGTCACGAGCTCACCCGAGACCTACCGGGCGGTCTTGCCGCTGCTTGCGAAAGCGTGTACGGAGGATTCCCGCGTTATGGGGATTCACCTGGAGGGTCCCTTCATCAGCGTCGAAGACGGGGCTGTCGGCGCCCATCCAAAGCAGCACGTTCGTGAACCCTCTGTCGAGGGCTTCAGGGAACTGCAGGGCCTGGCCGGCGGGAAGATCCGGCTGGTAACCCTGGCTCCGGAGTGTCCTGGGGCGCTTAAGCTGATCGAGTATCTTGTTGCAGAGGGAGTTGTGGTGTCGGTGGGACACACGCTGGCGGATCCACGACGGGTCGAGGGCGCTTGCTTGGCCGGTGCAACGCTGGCAACGCATCTGGGCAACGGAATCCCGAATGAATTAAATCGTACCAGCAACACGCTTTGGTCCATAGTGGCCAGCCCACTCTCGGTCATGTTGATCACAGATGGATTCCATACACCGCCCGATTTTGTCAAGGCCGTCTATGCGGCCAAGGGAGCCGGGAAGATCATTCTTACATCCGATGCATCGCCGGTGGCCGGGCTGCCCTTGGGCGAGTATGAGTCATTGAGGCGTAAGGGACACACGCATGGTGAGATTTCGGAGCTGTTGGACGTTTCTGAATCGGCTGTACGCAAGTGGTGGTCGCTTTATCGCCGCGGCGGCATGCGGGCGTTGCGTCTTGGCCGGCGCGGACGTCGCAAGGGGGCTTGCCGATCGCTTTCCCCGGAACAGGAACGCCGCGTGAAACGCATGATCATCGATAAGACACCCGAACAACTGAAGATGCCCTTTGCGTTGTGGACACGACAGGCGGTTCAAGAACTGATTGAAACCACCTGCGAACTGCGGATGCCGATAAGATCGGTCGGGAACTATCTGTTGCGATGGGGGTTCACTCCTCAGCGCCCGCGCAAACGTGCCTACGAACAGCAGCCAGCGGCCATTAAACAGTGGCTGCGGGAGACCTATCCGACCATCAGTAACCGCGCCAAACAAGAGGGTGGACAGATCCATTGGTGCGATCAAACCGGGATCAGCAGCGCGGACCATCGCGGACGGGGGTATGCGCCTCAGGGCCGTACGCCCATCGCAGGGACTCAAGCCGCACGCTTCTCCGCCAGCATGATCTCGACAATAACGAACCGTGGTAAGCTGCGTTTCATGGTCTACCGGCGCGGATTGAAGATCGCCACGTTCATCAAGTTCCTGCGCCGTCTCATTCGATGCACTGATCGGAAGGTCTTTCTGATTCTGGACAACCTTCAAGTGCACCGTGCCAAGAAGGTCCGCGCTTGGGTCGCCGAACGCAACGAGCAGATCGAATTGTTCTGCCTGCCTCCCTACTGTCCCGAACTGAACCCGGACGAGTATCTGAACAACACGGTCAAGGCGCAGCTCCGCAAGCAACCCGCACCGCGGTCCCAAGACCAGCTGCAAGGCAACCTCCGAAGCCGGATGAGAAGCAATCAACGTCGACCTCATCTCATTCGTAGTCTGTTCGATCACCCAAGCGTAAAGTACGCTGCCGCATGACACTATTTAATGGCCGGAGTAATAGTCCCGTCCCTCTCGGCCCGGCGAAGGAACAAAGACAGACCACTCCCTGCCGCGGTTACCGCGGCACCGAGCAAGCACAGTGCCAAAGCACAACAGGTGATCCTTGTCCGCATTCTCGCGTGAGCCCTCCTTTTGAGGTTCATGACTGCAAGGAGTTATGGTACTATGCCGACCTCTTGCCAATAGTACGGTGAAGAAGCTGAGACCAACCGCTTGACAAGGAAAACGCGGGGGGGGGTGGGGGGATTGGCAAACACTTACAGGGCGATGTACCGGGAATGAATGAGAGACAGCGGAGATTTCCGGCGCGGTGGTGGCTTGCGTTCATAGCGCTTGCCGTGGCAGCGTTGTGGCCAGCGCCTTCCCCGCACGCGTCCGAGCACGTCGAAATGTCCGTTCGCTTCGGCACAGAACGGGTACCGGTGTTGGACGCTACGGGGCCGCCAGACTCTGTCTATCGCCTCAGGGAGTCGACCAACCTCGTGGACTGGCGGGCGCTCGCTACGGGGCATGACGGTCTTTTCGGGTATCCCGACTTCAGCGCGGCCAACGCGCCCGTGCGCTACTACCGGACCTTCGTTTCGGACCTCACGCCGGAGGACGACTGGAAGAACCAGGTCCATTTCCCGGACGACGCATTCCATTCACCCACGAACCCGGTCGGACTGGAACAGACCGGCTGGATCAAGTTCGCCATCCTTCTCGATGAACCCCACCGCGTCTTCTTCCAGGACAGCTCGAAGTACCTGTTCCATTATGACTTCGCCACCAACCGCCTGACCCTTTGTGAGGGCCTGACCCCGCTCGAGTTCGACCAGATCTCGCTGTACACGGGCGACCAGCAACTCGTGGCCGGGACCCTCCTCTATCCGGCCGATCCGGCGCTCAACGAGCTTGGCATCCAGTTCGTCGGGGCGGACTCGTATCCGGTCGAGACAATCGCATCGTGGTTCGAGCTGGTGAAGGCCATGATCGTGACGCCGGCCGATACGCGCGCAATCTACATGCCCACCTACGAGCAGCAGGCTGCGGCGGAGGCCGGGCTCGAGTTCTTCACATCAAACCACATCGCGGTCTCCTCGATCAGCCGCTGGGTGACGGACGACGAGTGCTACAGCGAAGGCTGGGCTTTCGGGCCGCTGGTCTACGTCCCTTCCGACCAGATCGACACGGCGTACACGAACGGCACGCTCTCGCATACGAATATCCTTCTGACCGACGCGGTGCCTTCTGAGATTCCGCCTGTCGCCGGCGTCATTTCCATGAGCCCGGCAACGCCGAACTCCCACGTCGTGATCCTCTCCCGCTCCTACGCCATCCCCTTTGTATTCATCGCCGCCTCGGCCGACCAGGAGCGACTGCTGTCGTGGAACGGCGACAAGGTCATCCTGATTGCGGAGAAACGCGGTGACACGCCGGACATTAAGACCTTCAACGTGGAAGGCCTGTTGACCGTTGACCAGGAGGAGTACCTGCTATCCTTGAAAGCCCCGCCGGAGATTGACATCACGCCGAAGGCTTCTTTCGGCTCCATCAGCGTCCCGACCGCCGGACTGGGGCCGGCGGATATCCGCTATGTGGGCGGCAAGGCCGCGAACTTCGGCATCCTGCGGCAGTCGATCCCGAGCAATTGCCCCAGCGAAGCCATCGCGTTCACGTTCGACCTGTGGGATGCGTTCATGGACCAGGAGATCAGCCCTTCCAACACGCTGCGCGAGACGATCGACCAGACGCTTTCCCCCCACACCTACCCACCAGACACGGCCTCCCTGTTGACCGATCTGAAGGCCGTACGCACGCTGATCAAGTCATCAAACGTCACGTTCTCGGTGCAGCTCCAGACAGCCATCACGAATGCGCTTGCCGGATTCGACAAATTCCGCAAGATTCGCTTTCGCAGTTCGACCAATGTCGAGGACTCCGACAAGTTCTCCGGAGCCGGGCTCTACGGCAGTTGGAGCGGCTGCCTGATGGACGACCTGGACGGTGACGAGGAAGGCCCCAGCCACGCCGATCCCTCACAGCCGGAAGAACGGGGCGTCTACCGGGCGATCAAGAAAGTCTTCGCCAGTTTCTACAATGACAACGCCTTCCTCGAACGGCTGCGGCACGGGGTCGACGAGCGCGAAGCGGGCATGGCCGTGCTGGCGCACTACTCCTTTCCCGACGAGATCGAAATGGCCAACGGGGTGGCTACGCTCGCGCTGAGTCGGTCGGATGGAAACTGGGGTATCCACGCGGAGCTGGTGACGCAAGACGGCGCCGTTTCCGTCGCGAACCCGGATCCCGGCGTGCTTCCGGAAGTAGTCACCGTCAACGTGTTCGATGGCGGCAGTCCCATCCTGGATCTCGAGCAGCGGTCCAGTCTTGTCGCCCTCGGCGCATATGTTTTCGAGTGGCAGGCGGAGTACGAGACGCTGTTCGGCCTGCTTCGGCAGGCTTCGGAGGCCTACGCGGACATCTATCCCGCCCGGACGAACCTGCTCCTGGACTTGGAGTACAAGAAGGTCGAGCCGGGAGACCTGGTCATCAAGCAGATTCGGGAGATCCCCACCGCTCCGGGGCTCACGAACGACGTCCCGCCTTTCGTGTTCAGCGACGTCAACGAGTTCAGGCCGATCCAAGGGGAGTTCGACGAGCTCACCGCAAACCACCGCCTCAAGTCCGTCTGGCAGTTCTACGCCTGGAACGTGAGTACCAACAACGGGAGCGTGGAGGACGGCATCGGCATGGGGACCGACGTCGAGTACCTCATCAGTAACCGCATCACCAGCGCCTCCGGCCTCCTCGTGAACTTCCCGGGCGCGCAGGTGAGCGTGCGCGACAATCACCTGGTCTATGCGTGGACGTGGGGCGACGGACCGGACCGGCGTGACTACACGCTCGACTTTGATTATCCATACGACATCGAGGACGCGTCGAGCCCGATCCTTGTGCTGAGTGATGCAGCCCCCAAGTTGACCGTGAACTACGCCACGAATCAGCTTCGGTTCAGCGCTCTGCGCGGAACGGTCTCAACGACGGCCACGGACACGGTCATGTTGCGGGAGATCAACGCGCCCGACGCCCCAGAGCCGGCCTTCAGCTGGTTCAGGGACCACACCATCACCAACGGCGGCGTTGAGATACGCACGTCCTATCACATCGGAAACTACAAGATGAGGGGGGAAACGCCGTTCATCCTGAAGACCTACGTGTTGCAGGAGTGGGATGAGACGACCATCACCGGTCTGACGTCGCAGCCGATCGTGCTGCGGAGCCCCTTCTCGCAGACGTACGAGCCGTCCCACCACAATTTCGTAGAAGGGTTCATCTTCGAGCCGCGCCTGGAACCCGGGATCGACCCGGCGATTCTCGACGAGCTCGAGCAGGCCAACATTCGAGCCATCATCGCCAAGAAGCACCACGCCATCCCCGGACCGGACGGCATCCGGCTCTGGGGACTCGACGACACGCTCTTCGATCCGTAGGATACAGCCCGTCGACATCGAGTCCTTCAATCTGCTGGAGCGAATCGGACATGGGGAACGGACGTCATCCAATGTGGAAGTGGAAGCCAACGGTTCTTGTCTATGCGGCTTTGATACTGTCAACCGCGGACGGCTCGGGTGACGCTGGCGCACCGCCGGCCTGGACGTGCGACGAACAGAAGGTGCTGGAGAAGGGGCCGATCAAGGCGACGATTTCGGCGGGGGAGACGCGGGGATATGGCCTTCACCACTCACCCGCGGGCCTGTCGCGGTACGCGGGGATTGCAGCGGAGGTCACCAACACCGGCAAAACGTACGCGCCGCTCTACATGTCCGCGAGAGCGGAAAAGGGTGGCAGAAGGTGTTTCGGGTTTGCCGGTCTCTATCCCGGGGAAACCGGCGTTCTGCACCTGGACTACGACGAGGACTCGTTCTCTTCCTTGCTGATCTACACGGACGAGCCGGCGTCCGAACGGATCGAATTCACCGTCAACCGGGTCTTTGCGGTCGGTGATATCACGTTCCCGTCCAGTAACAATGGCAGGAAGGAAGGACAGGAGGACCTGAAACGGCATCCCGGAGTACCCCATTTCAACAAGTACGGCGGATGGGCCGACGGGCCGACGCTGGAGGCCACGGGATGGTTCAGGACGGAGAAGTACAAAGGGAAATGGTGGTTGGTCGATCCGGAGGGCAAGCTCTTCCTGGCGCACGGCATCCACAGCGTGCGCAACCCGGGTTCCGGGGGTGTGGATCACATGCTGAAACGCTTCCGTTCCTGGGGGGTAACCTGCGTCGGCGGGCATTCCTACTACGGCCCGCTGACCGGTGAGTTTCCGTACACCCTTCATCTCTGCCATTCCGGCAAGGCAAGCAGGGTCGCCCCGATCGTCACCTGCAACGGTCCGCTTTCCGGACTGAGAGGGGCAAAGACGACCAGCAAATGCGTCCCTCACAAGCAGGGCGGCAAGGTCATCAGCTATGAAGACCTGACGGAGGCCATCTATCGTCCACTGGTTCGGGACAAGCTACGGACGTCGAAAGAAGTGCTGAGAGCCAAGGACGACCCGTATTGCATTGGGATCTTCATAAATAACGAGTTGACGTTCCCGGGGCCGCGCGGGGCGGAGATCGCCGACATGTATTTCCGCGTGAACATGGAGGAGATCAGAAAGGCCTGTCCGCACATGCTCTACCTGGGGGCCAAGGTCATGCACGGTCAACCCGACGGCGCCTGGGAAGCCATGGCGAAATACTGTGACGTCGTCAGCGTGAACGTGCTCCAGAAGAAGGAGGCGCCCTGCTACATGGAGGCATTTCGCCTGGACAAACCGGCAATGCTCAGCGCGTTCAACATCGACCACGGCACATACGGCAGTCCTCCAAGACAGATCGGGCGATCCTATGAGCACTACGTCAAGCGGATGTTCGCGACGACCACCTGTGTCGGGACTCTCTGCTACCAGTACTCGTCGTCTTCCTGCGGCTGGATCGACGACGATGTCCCCCACCCATACAAGGTTGAGGCCGGGCGCAGGGTTGGCGAGACCATGTACCGGATCCATATGGGTGAACTTGACGTCATGGACAGCTACAAAGGCGGCGGCGACGGCGCAAAGCCAACCAGCCCCATCGCGGAGAAGAAACCGGCCAGGCCCGAACCGACGCCTGTTCCCCTCAGGGCGCCGCGAGTGCCGCGCCCCGACGCAATGGTCACCATGGACGGCAAGCTCGTGGCGAAGCTGGAGCGACTGCAGCAGGCGGATGCGCTACCCGAGGTGAGGGTCAGGCTGTCCCTTTCCAGTGTCGACCTGATGATCGCCGGCGGCAGTACGGACGACAACACGATCAGGCTGACGGCAGGCAAGGCAGCGAAGCCCTTCCCGCTCTCGAAACTGTCGGCCCGCGACAAGGCCGTCGTCGCCATGGCCTGCGCCCGGGCGGAACCCGACAATATGGCGTTGCAGGGCTTGATCGGTTTCTACCTGGAATGCGCCGGGGACGTCAAACGCGCCGACGCGCACTTCGACAAGGCAGGCGCGGAGGTCGCCAAGGCATTCGAGAAGTGCTTTGAGCCATAGCCGGTAAGAGGAAGAGGAATGGGAGTGAGTTCTTATGCGTAGAGTCTGCTGTGTCGTTCTCATGCTGTTGTCCGGGATAGCAGCCCGTGGTGAAACTCACGCGAGCCGCGTTGCCGAGGCGATCGACGGACGGAGCGGGATCGTCGTCATTCTCGGGGCCGACCAATTGCCGGAGCAGGAGGAGTTTCTCAAGAGCGGAGACGTCGTCGTCCAAGTGCTCGAATCCGATCCGGTTGCCGTGGGCGCGGCCCGGAAGCGGATCAAGGCGTTGAATCTCGCCAACCGCATCTCGGTGATGCATTGGCAGGGCGAGCGGCTGCCGTATGCCTCGAACCTGATCAATGCCGTCGTCGCAGCCGGCGGTGCCGGGCAGACGGCGCGTGAAGAGATCGAACGGGTGCTGGTGCCCCGCGGCGTGGGGATTATCGGCGACACAAAGATCGTCAAGGCTGTCCCGGAAGCGATCGACGACTGGACGCACTTCCTCTATGACGCCTCCGGCAACGCGGTCTGTACTGACACTCGCGTCGGGTCGCCGGACAGGATCCAGTGGTGCACGGATGTCGGCCTCTCGGCGCGGGATCACGATGCCCTGGCATCCATGAGCAGCATGGTGAGCTGCAACGGGCTGGTTTTCTACATCTATGACGAGGGGGCCGTCTCAACCGTCCACCAATCGCCCGACTGGAAGCTCATCGCGCGAGACGCTTTCAACGGTACGCTGCTATGGAAGCGGCCGATACGCGACTGGGTCACCCACCTCTACTTCTTCCGCTCGGGGCCCACGTGGCTCACGCGCCGCCTCGTGGCCGTCGACGATCGCGTCTATGCCACGCTGGGACTGGAGGACCCGATATCCGCGCTGGATGCCAGAAACGGCGAGACGCTGATGGCGTTCGCCGGCACGACGAAGACGGAAGAGTTCATCATTCACGGCGATCGCCTGCTGGCGGTCGTCGGGGATCCGGCCAAGGCCAACAGGGAGGTAAAGAAACCGCATAGCTGTACGGAGTTCACGATCGCCGACGAGAACCCGACGGCCAAGCAGATCGTTGCGTGCGAGCTCGCCACGGGCCGGGAACTGTGGCGGCTGCAGTCCGAGAACCTGCGGAGCCTGGCTCCCTTGTCGCTTTGTGCCCGAGGCAATCGGGCATACTACCTGGACAGCGGCAATCTGCATTGCGTCGGGCTGGCAGATGGGAAAGAACTGTGGAAAGCCCCCTTCAAGACCAAGGGGCTCTTTCTTCGGTCCTATGCCCCCACGGTGGTTGCGGCAGAGGGTGCAGTGCTCTGCCTGATCAACCATCGCCTGGCGGCTTTTGCCGAAGGCGATGGAAGACTGCTGTGGGAGAAGGAGAGCGGGGCGGTCGGTTTCGCGTCGCCGCCTGACGTGTTTGTGATCGACGACCTGGCCTGGGTCCTTCCCACGGTAGCCGGCGTCGGCGCATTGCGACCGAAAAGCGGGAGTTTCCTGAACGGTGGGCAGGAATTCCTCGGCATGAAGCTCATGACCGGCGAGGTGGTCAAGAGGTGCGACCGCTCCAAGGTGTGGCCCACCGGACACCATCACCGCTGCTACCGGAACAAGGCCACGCCCAACACCTTCATATGCGGCCGGCGCGGTGTCGAGTTCATCAACCTGAAGGATGACAGCTTCGTTCACAACTGGTGGATTCGCGGGATCTGCCAGTACGGAGTCATGCCGGCCAACGGCCTGCTCTACGTACCGCCCGACCCCTGCAAGTGTTTCGGGTGGCGCAAGCTGAACGGATTCTTCGCGTTCTCTTCCGGCGACGAGAGTGCGCCCCCCGACAGTCCCGCGCTGGTCAAGGGGTCTGCGTACGGCCCTCCAGTTTCAGCTTCTCAGGATTTCAGCGTTTCAGCTTCTCAGGACTGGCCGACCTACCGCCATGACGCCGGTCGAAGTGGTTTCACCGCGCAGAAACTGTCAGGCAATCTCGTGAAGAAGTGGGACGTCAAGCTTGGCCGTGGGATAAGCGCGGTCACCGTCGCCAACGGACTGGTCTACCTGGCCGAGGTCTACGCGAACCGGGTGCACTGCCTTGACGCCGGCACGGGCAGTCCGAAGTGGCGGTTCACGGCCAACGGTCCGATCGACTCACCGCCGACCCTTCACAAGGGCATGGCGATTTTCGGCTGTCGCGACGGCTGGGTCTATGCGTTGCGTGCCGACGACGGCAAACTGGCCTGGCGGTTTCGCGCCGCGCCGTCGGAGCGGTTCATCGCGCAGGATGGCCGACTGGAGTCCGCCTGGCCCGTGTCCGGCAGTGTGCTGGTCCTGGACGATGTGGTCTACTTTGCCGCGGGCCGGTCGTCGTACCTCCAGGGAGGCATTGCCCTGTACGGTCTGAACTACGCTACGGGCGAGATCGTCCACAACCGCGTCCTGACGTCACCCGAAACGAAGACGCCCATGGGCGGCACAGGACCGAAGGAGGGCGCGTTGCCCGATGTGCTCTGCTCTGACGGCAGCACCATTGTCATGCGTACGCACGAGTTCGGCAGGGATCTGGGCGGGGCGAAGAAGAGCGCTTACAACAGGCTCCGTGCCGCAACGGGTTTTCTCAACGATAGTTGGTTTCACCGGTCTACCTGGGACATCGCATCGCCTGGCCAGTCCAAGCCGTGGGGAAACCTCCTGGTCTTCAACGCACGCGATGCGTTCGGGGTCCAGAACCCGTACACGTACGTGAAGAAGACGCCCGGCCTGTGGCCCAAGGGCCACCGCGGCGCCCACCACCAGCAGTACTCGCTGTATGAACCGGAGCGTTTTCCGCGCGGCGTCCGGATCTATGCGCAGCCGCTGGAGGTCGATCCCGGAATCAAGCCGAAGCCCCTCGCGCCTTCCAGCGCCAGGAAGTTCAACAACCCGTGGCTTTCCAGCGTGGAGCATCATCACTGGACCCACACCCTGCCCATGCAGGTCCGCGCCATGGTGCTTGCCGGCGACACGCTGATCGTGGCCGGCTGGCGCGACGACGCCGAGGTCGCACGCGACGCGGTTGAGCTCCCGAACGACCAAACGAAGAACGCGCCCTGTATCTACACGGTCCACGCCGCTACCGGCGAGATTCAGCAAGGCCTCAAGCTGCCGGCAAGACCTGTGTTCGACGGCATGGCCGTGGCGGGGGGAAAAGTCTTCGTCCCGCTTGTCGACGGGACTCTCACGTGCCTCACATCGAACGAAAGAAAGAGGATACGATGAACGTGCCGACGGCTACGAGACGAAACTGCACCAGCTCATCGCCGACATCAGGACGGACCTCGGGATACCCGACCTCCCGTTCATCGTCGGCAACCTTGGCGAGCTGTACGGAATCGGCGAGAACCGTGAAGAGAAGAAGGCGGCGGAATTGCATCGGCATCTTCATCAACAACGAGATCGGCTTCCTGAACGAAGAGAGCGCGGACATCTACTTCAGGGTGAATGCAGAGGACATCCAGCGCCTGCTGGAAGTGACGGGGCACGGCTCTCGCGTGCTGGATGTGTCGGCGGCGTGAAACGACGGGCGGAGTCGAAGGATCTCGTGTCGACCGATCACGCCGGACGTGATTTCTGTTCCTGAGATCCCTCGGCTACGCTCGGGATGACACCGCGGTCAATCCGGTCACACCCCAACCCGGCATTCTCGTCCCTCGTCCAGGATCGAGGTCCGGGCGGCTTCGTCGACGATATCGATTCCAGGATGATTGCGAAGATGCTCGCGCGATGTGGGTATACAGATGAGACTAGGGGTTCGTGGAAACGACCACGCCGTCGTTCGCCATCTCCCTGAGGAATGAAGCGAGTACCTGCAATGCCCCGGTCTTGTACCCGCCTTCGGGAATGATCATGTCCGCATACTGCTTGGTGGGTTCGGTGAACTCGTCGTGTCCGGGCCGCACGACATCCATGTATTGCGTGATCACGGACTGGTAGGTTCTGCCGCGTTCCTCGATGTCTCTCTGGAGCCTTCTGATGAACCGAACGTCGGCCGGCGTGTCCACGTAGATCTTCAGGTCGATGAGATCGCGAATGCACTTCTCCGTGAAGATCATGATTCCTTCGAGAATGATGACATTCTTTGGCGTTACGGTGATTGTGTCGTGTTTCCTTTTGTGATGCACGAAGTCATACTGCGGCATTTCGATGGTTTCTCCCTCTTTCAAGCTCACGAGATGCTCTCGGAGAAGCTCTGTGTCGAATGCTTCAGGGTGATCGAAATTGAACGCGGTGATGTTCGTGTTGGACACGAACTCGGCCGACTTGTAGTAGTTGTCCTGGGGGATGAACACGAAGTCCGGGATGATCTCGGAGATCTTCTTCACGATCGTTGTCTTGCCCGAACCCGACCCGCCGGCAATGCCGATAATCCGTTGTCTACTCATTGAAACCCCTTATGCTCGCAATCTAGCACCAGTTCAGGGGGAGTGGCGAGCAGCAATCCACCCGTGTCCTCTCCCCCTGAGGCGGGCATCGCCCCGCGACCCAAGTGTGGCATAGGCAGAAAAATGGGGTGGCAGAAAAATGCGAAGATCAAGTGTGTTATCTTCCTGCCTACCATCTTTCTGCCTTTCATTAAGTGACCACGCGCGATGGGGTTTCCGCGCTACGGTTCTTCCCTGATCACCAGCCGGTAAAACGCCGTCGTCGCGCCTTCCGGGGGGGTGTAGGTGTGTTGGGTGTCGTCGCCGGGGATGTCCGTGTGTCCGGGAACGTCCTGCCAATCGACGGGCGGTTTCAGGCCCGTGGTTCGCTGCAGTGTGTACCGGAAGCCGGTCTCCGTGTTCCACGTTGCCCACTCCGACTCATACACTCCCGGGCCGACTGCGATGAGGGGAAGGTTGCTCTGAAAAACCCCGATCCAAATCTGCGTCGCGACGCCACCGTCTTCTGCCTTTACATAGAAAATCCCCGGTATGCTCCCCGCCGTGTAGGCGCCTGTCGGCGTTATCGTCCCGCCCGTGGCCGTCCATGTCGGGGTGATGGTAACTTCGTTGTTCCCTTGGTCATAGCCCGCGGCGGAGAAGTCCTCCTGTTCTCCGATGTTCAGGCTGGCACTTGGGGGCGTAATCTCTATGCGCGCCAACGGTCCCGGCCCGCCCCCACGATCATCGTGGCGGTACCGTCAATGCCTTGATCGGAGGCCGTCACGGTATGGGTGCCGACCGCGGTGGCGGTGTAAACGGCGTTGTAGCCGAGAAGGGTAACCAGCGGTCCGTTCGGCGCGGGGGCTCTGGCAGCCCTGGCGCCGTTGGTGGGGGTGATGGTGCCGCTGGTCGCGCTCCAAACGAGATCCTGCAGGGGCACCTGGCTGTCGTGCTCATCGTAGCCGGCCGCCGTGAGCTCGACGCTTTCTCCAATACTGAGGTGGTTGGTCGGCGGTGTTACCGTGATATGGTGCAACGGTCCCAGGATGCGAAACACGGCAGTGCCGGTGATCCCGTCTTTGCTGCAGGTAATGCTATGGTTGCCGGTATCGGTCGCGACAAGCTCGCACCTGTTGCCGGACGGTGTCAGGGGGCCGCCGGTACCGTCCCAGGTTGGATCGACCAGGGGTACAACACCGTCCCCGGCGTCGTACCCGGTTGCGACGAACGTCAGCGTCGGACCGGGGAAGACGCCGAAATTATTCGGCTCGATTTCGATTCTGACGAGTCCACCGTTCGCGTGTGCGTGCGACGCGGCGCCCAATACGATTTCCAGGCACACCAATCCAAGCAAGCCGTTTCGTCTCATCTCGCGCCCCGCCCTTTTTGCGCATCCAGCAAGGCCATCCATTCAACTTGCGCAACTTGTGTGGGAGCATACTTCTCCACCGGGCCGGCGGTCAAGCGCTGCTCTCCACTTGTTCTGTAGACATGTCCACGGCCTAATACGCAGGAATCGCCAAAAGGTCGACCGCGGAAAATTCTCGCTGCGGTGCGGCCTTGACGTCGTGGCCATTTTCGCTCACCGTCCCGTTGCTATCCGATCCGCTGGAGTTACATGGTGGGCTGTTTGACTACTGGAGATACACGATGGAGCGTTTGATTAGTCTGGTCGGGCTTCTCGTGATGATGCTGTTGGCATGGGCATTGTCGCGGGACCGGCGCCGCATGGACTGGCGACTCATTTGTTCGGGCGTCGGTCTGCAGGTGCTTTTTGCACTGCTCATCCTGCGTACGGGCCCCGGCAAGGTGGTCTTTGAAGGCGCCCGTGTCGCCATTCAGCAGGTACTCGCTTTCTCCGACGCCGGGGCGGAATTTGTCTTCGGCGAGGGGTTCAAGGAGCATTTCTTTGCCTTCTCCGTGCTGCCCACGATCATCTTCGTTTCGTCAATCATGGCGGTTCTTTTCCACCTGGGCGTAATGCAACGCATCGTGAAGGCCATGGCCTGGGTGATGGTGCGCGCCATGCGTGTGTCGGGCACCGAGTCGCTGGCCGCGGCGGCAAATGTCTTTGTGGGCCAGACCGAGGCCCCGCTGCTTGTCAGACCCTACTTGGAGACCATGACACGTTCCGAGCTTATGGCCATGATGACCGGGGGCATGGCCACTGTTGCGGGCGGGGTGATGGCGGCTTACGTCGGCATGGGGGCGGACGCGGGGCATCTCCTGGCGGCCTCGATCATGTCGGCGCCCGCGTCGCTCGTCATTGCCAAGATCATGTTGCCGGAGACAGAGAAGTCTCCCACCCTTGGAGTTGTTCAGGTCGAGATTCCAAAGCAGGATTCCAACGTACTCGACGCCGCCTGTCGTGGCGCCGGCGAGGGACTGAAACTCGCTCTGAACGTGGCTGCCATGCTGATTGCCTTCATCGCCATCGTGGCCTGCGTAAACGGGTTGCTGTCGCTCCTGCCGGACGCGGCTGGCGAGCCGATCACGATGCAGCGCGTGCTGGGCTGTGTTTTCGCCCCGCTGGCCTGGATCATGGGTGTCGAAAGCGGCGACGCGCGCACCGTCGGCATGCTGCTTGGGGAGAAAACCGTTCTGAACGAGTTCATCGCCTACATGGACCTCTGCGAGCTGCGCGAGCAGATTTCTCCTCGGTCGTTCACCATCGCGACCTATGCGCTGTGCGGGTTCGCGAATTTCGGATCCGTTGCCATCCAGATCGGTGGCATTGGCGCCCTCGTTCCCAGCCGCCGTGAGGACTTCGCCCGTTACGGGTTACGGGCGATGATCGGCGGCTCCCTCGCTGCCTTTATGACTGCCTGCATTGCGGGGGTACTTATCTGATATGAACCTGTTCTGCACGCGTATATCTGTCGGGGTGACGTTGTCACTTCTCGTTTCCATCCATGCTGCCGGCGCCTCGGAATACCTGGGGAATGTGCAGCGAACCGGCTATACCGACAACACGGTTCCCTCGAAACCGGTCCTGCGGTGGACATACAAAGAACGTCACCCGCCGAGAACGGCGTGGCCAGAGCCGTATGGCGAGTTGCAGTTCATCGATTTCGACTATGCGGACCAGGTGACGATCGGCCAGGGCCTGGTGTACCTCGGCTCTTCGGCGGACCACACGGTTCGCGCGCTTGACGCGGGCAGCGGCGAAGAACGGTGGGCGTTCTACACGGAGGGGCCGGTGCGGTTCGCGCCGGTTCTGTTCGAGGACCGCCTGTACGCCGTTTCCGATGATGGCCACCTCTACTGCCTGAAGGCGTCCGACGGTTCGCTCGCCTGGAACCGGCGCCTCGCCCCGGGCGACGAACGGTGCATCGGCAATGAGCAGATGGTCAGCAAGTGGCCGTGCCGGTCGGGCGTCCTGGTCGAGGGCGACAAGCTCTACGCCACCGCCGGCATGTGGTCGCGGGACGGTGTGATCATCTACTGTCTGAGAGCGGATACCGGAGAGATCGTCTGGCAGAACGACACGACGGGGCACCGCTGGATGCACCTGCCGCACGGGGTCGGCTACGGCGGTGTGGCTCCCCAGGGATACCTCGCCCTATACAAGGACACACTGTACGTCACGGCGGGACGAGCTGCGCCCGCTTTTCTCGACGCGAAGACCGGGGAACTCCTGTTCCACGAGATCGGGCGCGGATACAAGGCCCACTACCCCGGCGGGTCCTGGATCATGGCCGCGCACGACTGGGTCATGTTCAAGCGCCAGCACAACTACAAAGACTCGAACGTGCAGTACGACGAGTACCGTCTCGGCCCGAATACCGAGGGCATCATCATGTACAACTACCGGACCGGGGCAGCCGAGGTGGCGCTCATCGGCGGCAGGGTCATTGCCGCTGCCCTCGGTGACGACCTGGTCCTGGGCGGCGGCTCCGTCATACGGATCAATGCGCCCGAACTGCGCGATAAGTACAAGGCTCACAAGCAGGTCAAGAAGATCAAGGGCAGCCCCAAGTACTTCGACCCCACTCCCCTCGCCCGGTGGGAGACGGACATCGGCCGGGTCTACTCCCTCATGATAGCCGGCAGCACGATCATCGCGGGGGGACAGGAAACCGTCACGCTTCTGGACGCCGGGAGCGGACGGCAGCTCTGGCGGCGAAAGGTGGAGGGCAGCGTTCGCGGTATCAGCGCAGCAGGCGGCCGCTTCGTTGTCAGCACGACGTCCGGCCATCTCTACTGCTTCGGAGAAGGGACCGCCGACTCGACAGAAGTTGTTTCGCACAAACCGGCGGAGCCTTCCGTGCCGGCCGCTGCAAAGGAAACCGTGTCGAAGATGGTGGAAGAGTTGGGAGTTAGCGAGGGCTATTGCCTGATGCTTGGCGCCGGGGACGGCAGTCTCCTCTTCGAACTGCTTGAGCACACGGAGCTCGTGGTGTACTGCCTTGAGCCGGACCCGGCGAAACGGGGTAAGATGCGGGGGGCGCTGGACCGAGCCGGACTGCTCGGGATACGCGCCCAGCTACACGGCGGATCGTTCGACGCGCTACCGTATGCTCCCTACGTGGCCAACTGCATCGTCTGGGGAAGCCGGCTCGGAAGCCCGGCCGAGCAGACGGACCTCCGGGGACTCTACCGCTGCCTGCGTCCCTGGGGCGGAACTGCGTGCGAGTTCTCGGAGCGCTCCGCCACCCCTACTACGCGCGCGAAGCTGATCGCCGGTGGCGTCCCCCGGGAAGAGATCTCCGAGGGGGCGTTCGGCACGGTCGTCACGCGCGGCCCGCTTCCCGGAGCGGGCGAGTGGACGCGTGCCCACGCGGACAGGGGGAACACGCTGTCGACCGAGGACGAAGTCGTGAAGCTCCCCCTGGGCATTCTCTGGTGGGGCGGTGTCGGCCCTTCCCGTATCGTGTCCCGTCACTGGCGCGCGCCGGTGCCCCTGTTTGCGAAGGGCCATATGTTCATTCACGGCCAGCACGACATCATCGGGGTGGACGCTTATACCGGCCGCGAAATGTGGAACCGGCACATTGAGGATGTCGGACGCTTCCCACCGGCCTTCAGGGGTGGCAACATCATCACCGACGGTGATCGGGTGTACTGCGTCAAGGGGCTGACCTGCTGTGCCCTCGACGCGAAAACCGGCAAGACCGTGCAGGAGTACACGCACGTCCTTTCGGCAAAACAGAAAACCGAGGCAGGGAAGCTCATTCCCGCGCACGGGGTCTTCGAAAAGGGCAGCCTGACACCCCTGAGGAAACCCACCATCGTCTGGGAGTACCTCGGTATGGCGGGCGGCCGCATAATCGGCACCCTCGGCTACGATGCCGCCAACCTGAGACACTGCGGGCTGGCGATGCCGCACCAGAGCCGCCACATCTTCGCGTACGACAAGGCCACCGGCGAGAAAGCCTGGGAGATCACTCTCGACAACACCGTTTCACCCAACGCGATCGTCAGCGACGACAAGCACCTTTACTTCATCGACCGCACCGACGAGCGGACCTACCAGACGATGAAGAGAAAGCGGGAGATGGACGGGTTCTCATCGGCGCTCAGGGCCGCGCGACTCTCCGACGGGAAAACGGTCTGGGTGAGCACCGCGCTCAACCCCCAGCGCAAAGCGCTCTTTCTGAAGAACGGCGTCATCGTCGCGAGTGCTAATTTCTCGGACGTCCTCAAGGACTCAACGTCCGGATTGACGGCCTTCAACGCGGAGCATGGAAGGGTGTTGTGGGAGCGCGAGCGGGTGCGAGCCACGAGGAGGCGTGGCGGCCCGGTGCGGCACGTGTTCATCGTCGGCGACACGGTGTACACGCCGACGCCACTGGACCTGAGAACGGGGAAGGAGAAGCTGACCTATACCGATCCGCTGACCGGCGAACCCGCTGCGTTCAAGCTGAGCGGTCAGAATTTCTGTGGACACGTTGCCGCGGGGAAGCACTTGCTCGCCTACCGTTCGGCGGGGATAGGATTCAGGTCGCTGACTGACGGCTCTCCCAACTACTGGCTGCCCGAGAAGCGCACAAGCTGTTGGGTCAGTCTCTTGCCTGCGGGGGGAATCCTTCTCTCTCCCGAGGGGACCTCGACGTGCGTCTGCTCGTACAATTACAAAACGTCCCTCGCTTTGGTCCCCGTCGACCGGCATGAGCACTGGGGCGTGTACCTGACGGGTAATGAGCTCCCGCAGGGAGGCGGGCTCAGGTACATGGCGCGCGGCCGAGGGGCCTCGGCAAGGCCGCGAGCGTTCAGCCGGTTGAACCTGAACCTGAACGCCCCCGGGGATCACCACGACGGGACAGGCGCCGGGCCCTTTATCGCCTGGCCACAGGCAACGTACCCAACCGCCAAGTTCCCCATGCTGCGTGTGCCTGTTGAGGGCGCGGAGGATGTGGCCGGATTCCGTTTCAACTCGGATTTCACCCCCATTGCCGGAACGACTCGTCCGTGGATCTACGCATCCGGGCTCACGGGGGACGTCACCCTGAAGATCATGGGCACGGAAGAGAAGACATGCCGAGCGGTGTTGCACTTCATGGAGCCGGAACACGTGAGGAAAGGCGCGCGTGTCTTCGACGTGCTGATCAACGGAAAGACGGTCCTGTCACGTTTCGACATCGTTGGCGAAGCGGGTGCGCCGCGCAAGGCTCTTCTCAAGGAGGTGCGTGGTATCGCCCCTTGCACGACGATCGAACTCGTGCTCAGGCCGTCTTCCGGCATGCCGCCCCTTATCTGCGGTGTGGAGCTGATTCGGGAGTAACTGCGGGCGTAATCGCGGATTCCCTGATATCCAGGCGCCATTCGCCACCAGCCCGCGGTTGGTCTGTCCCCGCCGGTGGACGGAACAAGACAGGATTCTCAAAAGCATTTGGAGATTTCTGGAAGATTTGAGGAATTGGAAACGTCTTACTGGAAAAAGGAACAGAATTGGTCACGGAGGAAATGAAGATGTATGTCAATCTCAAGAACGGCGTGCCGGGGAAATGTGCTTTGTTAATTGTGGGCTTTGCGATGCTATGTATTTCGGCGGTGGCGACACCCCGAGGCGGACCGCCCCGGCGTCGTGCCATGGATCTTATCAACGCGCACCTGAATGAGATCAAGACGGGAAAAAGGCTCACGGAACTGGAACTGGAGACTTGTACGTTTGACGCAGAGGCCATCCAGTCCCTTGAGAAAATGCCATCTCTCGAGTCATTGCTCATTTCAGGATCAGACATGACCCAAGATTCATTCCTGAGACTGCTTCACTTGAAGTTGAAGCGTTTGCATCTGTCAGGGGCCTTTTATGGAGATTGCTTAAAGGGCATTGGAACAATGTCATCTCTGAAAGAACTCTATTTCGATTGCCGAGAACCACCAATCCCCCCCCAGTACACGACGCTGATCGCTGACGCAGTACACTTAAGAAATCTTGGCTCCCTGGAGTCTCTTCATTTGAGCATTTACCATGGCAAACATGTGTGTACCGATTTTCAGGAGTTGGAACTGACTCCATCATCATTCAAGTCGTTGAGGTCGTTGAGCATCCAAGACATTGAAATACTGGATTTCAAGGAGTTGTCTATTCTGCCATCATTGCGTTCATTACGATACAGCAAGTCTGGTAATTCGGATCTCAAGAACATCTCATTCCTGAAGTCGATGACGAGTTTGTCGTTAGCGAATGTATCGGTCACCCCTGAAGGCATGCAGGAAATGTCGACCCTGAAAACACTGGAGGACCTACATCTGCGGAGAGTGAGTCTCTCTTCCTATTCGGAGCTCAGAGATCTGCGAGTCTTGAAAGCATTACGTTTGGATGAATGTAGGATTGACGCTGAAGGTCTGAAACACCTAAGCCGATTGAAATCCTTAACCACGTTGGAGTTTCGTCTCTGTGGCGACATCACTGCAGCGGACCTTCAGTCCCTCAGAAAGGCAATGCCCCACTGCGATATTCGAAAGTAGGACACGTACGGGGATAGGTAGGATGCTATGATCGCTCAACTCGGCCACCTACGCATCCATCGTGCATCCTCTTCTTCAACTCCTCTTCCTCCCCAACACTGTCGCGCGAATTCGGGTCCGTTGGCTTCACAGTCGTAAGCAACAGACCCGGCGCCAGCGGACACGAATTCACGCGACATCTCCCTTGGCCTGCCGTAGCCTTGGCGAAGGTGGCTCCGTGGCTCCGTGACTCTGCGGTGAGATCCCCTTCTTCGTTTCCTTTGTTCAAACCAACCCATTGGGCTACACTGCTTTCCTGTAACAAACTGCGGCTGTTGGCATATGCACTCTACGAACACAGTTGGAACGGACGAAAAGGACGAAGCGG
>CAZKRK010000008.1:37946-42996 GCA_964555035.1 uncultured Victivallales bacterium | reverse complement strand
GAACCGCGAAGGGCCGGGCAACTTGGGTTGTGGGCCCCGGCCCGCCTTGTCCAATTGACCAGTCAACCAGTCAACCAATCAACCAATCAACCAATCACCACCCCTACCACGGCTTAGCGCGGTAGTGGCGCATCAGGCCCAGGATTTCCTGGCGGATGGCGAAGAACTCGTGGCGGAAGGAAGCGAGGAGGTTGGCGGGCATCGCCTCCTTCTCGGCCACCTTCTCCGCGGCGCCGAGGACGGCGTTGACGTACCTGAGAGTACGCTTGAGGCAGGCCACGATGAAACCTGACTCCACGTCATCGCCGTAGGCGACACCGTCAAGGGCGCCCGAAAGCTTGGACGAGAGGCACTGGGTCTGAAACATCATCTCCTGCAGGTCCGAGTCGCAGTCCGTCTCGTTCATGGACCGTTCGTCGCAGTACGTCCAGATCCTCTGGCCGAATTCGTACGCGCGCAACGCGAGCGGGTGCGTAACGCGGCCGTCTTCGGCGCGGACCCAGTCTCTGTCTTCCCGAAGAGGGTCCGGCTCCATGGGATCGAAGTCCTCGAAATCGTCGGGGTCCATCACGAGTTCGCCCCGCTCCTGGGCCTCGACAGCTTCTTCCAGCCAGTTCCAGCCCATTTCCCTGGCAATGATGCGGTCACGGTCGGGGTGGTCGAGATACTTCTCGAAAAGCTCGGCGAACTTGTCCGTCAGGGCGTCCGACTCGCGGAGACTCTGTTCCCACGCGAACTCGTCCATGGGTCCGGCCGGCGCGGGGACAAAAGGATCTCCGTCTTCGTCAAACACCCCTTCCGCGGCCGCCAGCCGTTCCACCCATTCCTCGGCGGCCTCGTGGCTGGTCTGGGCCTGCATCATTTCCTCTTCTTCCGTCATACGCCATGCGGGCTCGGAGATGTCCAGTTTGAAGCCACTGCTCTCGATGACGACACGGCCGTTGGTGTTGCTGTACCACTCGAGGTAGAGGCAGTTCGAGAGCCGTTCGGGTATGTGTTCCCCCGCTTCGCGCATGGCGCGGGCCTTCTCCACCGGCACGTCCAAAACGCGAACGCGCTTGGAGGCCGTCATGTCGCCGGCCGTGCCTTCCTGAATTGTCTCGAGGTTGGTGTGATCGCCGGCCAACGGATTGGGATTCACGAAGGTGACTCGGCTGCCGGCGATATCACGATAGCAATCGCCGTCGAGGGCCAGTTCGATCGGTTCGTCGCGGCCGACCAGCCACAGACGCCCCGTCACCCGTCCTTGCTTTCGATTGTCGATTTCGCCCTTGATGACGCTCGCGCCCAATCTCCAGGCCATCGTTCACCTCCGAGATTTCGCCCAGAAAAGATCGGCAATACTGCCACCACACCCCCCCCGATACAACATCAATTATAGCATGCGCGTCTCTTTTTGCATCAGAAAGTTCTCCGCCGTTACGGGTTGATCCGAGCGCGGAAGGTGCTGCCGGTAACGGCGTGGAAGCCCGGCAGCAGGCGCACCGCGTTGCCGGCTTCGAGGGTGACGTTGCCGCCGGCGTCGACTTCGTATCCATCGCCGGCCGTGATGCGGTTGATGGCCACGTTGGTTTCGGTGAGAGTGACGACCTGGTTGCTGAGAGTCATATCGTAAGGCGCCCAGGCCCATGTGATGGAGGAATTGGTCGTCAGCACAAGCGGTCCGGTGTTGGTGCTCGTACCCGAGGAAGGCACGTCGCCCGTGCCCGTCCAGCCCGTGCAGGTGTACACGGTCGTGCTCTGTGCGGTCGCCACCGCCACAAAGGCATTGGTGATCTCGCAGGTGACGACCGTGCCGACTATGTTCGTGTGCGTGCCCACGGATGGTGACGCCATGCCGTGGCTCGATGCTACGGCCAGCGTTACCGTCTGCGTCTCGGCGCCGGCGTAGATCTTCACGTTGTCTACGGCCATGTCGCTGTTGTAGCCCGTTCCCGTTATTCCCCGGAACCTCAGTTTGATCCCGCTCATACCGGCGTACCCCGAGAGGTCGACAACGGCGTTCGACCAGGCCGCGCCAGTAGAGTCATGCTTCTGTCCCGTCTCGGACCACACCGCCTCATCCCAGGAGCCGTCATAGACATCCAGGTTCAGCGTCCCCATGCTATTGCCGTACATGTGGTAGTCGAAACTCAGCGCAGGTTCGGGAACGTCCGAGAAGTCATGCTCCGACTCTATCGCCGCTACTTTGTTTGGATTGTTGCCGGATGCTTCCGTATAGATGTACCAGTCCCCGTCCGAAGCGCCGCTCGGCCCCGTGGCCGTGGAGGGTGTCCCGTCGGCGTCCCGCGTCCAGTCGAAATCGTTACCGGCCGAATGCGTCCAGATCCCGGAGCCGTTTTCAAAGCTCTCCTCGTACACGAGCGAGATAACCTCGAACGATTCGGCGAGCGTGGCGTACTGTCCGTCGGGGTTGGTTACGCGCACGTCCCACAGGCCGGCCGCGGCGTTGGTGAGACTCACCTCCGCCACGATGGTCTCGGGCGATACGAGTTCGCCGGTCGCTTCGATATCGGGCCAGCCGATCCTTTTGAACGTCACATTGGCGCCAAGCTGGAAGTTGGCGCCGTCGACGGTAAGCGATACCACTCCCGCGCCACTCGTCGGGCCGATGCTTGTAATCGTCGGCGCGGGGCCGGCGACCGTCTGCTGACCGCCGCTGACGAGCAGCGAATACCACTGCTCGTCGTCGGTCAGTGTCCCGTCATAGTCGATCGCGATCGTGTAGGTTCCGGCCCCCGGCGAGGCTATGTATACCTGCTCGACGTTGTCGATGTCGTTTTCTCCAGTCGTGGCAGGTGTGGACGGATTGGCTCGGTCCAGGACATAGGGATAGTTGGTTGGAGTCCCGCCGGGACCGGTAACGACGAGGTCCAGATCGTTGACAAGCCTGACCGTCGTGTCGTCGTGCGTCGATGTGCCCATGCCGGGGGGATCGGTCCAGCACAGGGTGACGCGCACGGCCGCGGCGCCGGCACTCGTCAACGTATACGTGTCGCTGGTATTGGCCGGGGCGAGACGGCCTTCGACGACCTTCTGGTTGGCCGGGCTCGCGGCCCAATCCTTGAGGTGGTCCGCGGCGGCCTTGGTGTTCATCAGTCCCCATCCGTACGCGTAGTCGGGGCCGTTCGGGCTTGCGGACGGGAGATCGTCGGCCGTATGGACGATCAGTCCCTTCAAGGTGCTGGCCCGCATCGCGTGTCCCGGCATGAGCTCGTCGAAGTAGTCGACCAGCAGGAGCGCCGATCCGCAGGCATTGGGGGATGACATGCTTGTCCCCGACTTCCACGTATAGTCGCTGTTGTGGTCGTCGTCGGTCGAGTACAGACTGGCACCGTTGGCGACGATGTCCGGCTTGATGCGGCCATCGTCGGCGGGCCCCCAACCGCTGAAGCCGATAATGGAGGCGCCGGCCAGCGACCTGGTGCTGCCGGAAACGGCATCGTTCACGGCCCCGACGCACATGACGTTCTTGGCGACGCCCCTGTGCGGAATCGTGTCGTACCCAGCCTTGTAGACGCCGTCACCGGGCGGGTGCGAAGCGGCATTATAGGTCACGCTGGTCCACGACGACCCGCCGTCGGTGGAGTAGTAGACGGTCGAACCGGCGGACGGGTTGTCGTTGCGATCGTTGCCGGCGGACTTGAAGATGAGGTAGTAGGGAGCGTTGTAGGCAATGTCGTCGTAGGTGGCGGTCGAGCCGTCGTACTGGCCGAAGTTGGCTTCGCGGGTGCTTGCGTCTCCCCAGGGGTGATAGGGGGTCCAGTGATAGGCCAAGGTACCCGACCAGTCCGTGTACACCCAACCGGAGACGCGACCGTAGGAGTGGTTGGATATGGGGATCATGCCCTGTTCCCGCGGCAGGGACGCGGCGCGGCTCAACATTTCGGTGGAATCGTAGTTCCAGTCGTAGGAATCGATCGCGACCGCGGGCGCCATGCCCTCGGCCGAGGCCACTACGCCCGCCGCGCCGATCGTGCCCCCCACGTGCGTGGCATGCCCGCTGCTCGAGGCGCCGTCCATCACCGTCACTCGCGAGCCGAACTCCTGGTGGGTGCTCAGCACGGAACCGCCGTCCCACACGCCCACGGTCAGGGAACCGCCGTCTACGTTGTAAGGCGCAGTCTCACGAACCTGGTCGGCCGCGGTCGAAATCGCCGCGTCGTCATTGTGGGTAACGTTGTAGAGCGGACGGCCGTCGCGAATTTCGATCAGCTCGAATAGGCGCCGCCCGTCGTCGTGACGGGTGCGCACTCCACGCTGCCGCGCCCATTGCACGGCCTCGGCGCGTTTGGCCTCCTGCCGCGCGCGAAACTGCCGGACAATGTCCGCGCGCCGCTTAGGGTCGCGCAGCTTCCAGCGGCGCGGCGGAACCAATGCGTCAGGAGCCTGGACCGGCGCCTGCGCAAACGCTACTGACCGCGCCATCAGCGCTACCAGCCACAGCGCAAGACCTCGTTGTGTAGTACGTATCATTCTCTAGCGCTTTTCCAGAAAACCAACCCGCCGGCGCAGTTCCCGGTTTTCCCTCTCCAACGCAATCATATGCAGCGTCAGCTCCTCGATCTTCCGCGGAAGCGTGGCCTGCATCGCGCCCATCTTCACGCCGCTCCGCGCAACCTGCCTGGCCGAGGGTACGTCCGGAAGATGACCGTTGCGGCCGACAAACTGCTCAACCCGCTCCAGCGGCATCAACTCGTAGTCTTCTTCGAACACGTCGTCCGCCCAGCCGTCCAGCGTCACGACACACTCCTTGCATTTGATCGTGCCGTTGACGGCGAGCTCGTTGGTCGGGTTGTCCGTGCCGATGCCGACGTTGCCGTTGGTAAGAACGAGCTGGGTCGTCCCCGCTACCAGGCCGTTGCTCGGAAGCACGAGCCTGCCCGTCATCGTGTCTCCGGACACGGCCACGTAGGTCGCCGCCGCCGCGGACGACTTCAAGTACTGGTTGCTCGCGCCGGTCCAAACCGGGTCCGTTTCGGAGTAGCCGTCGATGTAGCCGTTCGTGGCGTGGTCGCCCCAGCCGTAGGCGGTCTCGCCGTGCGCGGCC
>CAZKRK010000008.1:1398-37846 GCA_964555035.1 uncultured Victivallales bacterium | reverse complement strand
AGCGTGATCGCCCCAGCCGTAGGCGGTCTCGCCGTGCGCCGCCTGCGTGACGACGCCGTTGCTGGCAGCCGACCACTTCGGGTCGGTCTCCGCGAACGAGGCCGCCGTAACGTTGGTCAAACCGGCACCGTTGCCGTAGTAGGTGGCATTCGAAACCACGCCGAGCACGTACAGGTTGCTGGCAATCGTGACATCGTTGCCGATGAGGGCGGTCAAGTAGCCGTTCGTGGCGTGGTCGCCCCAGCCGTAGGCGGTCTCGCCGTGCGCGGCCTGCGTCGTGACCGAGTTGCTGACCGCGGACCAGCGGGGGTCGAGCTCGCCGGTGAAGGCCACCGTGTCGAGCGAGTTGGAGAGCGCGGTGACGTCGCCGTCGATTTCGTCCGACACGACTGCGTGCAGCGTGCCCGTGGCGTTGTCGACGTACGTTTCCGTAGCGTAGCCGTTGGTAGCGTGATCGCCCCAGCCGTAGGCGGTCTCGCCGTGCGCCGCCTGCGTGACGACGGCGTTGCTGGCGGCCGACCACCTCGGGTCAGTCTCCGTGAATGAGGCCGCCGTAACGTTGGTCAAACCGGCACCGTTGCCGTAGTAGGTGGCGTTCGAAACCACGCCGAGCACGTACAGGTTGCTGGCAATCGTGACATCGTTACTGACGAGAGCAGTCAGGTAGCCGGCGGCCGCGTGATCGTCCCAACCGTAGGCGGTCTCGCCGTGACCGGCCTGTGTCGTGACCGAGTTGCTGACCGCGGACCAGCGCGGGTCGAGCTCACCGGTGAAGGCTACCGTGTCGAGCGAGTTGGATAGCGCGGCAACGTCGGCGTCGATTTCGCCCGACACGACTGCGTGCAGCGTGCCGGTGGCGTTGTCGACGTAGGTTTCGGTGGCGTAGCCGTTCGTGGCGTGGTCGCCCCAGCCGTGCATTTCGACGACAGCACCGATGACGCTCGCAATATTCGTGAGGGTATCGTCAATCTTCTGCGCTGCTTCATGCCAATTCGAAGTATCCGTCGCCGTGATCTGTGCGGCAACGCTTTCGGCAAAGACGGGGTCGGTTTCGGTGTAGGCGTTGCCGGCGAGCTTGTTGGAGGTCACGGCACCGTCGGCAATGGCTTCGCCGGGAACGATGCCCACGGCGAAGGTGGTGTTGCTGCCGATGTGCTGCACGCGTTCGCTCAAAATCGCATACGGGACTGCCACCAGGCGCTGGCGCGGGGCCAGCGGCGTGCCGTTCACGGAGACCTCGAGCCACGCTTCCTCCTCTCCCAGCGCCATCGCCAGGGCGGGCGAGTTCGTGCCGAAGTGGAATGAATACAGTCCGTTGTTCACGGCGACCAGGCCGACGTCTTCCGTGTATGCCGCCGCACCGCCCACCGTGTTGGTGTAGATGCCGACGGCAATCGTGACATTTGTACTGAGCGGGATACCCCCGCTGTCGAGCAAGCGGCCCTGGTAGTTCATCAGGCGGGGTACGTCGGCCATACTGTGACCGAGCAGGCACACCGCCAGGGCGATAGACGCCGGCAAGTGTAGGCGTTTCATCGGTTACCTCCGTTGTGGTTCAGAATCCTATTGAGCAAAGCTACTGCTTGATTCGCACGCGGTAGTACAGGGTCGAGCCCGCGGCGGCGTTCGTGGCCACGGCGATCGTGTCGTACCAGGGCGGCGTGCCGCCGGAAGCCGAAACCGTGTCGACGATCGCGGGCGCGTTCTTAAGCGCGTCCAGGTTCGCGGCCCCGATCAGCTCGTAGACCTTGCCGTCGCGCGCCTGCCACGTAACGCGGGCGATGCCGTTGGAGCGTGTCAGGTCGATGATCGCGAAACTGCTGTTTGCGTCGAGAGGGTTGTTGCCGGCTTCGGCCTCGCCGCCGTCGGATACGCCGTCACCGTCGCTGTCCGCTGCGAGGGGGTCGGTCGGGGTCGTGACGTCGAAGCTGCTGCCCGCCAGCTCCACTATGTCGCTCAAGCCGTCGCCATCGTCGTCGCGGTCGTTCTCGTCGGCCAGTCCATCGCCGTCGGAGTCCCGTTGCGGCGCAAGGAGAAAGGTAGCCAGGAAACCGGCCTCGCTGATGAAGCCGGGATTCGACGACTCACCGGGAGGCGTCGGTTGATTGACCGAAGCGAACGTGCGGAAGGTCGCGTTGCTGGACCAGGCCCCGCCGCCGTCTACGACGTGAGTGCCATTGGTGGGTGTGGCGAATGCATGCACGCCCGAAAGGGCTGTCAGCACCACCGCGGCGAGCCACCGATGCCCGGTTACTGTCACACGACTCCTTTCCGTGTCAGTCTGCGGAATTGGCGGCTATAATAGCATGAAACGGGCCAACTGCTGAAGGGAAAATGGTCTGCATCCGAAACCTTTGTAGAGCGTCCGTAGTGTGCGGCTCCCGGGAGCCGCACCGGAGGGCGCAGGCGGGGCATGGCCCGGCTTCTCGTCTCCGGGCCGCGCAACGCGCGGACCTCCGGCGAGTCTACGAAGGAGGGTCGATGCGTTCTTTGTAGAGCGTCCGTAGTGTGCGGCTCCCGGGAGCCGCACCGGAGGGCGCAGGCGGGGCATGGCCCGGCTTCTCGTCTCCGGGCCGCGCAACGCGCGGACCTCCGGCGAGTCTACGAAGGGGGGGCAGTCTCCCTGCGGAGGGGGACCTCACCGGCTTGTGTCTGCAGGCGCTGCTTTGCGCGGCGGTTGTCGGCGTGGAGACGGTAACTGACCGTCAGGGCGGTCGTGAGCAGCAACGAGAGCAGCGTGGCGAAGACGAGCATCGTAAGGAGGACGAATCCACTCCGCGACGTGGGCCGGATTTGCAATCCGGCCTGAGCCGTGCGAGCGCATGGCGAGTGCATGGAACGGCCGTTGGTATCGCTCTTGTTCATCAGATGCTCTCTTCCGGTTCGGCCGGATTGCAAATCCGGCCCACTGTTGCGCTCTATTGCTCTCTCTCCCTACTGCTCTCTCTCCGCGCAAGCCACAATTCGTACGGCATTGGTCACAACCTTGCGATAGCGGTGCGTCGGCCATGTCACGTGCATGACGGCGCAGTCCGCGCCTTCCGCGTGCGTTTCGATCGCGAACCCACAGCGCATGCCGGGCAGGAGCGCTACGCCTTTGCGAGCGTCGTTCTCGACGAAGCAGACGCGATTCGTCTCGCAGATCACGCCGTGGCTTCCGGCCACAAACTCGTTCGTCCCCACGCGCCACGCCCGGCGTTCCGTCCGGTGCACGGTGCGCCGCCAGCGGTCGGCGAGCAGGTGCACGGTCTGGTCCCGGCGCGTATCGCGTAGACTGCGGTGGGCGGCAACCCACCCGTCGGCGAACATCTTCGTAGTCAGCGCCAGAAGCGTGGCGGACACGGCCATCACGGTCAGCATCTCGATCAGCGTGAACGCGTCGCAGCGGTATCGTTTCACGGCCCCACCTCCACGCTCACCAGGTTGCCGCTACGGTCGTGACGCACCCCGATCCGCAAGGCCCCTTCCCGCGTGGGTTCGCATACCAGCCGCGCGGCCGCATCGTTGCCGAACCGGCTCGCCGCGAACTCCTCTTGCAGTACGGTTCTCAACCTATCCGCGGAAACGGATTTCTCGGCCCCGGCGCGCTCGACCACATTCTGAACAAGAATCACCGCCGCCTGTCCTTCCTGTATGCCCCGGGCCGTTCGTTCCAAGGCCCCGCCCAGGCCGGAATGCTCCATCAGTGTTGCGCTCGCGGCGAAAGCCTCATGAAGCGGCATGTTCTGACGAACGAACACGGAGCTGACGTTGCACAGCCGCGCCATATCGAGCAGGCGCGCGATCCCCTTTCCGCCGGGGACGCAGCGCGCGACGCGAAGCAGGACGCGACGCGAGAAGTCGTTCGGCAAGCTCACTGCCAGCGACAAACCGACAAAACCAACATACAGGACTGCCAACGGCAACCAGAACCGGCGCACGAAGTCTCCCACCTTCATGACCTGCTCGGTCAACCAAGGGAGGCGATACCAGCCGCCAAGCAGGTCGTGGAACAACTCGTCGTAGATCGGCAGGATGCGGAAAGAGAAGAAAAACACGATGAGTACGGCCACGTGGACGGTCAGCGCGGGATGCTGCATGATGTCACGCAGGTAGCCGACTACCAACCCCTGCACCCGCGCCAGCTTCGCCACCTCCGCCAGCACTTCCGGGAGCGTGTTGCTGTTTTCGGATGCCGCCAGCAGTCGCCGTTCGAGCGGTCCGAAGAAGTGGGGGTAGGCGGCGAGGGCGTCGGAGAGGTTGCGGCCGCGGGAGGTTTCGTCGGCGATTTTGGTCAGCGCTTCCTGGAAGTCGTGTCTTGGGAAGTGCTTTGCCAACTGGTGCAGGCTCTCGGGCAGGGGCAGGTTGGATCTGATCAGCAGGGCAAGCTGCTGGTAGAAATCGGCAATGTCGAAAGACCGTGTGCTCATGCTCATGATTCTAACCCTCGGGGGTGGAAACTAGCACGGGGGAGGTTCGCTTTCAACGTATGAGTGGCAAACGTAGGTCCGATTTGCAATCGGACCCAAACCACGCCGGTTGTTTCGAATGAGGTAGGGGGGGAGGTCACGTCTTGGCGGCGTTGGGTCCGATTGCAAATCGGACCTACGTTTGCCGCAACAGCGTTCTCGCCCCGCGCGCGTGCTCTTGATACAGTCCCTGGCGAGGCAAGATGGACGAAACGAGCACAGACCGTGCGGAGGAACCGCAGGACTTTGTCGACCGCGTGTTGCGGGACGCGGGAGAAGTCGAGTTCGAGTAACTTTCGTCTGGCAATCGGCCCGGCGGCATGCAAAACTGAATCGTTGAAGCAATGGGAGAATTGCAGCTTTGGCCAATGTCCTCGTAGTCGACGACGAAAAGAGCATCCGCGTAACGCTGAACGAGTTTCTGGGCGGGGAGGGGCACGACGTCACCCTCGCCGAAACCGCCGGTGAGGCGTTGCGGGTCGTCGTTTCCAAACCGATCGACGTTGTGGTCACCGACATCGTTCTTCCCCGCATGAACGGCGTGGAGTTGCTGCGTACGATCCGCAAGCAGAACCCGACGCTGCAGGTCATCATGATGACGGGCGAACCCACGGTCGACACCGCCACCGCGGCCGTGCGCGCCGGGGCTTTCGACTACCTCTTCAAGCCGATCTCCAAGGATGGCATTGTGCGCACGGTTGCCAATGCGGCCCGTGTGAAGAACCTCAGCGATCAGCGAACGCATCTCGAGGCGCTGAACGAGCAGTACCGGGAGAACCTGGAGCGACTGGTCAGCGAACGCACCCTGGCGCTGCAGGAGAGCGAGCGCCGCTATCGCCAGCTCGTGCACCACTCCCCGGACGGCATCGTAGTGCACCGCGATGGCGAGATCGTCTTCATCAACGAGACCATGTCCCGCATGCTTGCAGGCAAACGCGAGCAGTTCGTGGGAAGAGAAGTGCTGGATTTCGTCCATCCCGACTACCGCGAAATCGCCGCCGCCAGAGCCCAGATGGTGCTTGAAGGGGGCGAGGCGGTCGAGCATGCCGAGGAGGTGTTGGTCGGTCTGGATGGGCGCGAAGTCCACGTCGACACGATCGCGTTGCCTTTCAGTCACGAGGGCAAGGACGCCGTCCAGGTTGTTATTCGCGACGTCACCCGCGAGCGCCATCTGAGCGAGCAGCTGCGTCAATCTCAGAAGATGGAGGCCATCGGGCAGCTCGCAGGCGGCATTGCGCACGACTTCAACAACCTGCTCATGGTGATCCTCAACGGAGCTAATTTTGTCTTGGACGAGCTCCCCGGCAACTCGGTTGCGCATGCCGACATAAAGGAAGTGATCGATGCCGGCAAACGCGCGACGGAACTCACGCGGCAACTCCTGGCATTCTCCCGGCGGCAAACACTGGTGCCGCGCGTGACAGACCTGAATATGGTCGTCAAGGGGATCGAGAAGATGATCGCCCGCCTCCTGGGCGAGGAGATTGCCGTCACGATGCAGGTGGCACGGCAGCCGTGCCCGGCCAAGATCGACCTGGGGCAGATGGAGCAGGTGCTTGTCAACCTTGCGGTCAACGCCCGCGACGCCATGCCCAGTGGCGGCGACCTCACGATAGGAACCGAGAAGTGCTGCCTTACAGAGAAGAACATTGCAGGCTTCACGGACGTGGGCGAGGCAATCGCGGGGGACTACATTCTGATTTCAGTGAGCGACACAGGCGTCGGCATGGATGCCGAGACAGTCTCACGTATCTTCGAGCCGTTCTTCACCACGAAACAGGTCGGCCGGGGAACGGGTCTGGGACTGTCAACCGTCTACGGTATCGTCAAACAGCACGACGGCTACATTGACGTCCGCAGCGAACCCGGGGAGGGCACGACTTTCAGCGTGTACATCCCGGAAACAAGGGAAACCGAAGAACTCAAACAGGGCCGAGGTTCGCTGTCGATACTGCCCCACGGAAAAGAGACGATCCTGCTGGTTGAAGACGAAGATACCGTTCGGCGGACCAGTTCCAAGATGCTGTCCCGGCTCGGGTACACCGTCGTGGAAGCCAGCAACGGCCCCGACGCCATTGCGATCATCAAGGGCCGCTCAACCAGGTTCGATCTCCTGCTGACCGACATCATCATGCCCGAAATGGATGGCGCCGAGCTGGTGCGGACTGTCCGGAAGCTGGACCCGGACATAAAGGTCATCTTCTCGTCGGGATATCCCGAATCCCACCTCCTGCAGCACGGCTTGGATCTGACGGGAATTGTGCTTCTGCGCAAACCCTTCTCGCGCAACGACCTGGCTCGAAACGTGCGCGACGTGCTTGACGGAAGGGCGTAGTCGGGCTCGTTTCGGACTTGCAACGCGCCTCTCCCTTTCTATCATCTGACCCTCCATGCGACTACCAGAAAGGAGTCAGATGCACGTCACCCAGGTTGCCATACGTCCAACAGAGGCCTCGGAGAAGGCCGATCGCCCCGCGCTGACACCTGAGCTCCTCGCCGCTACAGGCGCACGCTACTCGCGAAATAACCAGGGGCTCAACTCGATCCTGGCCCGTATCGATCCGGATAATCTGGACAAGTCAGTTGACTCCATCTTTCGCCTGATCGACTACGGCCACCAGTCGATTGCCGACATGGCCCCGGCGGCAATGTTCATGGACGGCATTTCGCTCTGGCTTGCGTACTACGTCTGGACACTCTGCCCCGTTGCCGGAGGCCAGGAATCGTCCACCCGCTACATACGCCTCTCCCACGAGGAGTGTCTCGATGCCGAGGCGCTCGGCATCCCCCCCGAGCTGCGTGAAGAGTGGACGGAATTGCTCCGGGAGTCCTTCGAAGCATATGCGGATTCCGTGGAGCTCTGGGAGGCCCTGGCGGAGTCCCGGCCGGAACTGACCCGTATTCCTCGCGGACTGCTCGCGAGCGACGACGATAAATCGCGCCGTGCGGCTGCCCGCATGCGCCGCAACTACGGCTTCGATCGCGCGCGCTATTTCCTGCCGGTGTCCGCTCCGACCAATGTCATGCTCGTCATGTCGTCCCGCGGCTGGGCCAACCTGTGCCGGCACCTGTGCTCCCACCCGCTCGCGGAAGCGCGCGCGCTCGGCGATGCGATTCGTGACGAGCTGGCCCTTTGCGCGCCGCGTCTCATGAAACACGCAACGGCCAAGGAGTCGGTGCAGCGCGGCATAGCCGGCGAGTTCGAGGAATTGCGTCGCCGGGCAAACGCAAGCGTACCGCCCAGTCTGAACGGCGAAACACCTTCGAGCGTCTGCCCCTCCACCGCCACCCTCGAGGTCCTGGTCCCCGACGGTGTTGCGCCGCGCGCGCTGGCCGACGACCTCCAGTTGCACGACAACCGCTACGCCTGGTTTGGAGAAGACATCCGCCGTACCTGCGTTCGGTTCGCCTGGCGAGCCATGGCCATGGCCGAAATACGCGATCTCAACCGGCACCGGACAGGAACGAAGTTCTGCCCCTTGCGACCGCTTGGTTTCTATGCGGCCCTGGACGAAATCCCGCCCTCCGAGACGGAGATGACGGCCGCCCTGGTGGCGCTCGCCGAAAAGGGGCGCCGCTGGTCCCGGCGCGCGCACGAATTGCTTGCGGCGGGACATCCGGCCTACGTCTACTGGACCCTGCTCGGCACGCAGTACTTCTTCGAACACGCCACAACCGCGGACAAGTTCATCTACGAAGCGGAACTGCGCACCGGCGCCGGCGCCCACTACCTGTATGCGAAGCATCTGCACGACGCGCTGGCGCTATGGTACGAACGCTTCCCCGAAACAAAGGGGCTCGTCAATGAAGGAACCGCCGAACCGGAGTGAGTAATGAACCCGAAACTGGACCTCGTCTTTGCCCGCCGCAGCATTCGTAAGTACGCCGACCGTGAGGTGCCGGACACTGCCGTTCGCGATCTGCTCGAAGCCGGCATGGCTGCGCCCTCGGCCGTAGCCAAGGACCCCTGGCACGTCCTTGTCGTGCGCGACAAGGCACGACTGGCCGACATTGCCCGTGGGCTGCCCAATGGCGGGATGCTGGCCGATGCCGGCGTAGGGTTAGTGGTCTGCGGCGACATCGACACCGCCCACGACCATCAACTCTCCTACATGCTCCAGGATTGCAGCGCCATGATCGAGAACATCCTGCTTGCCGCCACGGCCCTTGGTCTCGGCGCCTGCTGGCTGGGCGTCCACCCGCGCCAGGACCGCGTGGCTCACATCAAGGCTCTCTTTGGCCTGCCCGAATCGATCATCCCGATCGCGGCGCTCGCCATCGGCTGGCCCGATGACGAAGCCGAGCCGCGCACCAGGTACGACGCATCCAGAGTGCATCTGGGAGAATGGTAGCCGCGGAACCGTCACAAGTCTTATGAAGGAGGGACCATGATCCGTACGCAGTCGGAAATGAAAAGCGAAACGCGTGAGAACATGCGTGGCGGCGCCGGAGCAGTCACGATTCGGCACATGTTCGCGAAGGACGAAATCAGGGCCAATTCGCGTCTGTGTGCGCGGCTCGTTATACCGCCGGGCGCGGGCATCGGCTCTCACGAACACGCCGCGGAAGACGAAGTCTACGTGGTCGCAAAAGGGACCGGCATCCTGGACGACGGCACGACCCGCACCCGCATCGACGTTGGTGACGCGATCCTGACCGGCAACGGCGAAAGCCACGCCGTCGAGAACGACGGCAACGAAGACCTCGAAATCATCGCCCTGATTATGTGCTACTGAACCGAGACTTCGATATGAAGCAAGACGCCGAACCGCAAAGCACCCTTCCCCCAACACTGGTCCTGCCGCCGCACACCGTTTCCGGCGCCGGCGCGGTTACCGGTCTCCTGGAGCGATGCCGCATGTTTGGGGAGCGGGGGATCCTGGTTCACGGCACGTCTCTGGTGCGCAGCGGGATGCTGGAACGGATTGCGGGCGATGGGACGGACCGTTCGGTCATGGTCTGGCGCCATCCGGGAGGCGAACCCACGCTCGACCAGCTCGAGGAGCTACTGGCGGCTGCCCGCGGTCACGGCGCTCACTGGGTGGCAGCGGTTGGAGGAGGCAGCGTCATGGACGTCGCCAAGGCTTGCGCCGGCTTGCTCGAGGCCCCGTTGCCTGCCGAAGCCTACCACGAAGGGGAGCCGATCGAGACCAGCCGCGTCCCATTCGTTGCCGCTCCCACGACCGCCGGTACGGGATCCGAGTCCACGATTGTCACGGTGCTGACGAACAGCCGCAAGGGGGTGAAGAAGTCCATCCGGCACCCTTCCTTCATGGCCCGGCTTGTCGTGTTGGATCCCGGGTTGCTGTCCTCCTGTCCGCCGTCGGTCGTCGCAAGTTCGGGAATGGATGCCCTCACGCAGGCCATAGAGGCCTACACCAGCATCAAGGCCACCTGGTTCAGCGACCGAAACGCCCTCAAGGCGGTCGAGCTCATCGACGGAAGTCTTGAACGGGTCTATCACGGTGGGGGCGACGAGCTCAGCCGCCGCGAGCTCATGCAGGGCAGCTACCTCGCGGGCCTGGCGCTGTCCAATGCGAGGCTTGGCGTTGTTCACGGTCTGGCACACCCGCTCGGAATCCGCTACCACCAGCCGCACGGCCTCGTGTGCGCGGTCTGCCTGCCGCCGGCCCTCGCGTTCAATCGCGAGGCTGCCGCCGGGAAGTACGAGCTCATTCGTGCGGCGATCGGCGAGGATCTTCTCGTACGCGTCGCGGAACTCACGGAACGCCTCGGTCTCGTCTCTCCGTTCAAGGGAGAACCGATCCTCGACGAGGAAGGAATCGTCCGGGAGACGCTTGCCTCCGGTTCGACGGCCGCCAATCCCAGGCCGGTAACCGAAGGGGACGTGCGCGAGTTGCTGGCGGCGGTGTTCGGGAGCTGACGCTGACAGGGCAGGGAACGGCGTTTAGCGTTGCCGTCCGCGTCCCCCCGAACGTCGTCCTCCCCCTGAATGCCGCCCGGAGCGCCCGTGGGAGTAGTTCTGCTTGCGCGGCCGGGATTCCTCGGTCTCGTGATGCGCCGAGGGCCGCGGCGTCGCAACCAGGAGCTCGCTTTCAGGCACGACGCACTTGAGCGGCCGACCGATGTACTCCTCGATATCGGGGATGATGAACGACTCCTCTTCGCACGCGAACGAGATTGATGTTCCCTCGGCGCCGGCACGGCCCGTGCGGCCGATGCGGTGCACGTAGTCTTCCGGCTCATAGGGAAAATCGAAATTGATCACATGATCGATGTCGTCGATGTGAAGTCCCCGGCCCGCTACATCGGTCGCCACAAGGGCCGTGATCTTGCCGGCCTTGAAGTCCTCCAGGATTCTCAATCGCTTCTTCTGTTGAACTTCTCCGGAGAGCAGAGCGCACGAGACGCCGAGCCGGCGCAGCCGGTCGGCCACGCGCCGCGTCGCGTCGCGCCGGTTCCCGAACACGAGCACCCGCTTCATGTCGCGCTTCGCGATGAGATTGTACAGCAGCGAGAATTTCTGCCCGGATGGGACCGCGTAGACGATCTGGTTGACGGTTTCCACGGCCACGTGTTCGGGCTCCACCTCGCAGATCACCGGGTCGGGCATCCATTGCCCCGCCAAACGCAAAACGTCTTCGGTCAGAGTGGCGCTGAACAGCATCGTGCAGCGTTCGTGCTTGGGGGGGGTCTGTCTTATGATGCGCCTGACGTCGGGAATAAACCCCATGTCCAGCATGCGATCGGCCTCGTCGATGACCAGCACTTCGACGTGGCTCAGGTCGATACTCTTGCGGCGGCAGAAATCCAGCAGCCGGCCCGGCGTCGCGGCGATCAAGTCCACCGGCGCGGCTTCGAGTGCGCGCTGTTGCTTGTCCAGGTCCATGCCGCCGTAAACCGCGAGGCACCGGAAGGGGCAGTACTTGGCAAGCGCCTCGGCATCTTTCACGATCTGGATCACGAGCTCGCGCGTCGGGGCCAGGACCAGCGCCCTGGGGCGGCCGGGCCTGCGGGCACGTCCGCCGCCCCGGCCCAGAAACGAGGAGAAGATCGTGACCAGGAACGCGGCGGTCTTGCCGGTCCCGGTCTGCGCGCGACCCGCAACGTTGTCGCCCGACTTGGTGTGGGTAAGCACCTTGGTCTGGATGGGCGTGCAGTACTGGAACCCCAGATCGGCAATGGCATGCATGATCTGGTCGGGCAGGCCTATGTCGTGAAAACGGGTTTCGCCTTCTTTCGGCGGCACCTGGAAGTTGTCTATCGACCAGGGGCGTTTCTTCGGCGCTGCCGAGTCTGAGCCTGACTGCCCGGGCATCCACTCCTCGCTCCGCGGGGGCGTGGCTGTGGAGGGTTCGGCCGGTTTGCGGTTGCGTCGGCGGCCTCCGCGCCCGCGCCTTGGGGACGACCGCGGCTTCTCGGCCTCGGCGGGGGCGCCGCCGCGGTCTTCCGGTGCGCGTTTTGCCTTGCCGGGGGCGTTTCCGACATCGGGTGCGCCGGCGTCGGGCTTTCCACCACGCGTCAGTTTTTCTCGTATTTTGCGGATGATGCTGAGTGGCATGTATTGACCAACACTGTTGCGGCCCCGTCTCGGTTGTCACTGCCCGGCCGGAGGGCCCGCGGCCGGCAAAAAATCGGCGGGATATCCGCAAGTCGGACATCCCGCCGTTTGCAGTAAGGTCTGTTGGCTCCTAACGCTTCGAGAACTGGAAGCGTTTGCGGGCGCCGGGCTGTCCGGGCTTCTTGCGCTCTTTCATGCGAGCGTCGCGCGTAAGGCAACCGCTGTTCTTGAGCACTTCGCGCAGCGAGGGATCGGCAACGACCAGGGCACGCGCCACGGCGTGGCGCAGGGCCCCCGCCTGGCCAGCGATGCCGCCGCCCTTGCAGGCGACGATTATGTCGTATTTCTCGAGAGTATTGGTCAGCCTCAAAGGCTGTTCGAGGTAGTTGCGGAGCGCCTCGCTCGGAATGTACGCCTCGAGCGGTCGGCGATTCACGCTCCACTTGCCCGTACCGGGAATGAGGCGGGCTCTTGCAACGGCGGTCTTGCGCCGCCCTGTAGCGCTGAATTCTACTTTCTCTGCCACGTTGTTCTCCCTCGCCGCCCCTGGGTTGCGGGCGGTCGTTTTTCTTGCGAAGTCGCTAGAGCAGTTCTACCTTGCGCGGCTTCTGTGCGTCGTGAGGATGCTCCTGCCCGGCGTAGACCTTCAACTTCGCAAACATGCGCCGGCTCAGGTTGTTCTTCGGAAGCATACCCTTCACCGCCAGCTTGATCAGGCGGTCCGGGTGGCGTTGTCGCATGGCTGCCGCATTGGTCTCTTTCAACCCCCCGCGGAAGCCCGAGAAACGCTTGTATGTCTTCTGTTCTTCCTTCTTGCCCGTCAGCTTGACCTTGTCGGCATTGATAACGACAACGAAATCGCCCGTGTCTACGTTCGGCGTAAACGTGGGCTTGTGTTTGCCGCGCAGAACGTCGGCAATTTTCGCGGCCAGACGCCCGAGGGGCTGGTCTTCGGCGTCGACAAGCAGCCATTCGCGGTCGGCTATGGAGTCTGTTGCTGCAAAACTCTTCATCTGTTTTCCCTTGAATCAGTCAAATAAGGCCTGCGGAAGCTACCTCACGCTCTCTGAACTGTCAACCCCTCTTTTTAAGTTTCTGATATGCCGCGCTCCCAAACGCGGCGTCTCCAGACCACTGGGGGCCGAAAACAGCGCTCCGCTCGGGATGACGAGCGACGTCAAGTCTCACCCGGCTAGGGCGCACGCGACGCGGGAGCTTCATCCAAAGGCGGCACTACCTCTATCTGTCCGAGCGGCAGCATCGTCGGTGTCTCGTCCTCTACTTCGTAGAAGACTGCGCTCTCCTCACGATCCACGTGCGCCTCCGCCCCGGCCAGCTTGCTGTCCGACCATCCCCGCTTCCAGATATCTCCCGCCTCCAACGCGTCCTTGCGACGCCGTGACTCGCTTTGGATCGCGTCGGGCGTGTCCAGGACATAGGGCGTTATGAACACGACGACCTCGCTGCGCGAGGTCTCTTTCTTCGTGAAACTGAACAGCTTGCCAAACAGGGGAATGTCCTTCAAAAGAGGAATGCCGGTCTGGGAGTCGTTCTCCTGGTCTTTCACCAACCCGCCCAGCACAACTGTTTCGCGGTCACCGACCGCGATCTCGGCCGTAAACTCGCGGCTCAACACGGTCGGCCACGTCGTATCGCCGATTGTCTGACCTTCGGCGAGCTGCTCCACCGACTGCTCGATTTCCATCACAACGAAGCGTTTCTCGTTCACATGCGGCGTGACCTTGAGCTTGATGCCGACCTTGCGCCGCTCGACGTCCGGCTCGTAGCGCCCCCCGGCGGAATTGTAGCTGCCGCCCACGTAGCGTTGCCCCTTGTAAAAGTAGCGCTCCTGGGAGGCGTCAATCGTGGCTTCGGTATTGTCGTGCGTCACAATGATCGGCGAAGACAGAATCTTCGTGCGGCTGTCGCCCGCGGTCATCGCAATCACGGCGTCCAGGTTCCAGTCGAAGTGCGAGAAGTAGTAGGTGAGTCCGCCGGAAAGCGCGGGGGCGCCCACGGCCGCCGCATCCAGCGGAGTGGAGTCGCCGCCGCCGCCACCGCCCGCGAACGCGAAGAGCGGATTGCCCGAGCCGTCGCCGCGCTGGTTGTAGGCGATCATCGAGCGCTGCACCCAGTCGATCCCCGACTGGATACTGTCGCCCAGCTCGATCTCGAGGATGACCGCTTCGATGCCGACCTGGAGCAGCATCATGTCCATGTCCTTGATGATCTGATCCAACGTGGCGATGTCGCCCTTGCTGGCCATGATAATCAGGGAGTTGGTCCGCTCGTCCGAGAGGATCTTGATGTTGTCGGAGGAGAGCTCGCCGACCTTCGACTGGCCCGGCTCCTTCTTGGAGGACTTCCCGGTCTGCCGGGCCACATACTCCTTCAGGGTCGCGCTTTTCGCGTCAGCGCCTTCGCCGGTTTTCGCGGCCCCGGCCGCGGGCTTGCCTTCGTTCTTGCTGGACGATGCGCCGATCAGCTCGTTGAGCATTTCGGCAATCGTCTCGGATTCGGCGTACTCCAGGCGAAAGACCTTTACGATCACATCGGGGTCCGTGGCCACGTCAAGCACGTCGATCACGCTGTCGAAGAACCTCATGTTCTCCGGGCGCGTCATGATAATCAGGATGTTGGTGCGGTCGTCGGCGATTGTCAGGACTTTGCCGTGGATGATCCCGCGCTCGGCCTCCTGTTCGATCAGCTTCGAGGCGACGGGCGTGGGAGTCGCCGGTTTCGCCGGCTTGGCGCGAATTACGCCGGGCAGGGTGCGCTTGACCACCCCGGGAGACCCGGAGCTCTTCGTCGCGACCACGCTCTTGGGTTTGCCGGTTTCGTCCTTTTGCGACTCGGTCACAATCTCGTCGATCTTCTGTTTGATTTCAGAGGCCTTGGCATGCTTGATGGAGCGAAGATGCGGTTCTTCGCGCACGATGCTGGGCTGATCGATGAACCCGATTACGCGCGCGATGCGGTTGACATTGTCGGCCGTATCCGTGAGCAGCACACTGTTGATGCGCTCGTACAGGGTCACGCTCGCGTAGGGATGTTTGAGCGGCTCGATGGCTTTGGACACTTCCGTCACGTCAATGTGCTTGAGCCCGATGAGCTGACTGACCATCTGGCCCATTTCCGGAATCGGGACGACAACCTGGTGTACGTCGCCCGTGGGACCCGTCACCGTTTCTATCCGTTGCTGCTGAATCGTCAGCCCTTCCTGGACGATCGTCTTGTTGGCCACGACTTTGACGAACTTCTCTCCCTTCGGCACCAGGCCGACACCGTTCATGTTGAGCACGGTCTCGATCGCCATCAGGTAGTCCTCAAGGGCGAGCGCGTCCTGGCTCCGAAGCGTGATGGTCGCCTTGGGCAGCCCCGGCGCCATGAGAAGGGTCAAGCCGGTCATCTTGGCATAGTCCTGCAAGATCAGGTCCAGCGGCATGTCCTGGAACTTAAGGGGGTACTTCTCGTCGCTGACGTCGTCGGCGTGCCCCCCGCCGGGCGTGGGCGGCGCAGCGACGTTTGAGGCCCCGGGCACGGGGGGAGTGGCAACGGGTATGGTGGAACCGGCCCTGGAGGTTGGCGTTATCGTAGCGTTGCCCCGCCGTATGCCGGGCCCTGCCTTGGACGCCGGTGTTACCGTGGCGCTACCCCGGGGAGCGGGCGGCGCTCCCCCGGGAGCGGGCGGCCCCTGGGCCAGCGTCATGCCGCCAAAGCAAACGGCCAGAAGGCACGCGCGTGCAACCGGCCAGTCTATCCGCGATCGTATTCTCTTCAACGTTTTCATGTTTTTCAGGATCCGTCGTCTTCGCCGGGCTCCCGTGTGTACGCACAGTACAACGAAAACCGTCCGCGCAAGACGCCCCCACCTTTCGGTTTGATGAAAAGGTGTCGAATGTCGAACATAGCACCTGTCGCCTGCAAATCATAGAGGAAACGCACAATACCGTCCAGCGACCCCTCCCATTCCCTGCACTCGATCGGCAACTCGAACACCTCGCCCTCGTCCTTCTCCTGGCCCGCGGCACGTTGGTGGATGCTGACCTCGTGTTCCGCGGCCAGTTTGTCCATGATCGACAGCCAGTGCACGTCCATCTTCTTGTCGGCTGCCACGCGCGGCAGCATTCCGCTGTACTCCGCAAGCTGCTCTTCCCAGTAACCCCGCCTGGCCACCAGCTTCCTGGCCCGCGCGATCTCGCGCGCCACTTCGGCCTGCTTGAGACGCAGCTCCCGCCAACGCGTAATGCGCGGACCGGCCAGGAAGAAGGTGACGCCGAAGAGCACCGCCGCACCGGTAAGCAGCATCAGAACAACTTCTCTGCGGGATATCTTCACTCGGTCTCCTCTTCCCCCGGCAGTTTCAAGTCCATGTCGAAAACCTGCTTCTTGCCGCGCGGGTTGTAGCGCGGGCCGACCAGACGGACCTCAACAAACAGGGGCGACTCGTCCAGCTTGTTCTTGAAATCGTATACCTGCGCCACCGTCGCCGCGTCACCCACGATCTTGACCAATTCGCTCTTTCTATACGTGAAAGACGATAACTCGACGCCCACCGGTTGATTCAGGGCCAGGGCCCGCAGGCACTCCAGCGAAGAGTGCTCCTGGTCCGCATATGCCTTTACAACGCTCACTCGCCGCCGGATGTTACTGACTTCTTCGGCTTTCGGCACCCACGTGTCACGCTCGGCCTCCATGCCGCGGAGCTTGTGCTCCTGGTAGTATACGCAACCCAGGAAGCCGAGAACGACCGCCAGCCACACGCCCGCGAAACACCCCGAGAAGAGCCAGACCTTCCTGCCGAAACGGTGCGATTCTTCCTTTTCGCGCCATTCCGGCGGGGTCAGATCAAGCGTAGCGCCGTCCAGCGCGCGACGCGAGATCCCCTCCGTCACGAGAGGAAGCGCCTCGAGGTCTTCCGATGCCACCCGGCATTCGCACTGTTCGTGCAACCCGTTCAGGATCGCCTCGGAAACCTCGCCGCGGCCCCAGACGCAGGCGGACCGCTCGAGGCAAACGCCGTGCTCCAGCTCCAGCGACATCAGCGAGAAACCTATCTCCCGCACCAACTCTTCCGCGGCGGCCGGCTCGTCTTCGTCGGAAACGGCAATTGTCCGCATCAGGATAGGAATGCCGTCCTGCGTCACAATCGCTTCGGGCGCGGCGGCCTGGTCCAGAATCAGAATGACGTGCCTTCCGGTCTCGGGGACGTTGCCCGCGTCGAGCATCAGCCGCCACCAGCCCATGAGCGATGCGTCGACCCCGCGGCAGGCAATGCCGCTACGCGCCAATTGGTCGCCCAGGTTCTGGACCACGCGCGTTTGGACGGCTGCGATGAGCACGAGCATCTCCTCTTCGTCCCGGCGCAGCACTTCGTGCGAAACGACCATGCTTTCGACCGGAAAAGGAGAGAGCTTGTCGACCTGGAGCTCAATCGTTCCTACGAGCTCGTCCGGCTCGAGATTCGGCAGGGAGATGACGCGCAGCAGCAGCTCTTCGGAAGGAACGGCCAAGCGCACGGCGCCCTTTATCGCGGAACAGCCGGCCCGAATCTGGTCGTCGATGGGTACGGCGCCTTCCAGCTCTTCCTCCGGGGCGTCTTCCGGCGGGCGCTCAAGGACAAGACGGCACGAGTCGAGCACACCGCGGCCCTCGCGTCCCTTCTGCAGGGCGGTCCACTCCAGCAGACCGTCCCGCAGCAGCAGCCCCGTTGTCAGATCCTTGGCCATTCAGTCTTCCTCACGCCAGCGCAGAACTCTGAAATCCTTGTTCGCGTACTCGACGATGCACCAGATCACGCGTTCCACACCCCCCACGCGCCCGACGCACGTGATGCGGTAGATTCCCGCGTCCGTGGAGACATAGCCCTTCATAGCGGGGTCCAGGTACCACTGAGACATACGCGAAAACAGGTCATTCGCGTTCTGAAAGGGATCATGCTCCGGTTCGCCATCCACCCCCAGATTCAGAAGACCTTCACGCTGATCGATGATGCCCTGCGCAACATCCTGATCGACCCCCGGGAGTGTCATCAAGACTCGCGGGGATGCCGCATTGATGTTGATCTTGTCGCTGCCGTAGACCGTCAACAGGTCGGCAATCCCGCTGATTGGAAACTCCTCTTGATCTTCAAACCCTTCAAATTCGCCCTTGAGCACGCCGCCGTATAGTATGGTTCGGGTGAAACCCTTTACAAGGAGAAGTTCGTCAACCGTGTCCAGCTCGCTATTCTTGCACTGGTAGGGCGGATCGCACTCGGTGGCGTAGTAGTCCTCCGTCTCGGCGCCGTCGAAGCGCGGCTCGTCGTCCTTGTCGGTCCAGTCCAGAAAGGACTCGATCAGCTCCGGCCACAGGTCCTCGGGCACGCCCCCGACGTCGAGTATTCGCTCGAGACTCTCCTCCTTGGCCACGTCGTTGGGCCCGAGCATGTTGATGTTGCGCCGGGCCGGTTCGGGTACGATGTCGATCGTGACCGTCCCATTGGTCATTTCCATGACGAGACCGTTGACGGCCAGACCGTCCTTCAGACGCTCGGCATGCTGGAACCAGTTGTCGTCATCCTCGGGTTCCTCGTCATCCTTGATGTCGCCCCGCTTGATCATCAGCATCCGCGCAACTTCCAGCCCCGACCGGGCCAGGTAGTAGGCCTTCGTTCGACTGCGGTAGTAGCGCGTGATCCGCGCCTCGACATGCGCGTCGAACGCAAACGTGGAGACCAGCAACGCCATCAACGCCACTCCCCACAGCACGACAATCAGGGCGGAACCCCGCCGTGGGCCGTGTTGTCCCCGCCCTGTCGTGCCGCGGACGCCGCCGGCCGGCGGCTCGTAGACACGATACGGATGTGTGTTCGTCTTCATGGCGGGGTGACCGGTTGGCCGGAGGACGGGGAGCCCGAACCGGGACCTCCTCCCGGCATCGACCCTCCCGAACCGGGTCCTGTCCGCGGATCGCCGCCCCGGACGTCCCGCCGCGCGGTGTTGTCACCCCCGGCCGGTGTTCTCGTGACCTTGCGGCCGGCGCTCGAACCGCTCGCCGCCCCCCTGCTCCACGAAATCGGCGCCAGCGGGATCTTGAGCACGCGCTTCAGCTCGAGCGGCGGCTCTCCGTCGTCAAGGGGTTCCATCCACAGCGTGATCTCGACGATCTTCGGCAGGCGGTTGGTACGGTCGTCCCCTTCCCAGTCGTCAATCCACTCAATGTCTTGCGCACTCTGCCCCACGATGTCTTCGCTTTCGGGGTCCTGCATGCGACAGTTGAACCCCGTCACTTTGCGGGCAATGTACACGGTCTCGATGTCCTCTTCGGGATCGAAGTCTTCGGGTTGACCGAGCAGCCGCCATGCCCGCACGGCGGCGGCGGACGCGCCGGTTTCGTCGTCCTCGACGAAGAACTGCACCCGGTGGGGGCTGCCCGCAAACGGAGCGTCACGTCCGACCAGCGATCCCCCCAGCTTGACCCAGCTTATCTTGTCGCTGGAATACGGATTGTCGCCTTCATCCTCGATCATGAACCCGTAGGGGGAATCCGCATTGGAAGAACCGCGGTAATAGGCCGAGCGCAACCCCATCACAAGCTGTTCGAGCACGAAATCGCCATGGTGGAGATCGTCGCTCAGCACCATGCCGCGCCGCCACGCCTGCGTGACCAGCGCGAATGCCACGAAGGTGATTCCGGTGATGGCCGCCAGGATGGCGACCGCCACCAGGATCTCTAGCAGCGTGAAACCGCTTCTGGATCTATTTGACCTCTTCATCGTCGAAGTAGATGTATTGCTCGACCGTGTCCGAAATCTCGCGTCCCCTGTCCGACCACGAGATGCGCGTGGTGACCAGCCACAAATCGTCGTCGTCCTCGTCTTCGTCCTCAACCGTGCGCTCGAACGTGAAACCGTTGTCGTACTCCTCAGGCGCGACCTCGATTTCGTCGAGCTCGTTGGTAATGATCAGGGGATGATCGACCTCGCCCATTCCCAGGGTCCACTCGGCCCGCTGGTAGTTCCTGGCCAGGGCCATGATCTTGAGGCACTGCACTGCCGAGGTCATCAACACACCCATGCTTACCCCAATGATCAACACCGCCAGGATCACTTCGACGAGCGTCATGCCGGAACGGCGCGAGCCGGAAGCGCCCCCAGCCCGCCCCTCACCCGGTCCCGCTTCGCGTGCCCGACCTCTCCCCCGAGGGGAGAGGTGAATGGCGCGCTCACACCTCTCCCCTCGGGGGAGAGGTCGGGCCGGGGGCGCGCTCCGAATGACGGGCTGCCCCTCGAGCATTGAACATTGAGCATTGAGCATTACCTAGATCCCCTCCACCTCCGCGGCCGACAGGGCATCGACCTCGATAGTGGCCTGCCCGCCGTCGTCGTCGGAGATTCGCACCGTGTATGGAGTACAACGGCCGTTGGTGAAATACCGCACGGTTGTTGTTCCCCCGCGCGGCGCCGAATCGCCCAGTATGTCGAGATGGACGTACTCGATGCGGACACCCTCCAGCTTGCGCACAAGGTCTTCCTCCAGCAGCGTCTGTTCGGCTTGCGGCGGACCGCCCTGCGCCGGGTCGCCGCCGCCGGACATGAAGTCGGGCTGCCATCCGTCGTCGTCATCGTCGTCGTCGTCTCCAAGGTCATCGGAAGTGGAGGCGGAGGGGTCATACACGGGAGCGGCGCGGACGGTAATCACGCCTCCGTCGAGGTCGAAGTCCATCAGCATCTCGCGCTGGCTGATAACGGCCAGACTCATGGCGTGGCGTCCGGCCGAGATGATCGTGCGCGTCGCGCTGCGCAGACGGTGTCCCTGCATCGCGCCCACGAACATCGGCACCATCACCGTTGCCATGATGCCCATGATCGCAACCACGAGGATCAGCTCGATCAGGGTAAAACCCCGGCGCGCGCGACCGGATGCGCTAGTGTTCCGGCAGCGGCTGCCGCGGGACAAGCCGCCGTCTCCAGGGCTCGTTCTTTCGCGAGTCTGAAATCCGGCCCCCCTGGACCTACTTCCAAACGTCGTCATCCGTTCCAAAACTCCCATCCGGGCCGGCGGAGCGGACCTCGTACTTGAACTTGCCCGACTTCTTGAACTGGAACTCGTTGCCCCACGCGTCCGTCGGGATCTCCGCCAGAGGGGCTTCGAGATCCTCCGTTTCGCGCGTCAGGTCCTGCAGACCGCCGGGCTGTTTGTTCGTATTCAGTTTGTAGATCTCGATCGCCTTCCTGATCGTGTCGATGTTGCCGCGGGTGGCCGTGATGTTGGCCTTTTCGAGATGGCCGCCAATGCCTACCACCGCGATCGTTGCCAGAATGCCCAGAATGGCCACCACCAGCAGTACCTCGATCAGGGTGAAGCCCGCCGTGCCCCGGTTCACATGTGTCTCGCGTCTCTTCATCTCTTCCTCCTTCGTACTTCGGTCGTACTGTCAAATATCGAACAGAAGGAACAGGCGAACGGAAGAAATGCCGAAGGGATTCTCTCATTTCCTTCGACGTTCCTTCTGTTCGCCTGTTCCTTCTGTTCATCATTCGTCTCCCTACGGGTTAACGAGAACCGACGCTAACGGCGGACGATCCCCTGATCTCTACTGACCCATCTCTCAACATCCACCCCCCACACCCCACACGACACGCAACACACGACACACGCGACACGCGACACGCGATACCCCCCCCTACACACTCAAACTGTTCGTCATGCTGAACACTGCCATGATGATGCTGACCGCGATGAAGCCGACCATGAGGGCGACGAAGACGATCAGGATCGGTTCCAGCGCCGTCGTAAACACCTTCACGTTGCGGTCAAGCTCGGACTCGTAGCGATGCGCGATGTGGGTCAGCGCGCCGGTCATGTCGCCCGTCTGCTCGCCGATCGACAGCATGTCGATCATCATCCGGGGAAAGACCTTGCCCGCCGCCAGCGGACCGGAAATCGTCGTGCCGTCCGTCACGCGGTCTCGCGCCTTGCGCAGCTCGAGCGCGATGACGTCGTTGCCGGCCGTCCGCTCGACAATGCTCAGGGCTTTCAAAACGGGCACGCCGTTGCCGAGCAGGGTCCCGAGCGTGCGCGCCAGGTTGGCAAAAATGGCCGAGGCCACGATGCCGCGGATCAGGGGCGTCTTGAGCAACATGCCGTGCCACACGAACCGGCCCTTCTCGGTCTTCATGGCGCGGTTCAGCAGGACGATGCCGATGGTCAAACCGATGGCCGTTGCCCATCCGTACTTCACCAGGAACTCGCTCGTGTTGACCAGAATCTGGGTCGGCAGCGGAAGCTGTCCGCCCAGCGTGTCGAAGATCTTCTTGAACTTCGGAACGACAAAGATCATGGAGAAGATCATGGTCCCGATGCCCATGACGAGCACGATACACGGGTAGACCAACGCCATGACGACTTTTTCTTTGAGCTCCTGGATGCGTTCGTAGTGTGCCACGAGGCGCCGCAGCACTTCGTGCAACGCTCCGCTGGCCTCGCCGGCGCGGATCATACTTGCATACAGACTCGAAAACGTTCGCGGGTGCTGTTCGAGCGCCTCGGAAAGGCTGGCGCCCTGGACGATGCTGTCGCGCAAGGCAGTGATGATCTCGTCTTCGGCCCTGCCCGTGTTACGGTTGGCGAGCGAATTGAGGGCATTGCCGAGAGTCATGCCCGAGGCCAGCAGGTCGCTGAGCTCGGTCGTGAACACCAGCACGTCCCGCATGCTCATGCGGGGCTCGCCGCGGTGAAGCTGAAAACGAAATCTGCCTGTCTTGCCCTTGCCGCCCTTGGTCTTCTCCGACGCGCTGCGTTCGACTACGGAGACCGGAATGTGCCCGGCCCCTTCAATCTGCCGCATCGCCGCGCGCCGGTCATTGGCCTCTATCGTGCCATCGACCTTCTCGCCCGACTTGCTGCGCGCCTTATATACAAAGACAGCCATTCTGCTGGGTTATGACTGGTTAACTGGTCAATTGGTTAACTGGTCAATTGGTTAACTGGTTAATTGGTTAACTGGTTAATTGGTTAACTGGTTAATTGGTTAATTGGTTAATTGGTTAATTGGGTCGGTCGTCTGTGGGGTTGGGGCGTATTCGGCTCGTTCTTCGTGAACGGCGTTGGCTTGGGCGCCTATCGACTTGATGTAGCCGTTTAGCTTTCGGGCGATTGTGCCGAGTTCCCGCTCCATCGCGTCCGCGTCTTCCTTGGAGACCAACCCACGATTCGCGGCTTTCCGCATCCATGTTCTACTCTCGTACAGGGAGCCTCTACTGTAGTAACCGTATTGCCTTTTCTCCTTGTAGAAGAACCTCCCGTACCCCTCGCTCAAGTTCGCGGCCACTGAGTCGATGGCCCTCACCCACTGCTTCCCAATCGTATCCTTCGCGAAGTAATCCCACTCGACCACGATCTGCCAAACCCGTTCCCCCAGAGCCATGGCCTCATTGTAAACCTCAAGCTCATCAATCCCCATCACACCACCTCCATCACCTACCCAATCAACCAATCAACCAATTAACCAATTAACCAATTAACCAATTAACCAATTAACCACCGAAGAAAATGCTAAGCATTTTCTTCGGTAACCCTGAGCACTTCCTCAATCGTCGTAACGCTGTTCAGGACCTTGAGCCAGCCGTCGTCACGCAGGGTGCGCATGCCCTCTTTCAGCCCCTGGTGCCTGATATCGTTCATGGATGCCCGCTGGATGACGAGCGACTGCACGGGATCGCTAACGTTCAACAGCTCGAAAATGCCGATTCGTCCGTGGAACCCGGTGCCGCGGCACCCTTCGCAACCGTTCGGCACGCAGAGAGGACGGCCGTCGATCCGGTCAGTCGGGAAGCCGATCTCGTGCAGGAAGGTCTCTTCGTAGTCGTAAGGCGTGCAGCAGTCCTTGCACAGGCGCCGGACCAGGCGCTGGGCAACGACCGCTTCCACCGCGGATGCCGCCAGGAACGGCTCGACTCCCATGTCCAGCAGTCGCGTGAAAGCGCCCGCCGCATCGTTGGTGTGCAGCGTGCTGAACACAAGGTGCCCCGTGAGCGAGGCCTGGATCGCAATTTCGGCCGTCTCCAGGTCGCGAATCTCGCCAACCATGATAATGTCGGGGTCCTGGCGCAGGAACGACCGCAGGGCCTTCGCGAAAGTCAACCCGATGTCCGACCGAACCAGGACCTGGTTGATGCCGCCCATTTCGTATTCGATCGGGTCTTCGGCCGTCATGATGCGCACGTCGGTCGTGTTGATTTCATTCAAATAGGCATACAGCGACGTGGATTTGCCCGAACCGGTCGGCCCGGTGACCAGAATGATCCCGTTGGGACTGCGGATTACCTTCTCGATCAGGCCGGAGTCGCGCTCGTTCAACCCCAGCTCCTCCAGGCTGACGAAGTCGCCCTTGCGCTGGAGCAGGCGCAGGCTGACGCTTTCGCCGTAGACGGTCGGCATGGTCGAGACACGGATGTCGATGTCTTCGCCCTGTACGCGCAGGCCGATGCGGCCGTCCATCGGCAGCCGTTTCTCGGCGATGTCCAGGTTGGCCATAACCTTGATGCGCGAGATGATCGCGGCCTGGAACCGATGGAGCTGCATCGGGACGGGCGTCTGGTGCAGCACGCCGTCAATCCTGTAGCGAATGCGCAATCGCTCTTCCATCGGCTCGAGGTGAATGTCGGTTGCGCCCTGCTGCACCGCTTCCCAGATGATCTGGTTCACGAACTTGACGATTGAGGCTTCCTGGTCGAGCTCGCTCAGGTCGGCTTTGCGCAGGTCTTCGGCCGGGTCGACCTCGAAGCGGTCGTCCTCCATCATGCGTTCGACCGTGTCGGCGCCGACGCCGTAAAATTTCTTCGAGGCCTTGGCGATGTCGGACGACGGGCTCAGGGCGAACTTCACGCGCACGCCGGCAGCCAGGCGCAGCGTGTCGACCAGTCCGATGCTGAGGGGATCGCTGGTGGCCACCAGCAGTACCTCATCCTCGAGCGAAATCGGAATGACGTTGTATTGGAACACCGCCTTGGTGGGCAGCTTGGCCAGGACGTCCTCTTGGATGTCCTGGGTGTTGAGCCGCAGAAAGGGGATGTGCAAAGCGTTGGCCAGGGTCTCGAGGAACTCCTCTTCAGGCGCGTACTCGTCCCGTACGACGACCTCCGTCACGCTCATGTCGCTGTTCTGGACGGTGTTGAGGAGTTCGACGATCTGCTCTTCGGCAAAGAGCCCCGTTCGCTTCAACAGTCCGGCAAGAAAACCTGTAGAAATCGCAGCCATGATTCTCAACTATGCTCGCAATCCACCATGCTAGCAAAAAACCGCACGCCGTTTCAATCGTGGACGTGAGCAGGACAGCAATTCTCATTATGGCCACGCCCCCTGCCGCCTTGTGCGGCAGGAGCGGGAGATTGGGGAGAAAAGGCGGGCCTTTTCTCCCCAATCTCCCGCTCCTGCGACACAAGGTCGCAGGGGGCGTGGTCCGCAATCCCAACACAACGCCACGTGCAAACTGAAACGCTCACCGCTCCTGATCGTCACCCCGGTTCCGTTCTGCCGGCCCCCTGTCCCTTATTCGCCTCGTCCTGGGCTTGCCGATGTTCGGATCGTTGCGAGCCGCCCACTGCGCCTGCTTGGCTATGCCCATCATGATCTTGGCGTCGTCAACCGTCAGCGGACCGCGCGAAAGAACACGCCGCAGTCCCATCATCATGTGACGCGACTTGTCTTCCTTGAAAAAGCCGATTTCGAAAAGCGTCTCCTTCCATATCTCGAACATGCGCTCGCGAATTCCGGCGGGCGCCTCGACGGATTTCTCCTCGGGTGGTTCGTATTCGCCGGCTGCCACGAATATCTCGTAGCAGCACACCATCACGGCCTGGGCCAGGTTGAGGGATTTGTACTCGTCAGTGGTCGGAATCGTGACGATCTGCGTCGACAGCGCGAGTTCTTCGTTCGAGAGCCCCTTGTCTTCGCGACCGAAAACCAGGGCGACTTTGCCGGTCTCGGCGACGTCGAGAGCCTTGGGCGCCCAACCGCGCGGCGTACGCGCATGAGCGCGGTACAGCCCTCCCCGGCAGCTCGTGCCCATCACCGCTCCACAGTCGGCAACGGCTTCCGCCAACGACGGGTACTCGGTGCGGCCCTCCAGGATGTCCGTCGCGTGCACCGCCATCATGCGCGCCTCGCTCATGTTGAGCCGCTTCGGGTTCACGAGCGCCAGCTCCACCATGCCCGTGTTCGCCATCGCGCGACAGACCGCCCCCACGTTGCCGCCATACAACGGCTCCACCAACACCACCCGTATGTTCTCGAGTTTGGCCATACCGAATTGCCCTTTGCACTGTAGCCGGGGCAGTGCTATAAAGCCAGCCGATTGTCGGGCAGGGGAAGTGAGCGCGCCCGCAAAGGGAGAAAACCATGGACGAGCTCCTGAAACTCTTGAAGCAGAACGCACTGGAATCGCCGGCCAACCTGGCGAAAATGTTGGACACAACGGAAGACGACGTCAAACAGCGTATCCTGGACTACGAAGAGGACGGCGTCATCCGCGGCTACCAGGCCATCGTCGACGAAGACAAGCTGGAGCTGCAACGGGTGCAGGCCGTTATCGAAGTGAAAATCACGCCCGAGCGCGGCGGCGGTTACGACCGCATCGCAAATCGCATCGCCAAGTTCCCGGACGTGAATTCGCTCTTTCTCATGTCCGGCACCTACGACCTGCTCGTGTTTGTCACGGGTTCGACCCTGCATGACGTCGCCGCGTTCGTCAACGAACGCCTGGCATCGATTGAGGGCGTGTTGTCGACCTCCACCCACTTCTCGCTCAAGACCTTCAAGGACCGCGGGATCCTGATGAGGGCCGAGAGCGACCACCAACGCCTACAGGTTTCACCCTAACATGACTGCTTCCGAACCGAACGACGGCAAACCGCCCCGACGCGACTTCATCGCTTCGCACTTGAAGAGTATTCCGCGCTCCGGGATTCGCGATTTCTTCGAGATTGTCAGGATGCGCCCCGACGTGATCAGCCTCAGCATCGGCGAACCGGATTTCGTTACGCCATGGCACATCCGCGAAGCCGCAATCTACGCCCTCGAACAGGGCGCGACCTCCTACACGGCCAACCTGGGCATGCTGAAACTGCGGCAGAGCGTTGCCCGCTACGTCGAGGAGTCGTACGGCACATCCTATGCTCCCGAAACGGAAATCCTGATCGCGGTCGGCGTCAGCGAGGCGCTCGACCTCGCCGTTCGCGCCATCGCCGAACCCGGCGACGAGATCATCTACCACGAACCCTGCTACGTCTCCTATTCGCCCGTCGTGGCCATGGCTCACGCGAAGGGAGTCGGCATCGTCACGCGGCGTGAAAACGATTTCCGCCTCACGCGCGAGGAGATCGAACCGCACGTTACACCGCGCACAAAGGCGATCCTGCTCAACTTCCCGTGCAATCCCACCGGCGCCGTCCTCTCCCGGGACGACGTCGACGGCATCGCCGCGCTGGCTCAGGAAAAGGACCTCCTCGTCATCAGCGACGAGATCTACTCCGAGCTGACCTACAACGCGGAACGCGTCAGTATCGCGGCCGTGCCCGGCATGAAGGAGCGCACGATATTCCTTAACGGCTTCTCGAAAGCGTGGGCCATGACCGGTTTTCGCCTCGGTTTCGCCTGCGCGCCGCCCGAGCTGACCGAGGCCATGATGAAGATCCACCAGTACTCGATGCTCTGCGCCCCGATCCTGAGCCAGGAAGCTGCAATCGAAGCGCTCCGATTCTGGCGCGAAGACGTCGAGGAAATGCGGCAGTCCTACGAGACGCGCCGCAACTTCATTCAGGCCTCGCTCAACGAAATGGGCCTCACCTGCCACGCTCCCAACGGCGCCTTCTACGCGTTCCCGTACATCGGCGGCACAGGCTTGACATCGCGGGAGTTCTCACTCCGCCTGATCGAAACCGAAAACGTCGCCTGTGTTCCGGGCAACGCGTTCGGCGCCGCCGGTGAAGGCTTCATCCGTTGCTCCTACGCCACCGGCATGGAACAGATCCAGGAAGCCATGCAGCGCATGGCTCGGTTTGTGGCCGGGATGGATTGATGATTGGCGATTGATGACCCACCAATCGCCCTCTGTCATCGCGAGGACGGCAACGGCCGTCCCCAGTCTCAGAGGTCCTTCCCTCTCGGAATCATCAGTGACACTCATCCGCCATCGTCACAGCCTGGTATGCATCTGCCAGCGATTCCGGCGGTCGAAGTGCAGCGCCGTGCATAGGCCCGGATATTTCACGGAGTCCCGTAGCGAGAGCGCGTAGAGTGCGGCAGATCAACGGCTTGCGAGTGATGGCCGGGCGAAGGCGTATCGACATACGTTGAGGTCGGCCATCGCTCGGAAGTCGTTGAGGTGCCGTGCTATACGCGCTCGCGGTAGGGAATCCGTGAAATCTGCGGGATAGGCCCGGAGGGCCGTCATAGTAGAGCCTGGGGTGAAGCGTAGCGGAACCCCAGGACCCGTCAGTCAGCAAACCCGGTGAGCCCCGGAGGGGCGACATATGCGCCTTGGTTCGAGTGCGGGGCTGGTGCGGGGCGGCATACTTCGCGCCGCCTATGCCGCCCCTCCGGGGCTTGTTTCCATGCTCACGCCGGTGTCCTGGGGTTCCGCTACGCTCCACCCCAGGCTCTACTCCGTCGCCCCTCCGGGGCTACCGCGGCCGGCACGGTGTCATTCCCATTTTCCGGTCGCCCGAACGACGCGTCAGCGCGTACGGACTGTGTAACGTTCCGATAGTCAAACCGTTACAACGCGAATGCCGTCACGCGTCACAATAGAGAGGTAAGGAGTTATGAGTCTACTCCTCCCGTAGCGCCGAGATGAGCTTTCCTCGCGTGGCGGCTACCGTTGCCACGAGGATCCACGCGGCGCCGTTCAGGAGAATCGCCGCAACCGTCGCGGCCAGCAGCCCGAAAGGCACGCCCGTCCCCCGTGACAGTATCGAGGGAAGTGTTGCCACCGCGGCAGACACGGTTCCCAACACGACGCCCGCCGCGAGCAGTATCCCGTGCTCCGTCAACACCAGCGCGCGCACGGCACCGCCGCCAAACCCAACGGCCCGCAGAAGGGCCAGCTCGTTGCGGCGGTCGGAGATGGTGCGCGCTACGACAATTCCCAGTCCGAAACACCCCAGCACCAGTCCCAGCCCGCCCAGCGCGAGGAATATCGTGAGGTAAGTGTTCTCTACAACCTTGAACGCGGCCAGCCGTTCGTCGGCCCGCTGCTGGTCGAGACCGTTGTCTTCGAACGCGCGCGACAGGGCCTGCTCCAGCGCAGGCACGCCCTCCGGCGGACAATCTATCAACAACGTGCGCGCGCCGTCGATCGACGGGAACATACGCAGGAAGTCCCTTTCCGAGATGAGCACCTGTCCCTGAAAGACCGAAGCCGCAAGACCGGCAACCAGCTTCACACGTACCGGTTGACCCGCCTCGTTGACGTACTCCAGCTCGTCGCCGACTTTGAGCCCCAGTCCCCACGTGATCACGGTCTGGTCGGCAATCGCGGGGACGACGTTGGTCTCCGGCCAGTTGTGGAGCGCAAGCCAGGGGTTATCGGCCGGGACTTCCGGCAGCATGTCGACAAAGGAAAACGCCCCGCGTTCGTCGAGCATGCGGCCGTCCAGACCCAGGAGCCGCGGTGTGCGTATGCGGTTGAGATTGAGACAGCTCGCGTCATCGCCTTCGGCAATGCGCGCGGGCACGAAAGACGTGCCGTCGGGCACGTCGAACAGGTTGGCGGCTTCCCTGCCCGCCGCGCTGTTCAGGTCCGCCATCACGGGGAGGGTCGTTTGGGCGTAAATTGCGAATCCTCCCGTTCCCGAGGATCGCTTGCGCGCACTGCGGCGCAGGTCGCTGCGGTTTGCGCCGACCGCCAGAACAAGAAAGACGCCGCACGCCAGCAGCGCGACTGTGGCCAGGCTGCGTGTAACACGTCGCGTTGCGCCGCGCATCGCTACCGCCGACAGGCGCGGCAGGGCGCCGTGCATTGCCGAAAACTCGCGCCTCAACAACGCCGCCCCCGTTAGAACGCCGCCCACGAGGAGCAGAGACCCCGCGCCGAAAAACGTGGCCATCATGCCCTGCGCCGCGTCTGCGCTTCCCGCTGCCGCCAGCGCAATTGCGCACGCAACCGAGACCAGTCCGGACAAGCGCAGGAGGCGGGTAGTCCGCACCGATCGCGCGTGCGCTTCGATCCCGCCCGCCTGCTGCTGGTCGGAAAGCGGGCGCGTGACGCGCCGCCGAAAGGCCAGCCACATGCAGAACACGTTGATCAACGCCGCCGCAACGGCGCCATTGACCACGGTCAGAGGCAGGGTCTCGGCCTGCAGGCCGGAAGTCGTGACGGCGCCGCTCCAGACCGTATTGAGTGCAGCAACCACGGCGTGGTTGTAGAGGATGCCGAGAATCGATCCGATCAACCCTCCTGCGACCGCCAGCATGCTGCCCTCGATAAGCAGCAGTCGCGAAACATGGCGACGCGTGAAGCCAAGCGACAGCAACAGGCCGATTTCCGGCCCGCGCCGCTCGACGTCGAACGCGAAGAAGAGGCCCGTGAGCAGCATCGCGGCCACGACCAGAAAGAAGCTCAGCGACAGGAAGAGCTGGCCGAAATCGACGGCTTCCCGACCAGCCGACAGCCCCTGTTCGCGGACGGGTGCGATCGTCATGCCGACCGACGCCGGGACGAGCTGCCGCAGAACGGCCTCTTCCAGGCCGGCGGCCGAAACAGCGGCAGGGTAACGCACGCCCGTAAGGTCGCCAAACCGGCTGCCCCAGAGCGATTGGGCGGTCTCCAGCGCGACGAACGCCTTGGGTGCGCCGCGGTGTTTCTTCCAGTAGTCCTCGTCCTTGTCGCGAATGCGATCGAGATCGATCAGCACGCCGGGACGCCAGTCACGGCAGCTATCGACATCGGCGAGCCCGGGGAAGTCGGGCATCCGCCCCGGATCGAGGTAAGGAGCCGCCAGGGGCACGACGGCGCTGACCGTGAAAGCCGTGTTCGTCATAGTGAGCCGCGATCTGCGCGACAGCGTGTGATAAGTCAATTCGAGCGTGTCGCCGACGTTCGCCTGGAGGTCCTGCGCCAACCAGTCCGTAATGACAATGTCCCGTGGTTCGAGGGATGGCAGCTTGAGTGTGCCGGGGGTTGAGATGAACGAATATGGGGTGCCACGTTCCCCCTTCCCGATTGTGTCCGTGAAATACGTCAGAAGCCCGACGGCGTTGTTCGTGGCATTCACGGCGGCCGCGGCCACGGGAGCGGGCAGGAATACCCGGGCCGATCGTATCTCGAGCCCGCCGTTCTCCGGCAATGCGCGCACCGAGAAACCCGCGTCGGCGCCCTGCCAGCGGGACGTGATGGCAGAGCCGATCGCCGCCTCGCGGATCGGAGCCGGGCGCTTGTCTCCCCGTCGTGCCGCGGAGGCGGAGCCCCGGCCGGCCGAACGGCGGGGACCGCCGTCTCCATCAGAGCGCAGGGCATGTGCAATCAACAGGCAGTTTGCCTGTCCCTTCTGGCCGTGGCGGCCGGCCAACCACCGCAGGGGTACAAATACGTTGAACGGCGGCACCTGCGAAATGCGCAAGCCGAACAACCCCATCTCACCTCGCCCGGCCACGCCCCCGACGGTCAACCTTGACGTAATCGGGTCGCCGGCGTCGACCAGCGGCGTCTCCGCCGGTATCGGATCGGATTGACGCATACGCAGCAGGAGGTCGTCGCCGACGGAGAGCCCCAGTCGATCCGCGGCATTTCGGCCGAGCAGGGACCGGTCGTCTTTCAAATCGGGAGGCACGCAGTCGGCAATACGCCAGAAGCGGTCGTCGACACCGACCACCTGCACGTTTGTGAGGCGTTTCCCGGTATCGGGCGAGACAAGAACGCCCGGTAGAATCAGCAAAGGGGCAACATCGCACCGAAGCTCCGCTGCGAGCTCCGCGGCCAGGGCGGCGCGAAAGAAGCCGTCGCGGGACCGGACGGCGTATTCAGTCCTGCCCAGACGCGCCGTCACGAGCCCCTTCAGGCTGCAACGGACCGAATCGCCAACCGTGAGCGCCCCGACAATGACCATCGTACCGAGCGCACACGCCGCCGCCGTCAACAGGCCGGCCCGGGCGTGGTACCTGAGGTTGCGCGTGATTAGTCTGGCCGTGTTCATGTGTGTGCCGCCATCCTACCGCAACGGTCGCCGGCGCAGCAATTGCAATTGTGGATGACAGGGCGGGGGTAGAAGTTTCAGACTAGAAAAGAGGCGCCCGCCTGGGCGGAGGTGCGGCCACCCAGGCGGGCTTTTTGGAGGAGGTGTCTCGGGGACGAGACGTACCCATGCGATATGTTACTGTGTCACACACTTGACACAAATCGTCAGCCGGTCATTCTCCTATAGAGTGTCAATCGTCCACACCGGTATGCCGTCCTTGTTCCTGCATGCCGGTCGTGGCCTTCTTCCTTTCCGTGCGCTTCCAGGGCGGGGCGGACGCTGCAGCCACCCCTCGTCGAACAGACTTGCGGTTGCCGTTATGCGTCCCTTGGCGCTACAGAGCTGGTGACGCTCCTTGATCAGCATGAACACAACCCAGCACGCACACGAAACCGAAAGAACCAAGAAAACTGTGATCATTGTCTACGAATCTCTCCCTGCCTGTCGGAATGCTTTTCCGACGGCACTGAGTTTATGTAGCAGCAAACGGACCCACCTTGCCGCCGTCACCGAATATGTGCCCGTCAAAGACCGAGCTGAACGTTCTTCAGAGCAAGGACCGGCCGGCACAGTCTCTTATAAACGTTTTCACGGCAAGGCATTAGCGCTGTTCGCGATATCGCGAAGGCACACATGGCATGGACAAGAAAAATGAGACACATCTGGGGAAGCGCCGGTTTGTTTCTCAGGAACGAGAACAAGTCGCATTCGTCTCGCTCTGCACACGGTTGAGATGTGTGGTCAGTCCAGCCCCGGGTGCGCTCTGCTCCCGTGACAATTCAAGACTGGAACTTGGGAGCGGCCCGCAGATGACGCTGATTGACGCTGATGAGATGTCCGCTATCTGCGCTCATCTGCGTGATCTGCGGGCCGCTCCCCTCTTGTGGCAGTACGGGGGTTACCAATTCCCGAGATCCCCCGACTCCGCTCCGCTGCGCTCTGGATGACAGGGCGGGGGTTTAAAGTCTCGGACTAGAGCTGATTCAACATCCGCACGACGACGCGACCGACCAGCTCCAGGCTTTCGGCGCTCAGCTTGTCCAAGGTGTCTTCGGACGTGTGCCAGTAGTCGTTTGCGCCCGGCTTGGAACCGAATTCAAAGTCGATCAAGTCGATCGCCGGCATGCCGCCGCGCAGAAAAGGCACATGGTCGTCAAGAATCCCCCATTTGCTATCGTAGAGCCCGAACTTCCGTCGGGCGCCTTCGGCCTTGGCAGCCGCGAACGCCATGCTCACGAGCTTGGGCGTGGAATTGCGCGGGATTGTAACGTTCAGATCCTTGTCGCCGATCATGTCGAGCAGAATCATGGCCCGTACGCGCGAGAAGCGCAGATTCTCGATCAAGGACTTGGCGAGGTAGCGGCTGCCATGCAGTCCGTCATCCTCGTCATATTCCTGCATGCATTCTTCGCCGTCGAAGAAGACGATGACGATCTCCGGCCCGGGACGTGAAGACTCGCGCAGGATGCGAGCCAGCTCGAGCAAGAGGCCGGTGCTGGAGCCGGAGTCGTTTGCCCCCACAAAATCCTCGGCGATCCCCGCCTTGGTGTCGTAGTGAGAGGCGAGAATCACCAGCTCGTCGCTCTTGCCCGGTATCACGCCCCAGACGTTGCGGAACTCGACGTCTCCCTTGGGCGTCTTGTCCGTGAATGCGTCGATGACCGGCTCGATATCGAGCGACTCCAGGCGCATGGCGAGATACTCGGCAGCCTTGCGCGCTCCCTCCGTGCCGGAATCCCTCGGTCGGATACGGACGAAGTTCTCGACTTCAGCCAGGGCGCGCTGACCGTTGACCAGTCCGGGGTCGTAGCGGGGAACGGTGCCGGCGGCGGAACGGGGGGAATTCCCATTCCCGCGGCAACCGGCTACGACACAGCAAAGACAGCCCAACGCGATGAAGCGACCGGCAAACCCGCGGAGTGACGGCTCCCTACTCATCGCCGAGTCCAATGAGTTCGAGGATGCGCGTGAGGTCGTCATTGGAGTAAAAATCGATCTCGATGCTGCCTTTGCCTTTCTTGCCGTTGGCGTAGGTCTTGCACGGCGAGAGACGAACCGAAGTACCGAAGTGACGGTGCAACCTGTCCGAGAGGTGGGAGACGTGGGTGGGCGGGAGGTCACTTCGCGACGCGCGGGGCTTGCGCGGTGGCGCTTTCAAACGCTGTACGTGCTTCTCGAGCAGACGCACCGAGAGACCTTCATCAACTACCCGTTTGGCCAGCAGCGCCTGCTCCTTCTCGATTTCCAGCCCGGTCAGCACCTTGGCATGCCCGGCGCTCAGCGCGCCGTTGCTCACCAGCTCTTTGACCTCCTCCGGCAACGTCAGGATACGCAGGGCATTGGCTACGGTCGGCCGTCCCTTGCCCACGCGCTGAGCGACCTGCTCCTGCGTCAGACCAAACCGGTTGACGAGGGTCCGGTAGCCTTGCGCCTCTTCGATGACGTTCAGATCCTCGCGTTGGAGGTTCTCGATCAGGGCCAGTTCCAGCGCATCGACGTCTTGCGCTTCCATGACGATGACGGGAACTTCCTGCAATCCGGCTTCGCCCGCGGCACGCAGGCGGCGTTCGCCGGCAATCAGCTCGTACGCATCGCCGTCGGGCCGAACCAGGAGCGGCTGCAAGACGCCGTGCGTGCGCACCGACTCGGTCAGGTCCGCCAGCGCCTGCTCGTCGAAGCGATGCCGCGGTTGATATTCGTTGCGACGAATCCTCTCCACCGGTACCTTCCGCGCCCCCTGCGCGGGCGGTTCCGGAGTTTCGCGCGGCGCGACCGTTCCGTCCCGCATCAGTGCGTCCAGTCCTCTACCCAATCCGTGTTTCCTGGCCATCCGAGTCCTCCTTGATCACGGAGTCGTTCTGTTTCGCTTCTGTTGAAGCCGCCGGCGGCGGCTTCGGTCGCGGCTTCCGGGGCGCTCGCCGTTTGCGCCCGGCGGCGGACAGCGGCGGCAATTCCCATGTTTCACCCGCGCGGCGTTTGCCGGCGGTCTTCGTCTTCGTCGGTTTCCGTTGTCCCACGCGCACCTTCGCCTTGAGACCGCCGCCATCGTGCACGATAAGGTGTTCGGTCACGACCTCACCGCGGATGACGCCACCCGGATGCACAGTCATGGCCCCCTCGCATGAGAGGCGTCCCTTTACGTCGCCCTCGACGTCGAGTTGGCGGCACATCAGCGAACCGCGGAATGCAACACACGCACCCGCGCGTATCAACACGTCGCGCGTATTGATGCTGGCGCCCCTGTAGTAGGCACCCTCCCCGAGCTGCACACACCCACAGGCCCGCACCTGCGAATCCTCGACCGTCCCTCCTTCCAGAATCAGGTCCCCGGCGATCACGCTCGCACCACGCAACGCGCCGCCATCCTTGACCGTCACGGAGCCGATCGTCTTGATTGCCCCCGTGCGTTCTCCGTCAACTACATAGTCGCCCACTTCAAGCTGCTCACGGCACTTGGGGCAAATGACGTTGTGAAGGCGCCCCGTCACCGTGAACTCGTAGCTGCACTCGTAGCAGACGATTTCGAATTTCGGCGGCAGAGCCGTATGGCCGATACGCACCTTGTTGGGCGCTGTATCCTGCCCCTCGTTTTCTCCCGGATGCCGTTCAGGCAGCTTCGAGGACGACTCCCGCAAGCGGGGGCCGTCAGATCCGTCGCCGCTCTTGCGGCGCACAGCCTGAATGGAGGAGAAACCGTCTATGACCTTGGCTTTCTCGAATCCAGCCACCGGTCGTCTCCAAAGCAACTACGTTTCGAAAAGGATGCCTACTTCTTCCCGAACGCGCCGCCCTTCGGCTTCTTATCCGGTTCTCCTTCGCTCGGCTCCTCCTCGGCGGTCGCACCGCCGCCGACCGGTTGCGGCGTGGTCGGTTGCGGCGTGGTCCGGCCCAGCGACGCGCCGGACGGGTTCACGTCGGATTTGCCGACAAAGGTAACGCCGTCTTCGACTGTCAGCCGCTTGGCCTTGATGTCGCCCAACATGCGCGCCGTGGATTTGAGCTCGATGCGGTCCTTGGCCACAACGTTGCCGTTGATCTGCCCAAAAACGGTTACGACCTCAACATTGATGTTGCCCTTCACATGGGCCGTGTCGCCTATTACGGCTCTGCCCGCACAGTTCAAATCGCCGTTCAGCTTGCCGTTGATCTCGATGTTGCTCGCGCACTTGATCGTACCGGTCACTTCGACGTCATCCGCAATCGTCGTCTTCGCTGCTTCGCCATCCGTCATTGCGTTTCCTCCGTGTTACTCAACAATTTCCG
>CAZKRK010000008.1:0-1298 GCA_964555035.1 uncultured Victivallales bacterium | reverse complement strand
GCCACTAGGGGTACATCCCCGGCCGGTCCAGGCCCGTGGTTTCCGGCAGACCGAACAGCAGGTTCATGTTCTGCAGGGCCGAGCCGGCTTGTCCCTTCACAAGGTTGTCGATGTACGAAACGACACGCAACCTGCGCGTGCGCGCGTCGACGCTGACCACGAGGTTGCAGTAGTTCGTGCCGCGTACGTGAGGCGACCCGACGGCCGCCGTACTGCCGTAGACGCGCACGAAAGCATCATTCGCGTAGAACGCGTCGTAAACGCTCCTGACGCTCTCTTCATCGCTGTCCGCGGCCAACGTTCCGTAGAGCGTGGACATGATGCCGCGGCACATCGGGATCACCTGGGAAGTGAACGTGACGCGCAGGGGAGCACCGGCCAGCAGCCCCAGCTCACGCTCGATCTCGCACACGTGCTGATGCCCGGCGAGCTTGTAGGCGTTCATCTGCTCGTAGCGGGCCGGGTAGTGGAAGACCGCGTTGGGCTTCTTGCCTGCGCCCGACACGCCCGTCTTGCAGTCGCAGACGATGCCGGCCGGATCGACGAGCCCGTTCTTGACGGCCGGCGCAAGGCCCAGGATGCAGCTCACCGCAAAGCAACCGGGATTGCCGATCACACGCGTCTCCGGCGTAATGTCGCCGCGATGCAGCTCGTCAAGACCGTACACGGCCGCCGGGAGGAGCCCGGCCGAAGCATGCTCGGTCGGTCTGCCTATGCGGCTTGCATATTCAGCGTAGCTATCGGCGCTGTTGAAGCGGAAATCGCCGCTGTAATCGACAACCTTCGCGCCCTTCTCGAGCTCGGCCGGCGCCAGCTTCATGCCGACACCGTCCGGGGTCGCCATGAAGACCACGTCCGCGGGGGCCGCGGCCCTGGGATCGTCCGCGCCTACAACCGGCTCGTCAAAAAAACCCGCCAGATGAGGGTAAAGCTGACTGAACGATACGCCTACGTTCTCCACGTCCACAAGCGCCGCAATCTCGGCCTCGGGATGCTTCAGCAACAACTCGGTAATGCCCACTCCGCCGTACCCGCCGGCGCCGACAATCTTGGCTCTAATCATCATGCTCCTTCGTCGTGGGAAGATGCCCCTGTTCGACATGCAATTGACTTCAAGACTATGCCCGCCCGGCGCGGAACCTGTCAAGCGTGGTGCAATGCGCCCGGGCCGCGAAAGGAGAACGCCGCCCCTTCGTAGACTCAGAGAACCTCTTACCTCTCGGAACTATGAGTGACACTCATTCGCCAGCAATTCCGGTGGTGGAAGTGCAGCGCCGTCCATAGGCCCGGAGGGCCGA
>CAZKRK010000007.1:22402-43936 GCA_964555035.1 uncultured Victivallales bacterium | reverse complement strand
AGACCTTCCGCAAGGATCGCAGAGTCACAATTCGCCTCTACGATCATGACCTCAAAGGTGTTCAGAAGAAGGCCATGGAAAAGGGAATGCCCTATCAGACACTGATCTCGGCAATGATCCATCAGTACGTCGAAGGGGATCTTGTCGAGCGCCACGCAGGCTAACAAGAGCTACAGAATGGGCCGCGCGGCCGCGCCCCACTTTGAGCCTCACGCCGATCGTTCGAATCAACGAAAGAACGATTGACCCACACATCTCAATGTGTGATCATATGTGTGGAGGTGACAATCATGGCCACAAATCTACAGATTGATGACGCACTCATCACGAAAGCGGTGAAGCTCGGACACCACCGAACAAAGAAGGCAGCAGTCACGCAGGCTCTCACCGATTACATTCACCATCTTGAGCAGGAGAACATCCTCTCATTGTTCGGCTCCGTCGACTTTGCTCGCGGATACGACTATAAGAAGCAGAGAGCCAAGGCATGAGGGTCTTGGTCGACACAAGCGTCTGGTCGGCAGCGCTCCGCCGAGCGAAGAAGGTGAACTCGACTGTGGTTCAGGAGTTCCGGAGCCTGATCCTTGAGCATCGAGTCGACATCATTGGCCCCATCCGACAGGAGATTCTCTCCGGGCTGCGCGAAGACGCCCAATTCATAAGACTGGAGAAACACCTTTCGGCATTCCCCGATCTGTCGCTGACAACAGACGACTACGTCATGGCCGCACGGTTCTTCAATACCTGCCGGACCAAGGGTGTTCAGGGCTCGAACACAGACTTCCTGATCTGCGCAGCTGCCGTGCGAAGAGAGTTGGCAATTTTCACGACAGACAGGGACTTCAGCCTCTTCGCGAAGCGCCTGCCCATTGTCCTTCACGAGACAAGGGAATTCGATCGGGATAGGACTCCCCACTCAGGGGAGCCCTCCCACCCCACCGGGCGTACGGATCGCGTATCCGGCGAGTCGGCTGTTCGAGGCCGGTGACTCATCCGAGGAGAACTAGACCGAATTTCCGAGTGAACAGTTCTGCCGGCATGGCATGCTTGATGTGGCTGTGTCATCTCATTTCCGGCCTCTTTTCTGCCACACGTTGGGCGCGACTATCCCGGGGTAATCCTGGTTGCTTTCGACGCGTAACCGTTGAGTCTACGGAATGAGCTGCTGCCTCATTGAAGAGGCTGGTAACCGGGACTTCCGATTGTGTTGCACCCTCGTCCCACATCCAAACCGCCTATACTCACCGACGGGGTGTCAGTCCACCCGCCTACACTGTTCGTTCGGCCCACATCTTTGTCTCGGGCTTCCTCAAGGGACCGTTACCGGCACTCCCTTCTTGTCCCGCCGTAGCGTGCGAAGGCGGATGCCTCCGACTACTCTTCACGCTACCTATCACGAGACCGGACTTGCCCGTTGAGCGCACCGGCAAGCAACCGGGCCATGCCCGGCACACAACCAGAACCAGCCTAACGACGCTGGCGCGCCGTAGGCTCACGCCGGACGTTCCAGAAGACAGAACTGATTGATTGCGACCCGAGAATGCCGTAGGCTACTTTGCGAACAGGAGGAATCGACATGTCACCCCAATTGGTGGATTGCGAAGCGCAGGCACTACAACTGCCACCGGCCGAGAGGGCCACACTCGCTGAACACCTCATCAGCAGTCTCGACAAACTCAACGACGCGCAGAATGAGCAGCTTTGGCTAGACGAGGCGGAGCGTCGCTATCGGGAGTACAAAGACGGGAACATCTCCGCCAGATCGGCGGAGGATGTCCTGCGCGATGCCCGGGCCGCAATCAGATGAGACCTGTCCGCTTTCTCCGTCCCGCCGAAGTAGAAATGCTCGACGCGGCGAAGTACTACGAACTCCAGGCAACCGGTCTTGGCGACGACTTTCTCGACAAGATCGACGCAGCGATTCAAGACATCGGCGCGAACCCGGAACGCTGGCCCATCGTCAGAGCCAATGTCCGCCGTCGCCTTGTCCATCGGTTCCCCTATGCCCTTCTGTATCGGGTTGATCCCAACGAAATCGTGATACAGGCAACGATGCACTTGCATCGACGCCCCGACTACTGGATCGACAGATAGCGATTCTCGAACAAGGTCGGTGGACGGTACGGCTTACAGCCGCCCGTCACCGCCGAGTTCGATGTGAGAGATAGCATGCCATTCACGCTCGACAAGGTAGTTCCGTGGGGGAGGTCCATGGATGAGTACGTCGCCATGTTCGCGCTCTCGCAGCAGGACAAGACATCGCGCATCCTTGGGTGTGCTGATGGACCTGCCTGCTTCAATGCGGAAATGCACGACTGCGGGCACTCTGTCGTCTCGGCTGATCCAATCTATCGGTTCTCGGCCGAAGAGGACTGTCAGTTGATCAGCATCATGCCGTCTACTGGAGGTGAGTGATGCGTTTACTCGCTGTATTCCTGTTTCTTGCCGCAGCTATGCCAGGGTTCGCTCAGCGACCCACATCTGAACGCGACAAGAGGGGCGTCGCTCCCCTTCAGGGAGCCTGGGTGGTTAAGTGTGTCTGACCGATCCCCAGGGTTTTGCCCTGGGCTGGGACGTGCGTCCCCGTTGGAGACTGGCGGTCCACTCGTCGACGCTCACAACCGATGACCCCGTGCAAACCGGTTTTCTACCTACTCGTAGGCATTCTCGTCGGGTTCTTTGACCTCTTCGAGCAGCTTATTGACGATATCCATCGAGGTCAGGCCTTCGGAGTCGGCGGCGAAGTTGGTCAGGATGCGGTGGCGCAGGACGGGCACGGCCGCGCCGCGAATGTCGGCGCAACTCACGTGAATGCGTCCTTCCAGGGCTGCGCGCGCCTTACCGGCCAGCACGAGGTACTGCCCGGCACGCGGACCGGCGCCGGTGGACACGTATTTCTTGGTGACCTCGGGCGAGTCCTCGTTGGCCGGACGCGTCGCGCGCACCAGCTCGATCACGTAGCGCACCACGTGTTCGGAAACCGGGATCTGCTTCACGATGCGTTGCAGCTCGATCACGTCTTCCTTGGTTAACACCTGGTCCGGCTCCATCAGCCCGCCGGCCGTTGTGGCGCCGACGATCTCGACCTCTTCTTCCTTCTGCGGATAGTCGACCCAGATGTTGAACATGAAACGGTCAAGCTGCGCTTCGGGCAGGGGATAGGTACCCTCCTGCTCGATCGGGTTCTGCGTGGCCAGGACGAAGAACGGCGGATCGAGCTCGTACGTGACGTTGCCCGCCGTCACCATTTTCTCCTGCATGGCCTCCAGCAGCGCCGCCTGCGTCTTGGGCGGCGTACGGTTGATTTCGTCCGCGAGCAGCAGGTTGCAGAAGATCGGGCCGTGGATGAAACGGAACTGTTTCTCGCCCGTTTGCTCGTCCGTAACCAGGACTTCCGTACCCGTAATATCGGTAGGCATCAGGTCGGGCGTAAACTGGATCCGCTTGAATCCCATGTCCAGCACGCGCGCCATCGTCCTGACCAGCAACGTTTTCGCCATGCCCGGCAGACCGATCAGCAGGCCATGACCGCCGGCGATCAGGCACATCAGCACCTGGTCCACCACTTCGAGCTGGCCGACGATCGTTTTGCCGACCTCGTTCCGAATCGCATCGGTCTTCTTTCTCATCTGCAGCACGCGCTCGACGTCCTCGGGCGATGCCTTGACTTCCTTGCGCCGGTGCGACTTCTGCTTGGGCGGGGGGGGCGCCTTTTCGAGTCGGGGCTCCGGCGGCTTCGGCGCGGGGGCCTCTTCTTTCTCGGGCTCCGGCTCCGCTTTGGTGGATGGCGCTTTCTTGCGGCTTTCCCCATCCGCCTTGTAACGAAAAAGGGAGTCACCCATCTCGACACTGTCACCGGTCACCAGCACGTGCGTGCTGATGGGATTGCCGTTGACGACCGTTCCGTTCGAGCTGTCGAGGTCGCGAATCGTCCAGATGCCGTTCACGCAGCTTATCTCAGCGTGCGTACCGGACATCATGGGGTCAGGCACGAGAAGATCAACGCCTTCGGCACGGCCGAAGACAATCGGGGCGTCGGACTTCAAGGTCAGTCGCTGGTCCTTCAACGGACCCTCGAGGCATATCAATTCGGGCATATCGATTACTCCTATCGTAGTGATTTCAGGTTGATTCGTCCGATGTCCTTTACGGACCGTGTTACGCGAATGCGGGAAAGCTCCTCGCTGTAGTGATGCGTCGCCACCATTTTCGTCTTAGTAGTCCAGACCGGATAGAGGTCTCTGGCGCGAACTACCTGCCAGCCTGGACCGACATCCTTGAGCATTACAAGCTTGAATGTGCGCCGCATGTTCTGGCTGCCCTTGGGCGAGTTCGTCGAAACACGGTCACGCATGTAGGTGACGATGCAGCGAGAGTCGTTCCCCCGCCCCGTCGTGCCCTGCAGGCGATGAACGATCTTGCGCGTGAAGTAGGGTTCGGCCTTGTCGATCGTAGTCTTGACCTTCTGCCTGTCCAGGTCCGTCAGCGTGTCCTCGCCGCGTATGAGGGACAACCCTTCGTAGAAGGTGTCATCGTAGATCACCACCAGGTCGTATCGGCGCATCGGCAATCCGTGGAACGAAAACTCCTGCCGTGAGCTCCCCGAAACGGTGCCTTCGTAGACCAGGCGCGGCTCATCCGGCGGAATGGCCAGGACCTGCTCGATCGGGCGGTTAGGGTTCTGGATCATCCCCCGAATACCACCGCTTGCGGAGGGATCGGGCTTGCTGTACAAACGGTACCGCGGGGGCGGCCCGCCAACCGCACTTGCGACGAACGCCGCAAGCAGCACCGCGAACGCTACGGCAGTCTTAGTTCCTCTTTCCACGCCAACACTCCTTCTCAATTTCACCTAGTGCACTCACGTTTGTTCCCCCCGGCGGAGGACCGCCGGCTCCAGGTCTCTCAACCCGCACAAAAAAACAGAACCAATGGAGACGGCGGTCCTCCGCCGTTACAAACACCAGCGGGCAGATCCCAACACCCTACCGGCGGAGGACCGCCGGCTCCGGGGGATTCTCGGATACCCTCCAGCTATCGCCGCACCCGGAGCTGATCGGCCAACTCCTGGCCGGCCGGATGAAACTCCAGTTTCTTCTTCATCTTCTCACAAAACTCGATGATCGATTCGTCAGACTCCTGCAGCTGCACCTTGCACTCCAACAGCGCTTCCACCGCCAACGGCATGAAGCTCGACGCGTCCACCTGGTCGCAATACGGCTCGAGCATTGCCTTGGCGCGCTTCCAATCCTGCATCGCCATCAGCAGCTTGGATTCGTTGATGAGGTAATCGCCGCTCAGCTTGCTCAAGGGGAACTCGCGCTCCCATCTTATGAGCATCTGCTTCGCCTCGAGGAGGTAGCCCTGTTCAATCAGGCTCTTGATCGTCTCCGAAGCCGACACATCCAGCAACGCGTTCATCTTCCATTCGGCGACGGGCACGTTGTGGTTCATGGCAAAGCTCCGCCTGCCGCGGGCCGGAGTCGCGTCCTTCTTGTTCTTGCCGCGCTTGGCGTCCAGCTCCGACTTGGAGCGCGCCAATCCTACGTTCTTCAGGCGAGCCGCGGGCTTGTGCGACGGCGCTGAACGCGAACCGGGAGAGCGGCGCAGGTTCTTGTGCTTGGACCGGTTCTGCACCTCGCCGTACAGTTTCATCGCCGCGTTCATGTCACCCGACAGAAAGGCCAGATCGCCCATCCGAATCCGCGCCAGCTCGCCCGCGTCATCTGTCTGTCGCAGACGCATGACTTTCTGAAGGATCAACTTGGCGCTGTCGAAATCGTCCAGGTAGAACATGTGGACATCCGCCCGCGCAACCTGCATCATGGCCTTCTCGAGGCCACCCCGCGCGGACTCCTCGAACTTCTCGGTCCATTTGAGCGCCATCTGCGGGCTCACACGCGGCGCAAAATCGAGGAAAATCGTGCTGAGCAACTCTATCCGCGGTTCGCTCAGCTTCGCCGACAGCATCTCCCAACGCACGTTGACGATGTGCGTCAGCAGCTCGCGCCCCTTGTTGAGCTCCATGCAACGGAAGAAGTTGTTCCAGTGGCTCTTTCCCCACGACGCCGTCGGGTCGACATTGCCCGGACAGGCGGAGAAAACCTCCAATGCCGCGGCCCTGAAGTTCTCCCGGCACTGCGGCCTGTTCATGTCCGTTTTGTGCGTTGTGTAGGGATAGAAAGGGACCGTGCAGGTGGACTTCTTTCCACCCGACTCCACCGTCAACGCAACCGAATGGTCTCTGCCGCCCTGGAACATCCAATGCACCACGGGCTTGTCGAGACGGGACCCGCCGCCAAACTGAAACGTGTAGCGCGTGTTGGACGGACGCCCGCCCGTGTGCGCATTCAACCGGTACACCAACAGCGGGGGTTCGTTCCCCAGCCAGAAGTTCTCCACGGGCGTCACGCTGAACGACGCGACCGGCGTGCCGTCCTGGGCCTCCGCCCGCACCACCGAGGCACTCCCCGACCGCACGATTTCGTTCCCGTGCAGTTTGCGGCTCGCCCACATGGGTGTGCCGGCATGCTTGAGGTCGGAAGGACGGTTTCCGCCCATCTCCTTGGCGCTGGTCTTCGGTGTTTGCCAGGTCATTGCCATGAAACCGTTCTTCGGGGCGGCGCCGGACCTGTTCCAGCAGAAGATCTCCATGCGATGCAGCCCCTTGGAGAGATTCGCCCACTGCCCCCTGCCGCCCGGCTTGTCGATGCGGTTCTCGAGCCCCAGCACCTTACCGTCTACGCGAATCTCCGTACCTCCCGCAAAAACGATCGGCGCGACCCACGTCTTGCCAGGGTCGACGGCATTCACGTGGGCCAGCATGTACACCGCGCACGGACCGGTCCGTCCCGACAGATCGCCGGGCACCGACAGCGGCGCCTGCCTGACCCCGGCCCGGTTGCGATAGTGTACAGTCGGGCCCACGCTCCCAAGGCGTCCCAACCCCAGCGCGTCGCCCTTTGCCCCGCGGCCGGAATACGTGCACAGTATCGCACTCGGCGTCAGCCCCGTCTCGGGCTTCCACAATCGCAACCCGCGTCCGGCAGTGAAATACACAAGACAGTCGCCGCCCGGCGGCGCCTCGAATACCAACCCCAGGCCCGTTCCCGAATTCTGCCAGAGCACGTAGCTCTTCACCAGCGACCCGTTGGACGCGACGACGTGCGGCTCCGGGCAGGGCCGCGGCAAAATGCCCCCGTCGGGAATGTGCACGAAGTACCCCGCCGACTTGTGAGTTGGCCTGCCCCCCAACTTCAACGCAAACCGCACCGGCGCCCGCGGCACATGCCACTTGCCCAACGCAGGCATGGCAAATGCGACAAGCCCCAGCACAACCGCGACAAGAACGCGGCGTAATGCGACCCTTTTACAATGCTGTTCCAACAGAGAACTCCAGAACTCAGAATGGCGCCCGTCACTCTATCAAAGACACCCACCGACACAAAGCAAAACTCTCGCCGTGCGAGGTGTCTTGGACAATTCGGGGCGGAAACTTCAACTCTTGCCTGTCATCCCGAGCGAAGCGGAGTGGAGTCGAGGGATCTCGAGAGCTGCCATCACGTCCGGAGTGGTTTCCAGTTCCTGAGATCCCTCGACTCCGCTCCGCTTCGCTCGGGATGACAGGGCGGAGTTGAGGTTTCCGGCTGGCTTTTCAGCATTTCAGCTTTTCAGCTTTTCAGCATTTCAGCATTTCAGCTTTTCAGCTTTTCAGCTTTTTCCCTAAAGCGCGCTGTTGAGGATCTTGTAGTACTCGGAAACCATGTCACGGTACTTGGGCGGCGCCTGCTCGGCTCCGCCTTCAACAACGTCGTCCAGCAGCGAAGGCGTTTCATCGACCGTAAAACTGCCCGTACGGGCAGCGTCGATCTCGGCCTTGGCTCTCTTCATGGCGGCAGCAGCCATGCGGCGATGCTCCTTGAGCTGTGCGATATTGCCTTTCGCGACCGCATCGGACGCCTGGCGCAGGTGGTGCGCCGCGTCTTTGAGCGAACCGGCGCGCACGTTCTGCATCGAAGCCTTCGCGAACATCGCGTCGGCTTGCTGAGCCATCATGGCTTCCATGCCCTCGGAGGAGCCGGCTTCGTTGGAATCCATCCGCTCGACGCCGCCCGACATGCCCACGTCGTCGGCCTTGCCGGTCCCGAGCTTGCCGCCACCGGTCGCCTTGGTCTGTACGTCCTCGCCTTCGACGTCGACCTGGCCGCTCTGCGTCGGATCCTGCGTACGACGCTCCTCGATGTCGCTGTCACCCTCGTTGATCGTGCCGGAGCCGGCCGCGGTTTCGCCGACGGACATGCCCTGCCGGCCAACGTTGGAGCGGCCGTCCTGCTCCTTGTGGTCGGGAGTCTCGTTGCCGGACTTGCCCTGGGCCGCGAACGAGGCCACGTCGCCCTCCTTGACCTCGTCTCCAGGAACCATGTCCGGAACTGAGGTATTGATGGCGCCGTCATCGGCCTCCTCGGACATCTCCTCGTCCTTCTCCATCAGGTCGCCGATCAGGTCCTCCGCTTCGGTCTTCAGCGCACCGAGAGCAATCCCCGCCTCGGGCATCTCTTCCTGGTCGAAGGCCTCGGTAGTGACCTTGAGGCTGTCGGGCTTGTCCATCAGCCACTGCTCGAGCTCGTCCATGCGGTCCTCGGCTTCTTCCATGCCCTCGAGGTACTCCTCGCGCTTGGCCAGGGCCCGCTCCTCGACGTCTCCCTTGTCCATCTTCTCCGAGCCGGGCTTCTGCTCGACTTCTTCGAATACGGAGAACACGTCCTCGACGATATCGTTGGCCACGTTGAGTTCCATGAAAATGTTGAGGTCGGTGGGCACTTGCAGGAGGGCTTCCTTGGTGTTCTTGACCAGCTCCTCGTACTCCTCTTCCAGCACGTCGAAATCCTTGTCGCTCTTGTCCAACTGGTCTTTGACCATTTCCATGCTTTCGACGGCCTTCTGATGCACTTCCTTGATCTTCTGCATGCGCTCTTTGGCCTCGACAATGGCCTCGAGAAGCTGCTCTTCGTGTTCCATCTCATCCGCGGCCATGACCTCGTCCAGCATGTTCTGCAGCTCCCTGAGCTTCTCAAGGGCCGTGGTCTGGTGCGGCACGGCCGCCGCGGGCTTGTTCTCGTCGAGCTGTTCGGAGGCCAGCATCATGTCGTCGCGGATCTTCTTCGCGTCACACGCCGCCGCCACCTCCAGCAGCAGCTTGGAGTAGTTATCGTCGTTGCCGGCAACCGCGGCGGACTCTCTCTTGCAGGCGTCTACGAAGTCGGTGAGGTCAAGCGCCAGCTCGTCCTGGCGGTCGATCAGCGTATCGCCCACGTTGGTCTTCTGCTCGGCGTACTTCTGGCTCTGCTTCAGAACGTCGGTCTGCTCCTTGATCAACTGCGTCAGCATACCCGTCAGGGCCGAAACCCGCCGCTGCACCTTGGCCTTGGCGGCACTCACCTCGGCAAACGTCAACTGCCGCAGGATCTTGCGTTCCATCGAAACCGCCTGGGCCACGCGGGTCTCCCGGACGGACGTGGTCGACTTCGGCACGCTGGCCAGGAGCGGAATCACGTTGGCCATTTCGTTCAGATACAGTTTCTTGGCCGTAGACGTCAGATTGCCGAGCGGGTTGATCGGGCTGTTGAGGAGCTGTTTCGTGATCTCGCGAATCTTGCGCTGCACATCGGCCGCGTCTTCCCAGTTGGCGGGGATCGTGGCATTGAGCGTTTTCTGATAGCTCTCCGTCTTTGCGAGGTTGCCGCGCTGCAGCTCGATCACGGTCGCCAGCGAAGAGAAGTTCTCCTTCTCGATCTCGTTGCGCTTGTCGGCCGCCTCCGCCGCGGTGGAGGAATAGAAGACAATCGTCGAAGAGCGGGCCATGCGCTCGGGCGCGGCGTTGGGGTAGTTGTCGCGCGCCAGGATACGATAGGCCAGCGTCTTCTCTTCACGCGAATGCCAGGTCTTGTCTTCCCACGTGCGCATGCACCCGCGGTCGCCGCCAAGGTTCCAGGTTTGCAGTACTTCGCCCTTCGCATTGCGCGAGCTGCCGACGTGAACCTGCTCGATGACGAGGTCGCCCAGTCCGTAGTCGTCGGTCACTTCAAACGAGATTGAGGGTACGGCGCCCGGAGGCAAGACAGGCCGCCCCTCCGGCGAAATGACGTTGATGCCGGGCAGGCGGTCCGGTTCGTAGGTGAAACGGACCCACTGGTCGGCCTTGTCGCCGCTCTTGCCGACCGCCACCAACTTGAGCGGCGAGGCGTCCGTGATGGTCCACTCGCCCTGCCATGCCGTCGCGTCGCCGGACTGCCGCAACGGCAGTTTTTCGCGCCCGCGCGCGACGCTTGCCTCCGCCACGGGCAGGTTCGAACGCACCCGCAGCCTGAGGGTCGAGCCGGCCGGGACGGTGATATCCTCGGCGAGCGCATCGTACTCGCGCACATCCTGTTTGGTGTACGCCGGGGGCGTCACGGCCACACGCAGCTCGGTGAAACCGAGCGGCGGGCGTGTGTCCACGGTGTACCACTCGGGGAAGGGCGAATCGCCGGCGCGGAAGCGATAGCGCACCTCGGTGTTCACCTTTGGAATGCGGTAGGTGAATTCCTGCTCTTCGCTGCCGGAAATCTCTCCCAGCGCATACGTGGTCTGCTCGCCGTCGGCCGGCTCGACGTCCACGGTGACCTTGTGGCCGTCGTAGCCCAGGACGCGACACGACAACACCAACGGGCTGCCCTGCAGCACGGTGGTATTGCCGGGGTCGACACCGAGGATGTTGGTCAGCGTCGCCGGGGGCGTATTCGCAAACGGGTTGACTACACGCCACACGGCCACTCCCCAGGCCTTGCCGAGAAATGCGCCGGGCGTCAGGAACAGCACCGCGGCAACCAACAGACCGTAGAGCGCCCGCTGGTGCATCTTGCGGTTCTTCATCTCGCGCAGGTCCAGCCCGCTCCACGAAGGCGCCCCTCGCCGCACGTAGGCCCGCTTGAAAGGATCGTCGCCGGGATCGGCCGCGAACTGCAGGTAGTTGATCAGGTGGTTGTCGAGCTGGGGGAACGCCCGCTCCATCATCGCGGCAACCGCAACCGCCTTGAACTTGCGCTGCAGCGTCCGCTTGATCCACCAGCTTGCCGCGATCGCCGCCGCCATCAACAGGATCCAGATCACGGCCCGCCCGAAGCGCCCGTATTGCAGCCACAGATCCATCAGTCCGAAAAGAAACACGAACAGGACCAGCCCGGCAATGCCGATCACCATCCTGAACTGCGCGCGCCACCACGATACGGTGCGCCCTACTCCGTCCAACTGATTGTTAAGAGGTCCGGGAGACATGGCTTCACTCTCCTCTCGCTACTCAATTCGTGTCACAACGACGTTGTCAATCCAACCCTTACCGCCAATCTCGATGTAGTAAACCGTGAAGAAGCGTACGTACTTGAGGTGCTTCAGCGAAAGCTCTGACGCGTTCTTCAAAGGAAACTCGAACGTCTCGCGCTTCCAGCCGTTGCCGAGCGTTTTCACAGCGTGGTTGCGAAACGTGCTTTTGTAGATCTTGCGCAGGTCGCCGATATGGATCTGCTTGTCGCTGTACGGACGGATGCCGGGCTTCCATTTGTAGCCCGCGAAGTAGATGTGCGGTCCGCCCGTGGACTTGTAGTCGATCGTACAACGGTAGCGGGCGCCCCGCTCCATTGGAATCGGCAGACTCTCAACCTTGGTCTCGCCGCCGCCGCCGACCTGCATGACGCCTTTCCTGCCTTCGAAACTTGCCAGCGCCTTGACCTTTGACTTGTTGTTCACGTAGTTGCCGTTGCCGGTCCACGCGTAGTCGATCATCCAGCCGTCGAGAGGGTTCTCGGGGTGGTCCAGCGAGCCGTTGTGGCACAGGTTGACGCCGCTCCGCGATGTCCGCGAGGTCGATGTCTTGGGCGACGGGGTGAGACGACTGCTGCGTTTCAGACGGCTGGGCGGATTCAAGCGACTGCTACCAGGCGCGGCAACAACGGGCAACGACAGAACGATCGCCAAAAAGGCGGCCACAAACACTCTCTTCACTTCGCACTCCCTCCCTACCCACAATCAGGGCATATTATTCATCTTGCGCAGCAACCACGATACGCTGGCCAGCAACGTAAGGCAAGCAATCACGAACCATGTCTGCCACAACGAATTGAACTCGGACGTCTCTTCCTCGATCGTCGGGAAACTCAGCGATGCCAACGTCTTGTCCAGCGCATCGTAGTCCTTGAAGAAGCTACCGCCGCTGCTCTCGGCGATACTCTTGAGCACGCCGGCATTGACCGCGCGCGGAACAGACTCGGCCGAAAACGGTTTGACGTAGAACGACAGCGGGTCGGACACCATCTTGCGCCCACCGACCACGGCCGAAGCCCTCACGGTGTGCAGACCGGCCTCGGTCGCCTTGAAGGTCGACGCAAAACCGGGGAACGTCTTGCCGGAGGCTGTCGTCACCGGTTCGCTGCGCATTGCGAAAGGCCGTTTCTCGCCCTTGGGCAGCTCGATCTCGCACTGCACGCTTCCCGAGGGCTCGTCCTCGCCGCCTACCTTGGCGCTGATCTTGATCTCCTCGCCCAGCACGAGCGTCTCACGGTCGGCAAAGATGCCGATCTTGTCCTTGTCGAGCTCGTCCTCCTGCGGCAGCAGCCAGGAAATCAACTGGTCCCAGAAGCGCTGGTAGGGCCGCGTCGTGTTCGCCTGCGGGTGCAACTGCCACTTCCAGAGCGAATCGGTGAAGACCGCCACGACCTTGCCCTGCCCGTAAGGCTGGCTCAGGATCAGGGGCGCCGCGCCCTCGGGCGTCTGGGCCACGACCAGGTTACGCGCAACCTGCGACGGTTCACTGACCGGGAAGACAGACAGAATCGGCGGGATGATGTCCCACAGCTCGGCATCGCCCGCAAAGGCCGGGTGCGCGCGACCGGTGTCGGTGATCGAGATCGGGAATTCCCCTTCGCGCGGCACAGGACTGTAGCGTTTGACCGGCAGCAGCTTCCGCAGAGAGCTGCGGGCAAAGCCCTTGCTGCCCCACCCCTTTGCGCCGCCGAGCAATACCAGACTGCCGCCCGTCTCCACGTACCTGATCAGGTTGAGCGCGCGCGCCTCGCCGATCTCCTCGGCATCCAGGTTGCCGATGATCACGATTTTGAAAAACGACAACTGCTGCTCGGTCATGTCCGCGGTCATGCTGCCTACCGCGCCGAAGCTGATCGGTTTCCCGTCCGGCCCGTGCAGGAATATCAGGGGCGTGGCCTTCTTGTTGGCCTGCAGGGCACGCTTGAGATACTTGGATTCCCACCGCGGCGTTCCCTCGACGTAGAGCAGACGGTTCTTGGCGTCGATGACCTGTACGCTGACGGCATACTCGTTGTCGTTCGTGTTCGATTCGTTCGGAAGCGGCGGCACAACCACCTTGTACGTGTAGATGCCGATATCCGGGTGCGTCAGGTCGAACTTGACCTGGCGCGAACCGCCGTCTTTCGGAACCTGGGTGGGCATCTCCTCCAGCAGCGCGTTGTCCTTGAACAACTGCACGTTGACGGCTCCCGCCGCCCCCTGGCCCGAAATGACTGCCTTCAGCTCGGTCTGCCAGTTCACGGTGACGCGCTTGGGCGTTTGAACTGCGTCGATGCGCAGGTCCGGTTCTTCCTCCCAGATCGCATCGGGCTCGAGTTGCACCGTGTACAGCTTGAACGGCCGCGAGTCCGCCGCCCATTCGTCGAACGCTTCACGCGTGTCGATCCCGTCCGTCAGCACCAGCCCGCCGGCAACGTTCATTCCCGCGTAGCGTCCCGTGATCTTCTGCAGTGCGTCCCGCAGCAGGGTCGCCTCACCATCCGGCTCCAGCTCGGCCGCCTGGTCGAGCGGCATCTGCCGGCTGACCTCGGTGTGGAAAGCATACACGTCGATCTCGCACTCCGCGCCCACGGACTCGGCCCACGACATGTCCATGATCTTCCGCGCCTGGGACCACCGGTTGGAAATGTCTTCACCCGGGCTGAGGAGCATGCTCTTGGACGTATCGAGCGCCACCACGAAACGCGGCTTCAGCGTCCTGGTCTCCACGCTCTTCTTGCCCGGCAGCAACAGGCACCACAGCAGCAGGAACAGGAATATCACGTACAGACCGCTGATGATCCACATCGCCAGTGTTCGCGGCCCCCAGCGCCAGACGCTGAAACCGCCCACGCCGAGCGCGGCCAGCACGCCCAGCCAGATCAACAGCGTCGGGATTGTGTGCTCATAGACGGTCATGACTCGGCCCCCTCGAGCGCCGCCGCAACCGACGGCACCTTGCCCGACGCGTCAATCCCCAGCATCCCGGCCAGCGACGGCGACTCCTGCGTCAGCCGGTTCGCCAGCAGAAACTCCGCGGCCGCCAGAATCAGGACAACCCACAGCAACTGCTCCCCGAAAGTACGCCCCACGCGGCTCTCCTGGATGTGAGTCAGCAACTGCTCGAGATCCCGCGCCACCTCGACCCGCTTGACGGAAAGCCGCCCGGCCAGGTTGGACGCATCCAATGCCTTGAGGTTCGACTCCTTGCGAACCATGTTGACCGCCAGCGCGGGCACGGGCGTGCCCCCGTCGGCCTGGGTTACGCCGTAAATGCCCGCGGTCATCAGGTCCTCGACATACAGAACCGTACGCGTGCCCACCACGGCGCTCCTGACCGACACGCGCTTGCCGTCCGGCGCGGCCAGCTCCGTGTCGTGCCGCGCTTCGGGCAGGCAACGGCTCAGCGGCAGGTTCGGCGTACACCACACGAATTGCGGATGCGAACCCACTCCCGCCCCGAATTCAACAATCTCGTGGACGATCGGCAGATAGAACGGCGACAACGGGAAGTCGGTCCAGGTGCGGTCGGCCGATACCGTGAAGAGCAAGACATACCCGCGCCCCACGGGCCGCCCCAACAGGAACGGGGCATCGCCGCCGAACGAAATAACCTGCCGCGCCCGTGGCTCGAGCTTATCGATTACAAGCATCTTGCGCACTACCGCCGAAAGCGTGGAATCCCCCAGCCGCAACGACTCCAGAACCGCCGAACGCCGCGCGTCCCAGTGCAGGATCCGCTTGCGCCTGGTCTGCGCAATCTGCTCGATCGCCACCGGCAAAGCCGGCAGGCAAGTCAGCGTCTGGTAGTCGCCGGGAACGGCGCCGCTGCCCGGGAATACGGTCAGCAACCCGCCGGCATCTACGAACTTCTCGAGCGCCGCGACCTCGGAAGCGCCCAGCGGAACGGCATTGCAAAGGAACACGCAGGCATACTCCGCCAGCTTGTCCTCGCTGATAGCGCCCGGCTCGACCCAGTCCGAATCGATTCCCCCACCCTTCTGCCCCGCCTTGAGGGCCGCCCGCAGAAAGACCGTGTCCTCCTGGGGACCCACGCACAAGGTCGGGAAGCGGTCTTCGACCCGCAATACGGAATAGAAGGTATTGTCGAGCACCAGGTTGTCGTCCGGCAGGATCACCCGCACCTCGTGCCAACCCGCCCGCAGCGGCGGTATCGTAAACACCATCTCCGCCCGCTGATCGTTGGCCAGCGTGATCGACTGCGTCGCAACTTCGTTCTCGTCGACCTCCAGCGTGACCGTCGTACCCTTGGGCGGCCCCGTGTGACCCAGTCTCACCGTCGCCTTGGACGGGAAATTCGCCAGAACCAGCGGCGGCTCGATCTTGACCTGCATGGGCGACATGTTCTCGGGCGCATCCACGCCGAGGAGCGATACGAAAAACGTCGTGCGCTTGTTGTCGATCTTGCTCGGGTCCCACACCCCCATCGTTGCGGTCGTGCGCTCCTCTTCTGCCCCCTCCTCCTCGGCAGCATCATCCTCCTCCGCGGGCTCGCCCTCTTCGCCCTCCTCAACCGCGGCCGCGGCCACACCGTCACCGCCGCCGAAACTCTCCCAGGGCAGTTCCTGCGTGTCGGTAATGATGTGAATCTCACGCTCGCGACGCGCCTCGGCCTCCGCCAGCGCTTCGTTGGCATCCATGACCGCCGGGGCAAGCTGGGAGGAACCTTGCGACAGTTCAAGCGCCTTGAGCCGGCTCAACCCCTCTTCCTTGTCGCTCGACAGCTGCTCGATCACCGGCTCAACGTGATCGCGGGCGACGTAGATGCAGAAACGGTCCTGCTCGCCGAGACCGTCAATCACTGACGAGGCCGTGTCGATCGCTTTCTGCCAGACGGTGCTGCGCCCCAGGTTGTAGTCCATGCTGTACGAAGCGTCGATCACGATCGCCACGTCCCGCGGCGAACGCCCCAGGAACTTGCCCGCGCCCTTGCTGCGCAGCATCGGCATCGCGAATGCCAGGGCCAGAGTCACCAGCAGAAGCGTCCGAATGATCCACAGCAGGATGTTCTCCATCTTGATGCGCGTCGACGACTTCTCCTGGGCCAGCTTCAGGAAGCGGATCGTGCTGAAAGGCACCTTGACCGTACGCCGGCTCTGGATCAGGTGCAGCACGAGCGGAATGAGCACACCGATGGAGCCCATTACGTAGAAGAACAGCGGACTGAGCAGATCAAACATCGCAGCTACCTGGAAAGTCTCACGCGTTCCGTCAAATACGCCCGGATGAAATCGTCATAGGTCTGATCGGTTCGGGCAATACGGTAGTCGATCTTCATCCCGGCACAGGCCTCGCGATAGTCGTCGATGAATTTCCCGAAGACCTCGTTGTACGCTTTGCGCAGCGCGCGCGGATTGACCGTCACCAGCTCATCGGTTTCGAGATCCTGGAACTCGCACGGCTTCTTGAACGCCAGGTCCAGCTCCATCGGATCGAGCACCTGCAGGACAATCACGTCGTGGTTGCGCTTACGGAAATGCGCCAGCGCGTGCACGATTGCGTCCTGATCGCCGAGCAGATCCGAAATGACCACCACAAGCGCGCGGTGGCGGACGGTGCCGGCAATCTGGTGCAACGCCTCGGCAATATTGGTCGTGGAACCGGGCTCGAAGTCCTGCACGTGCTTGAGCATGCTGTTCAGATGGTTGAACGAGTTGCGGCATTCCAGCCTCAGGTCAACCTTGTCGGAGTGCAGGAACAGGCCGACGGAATCCCGCGCCTTCACCACCACGTAGCCGAAAGCCGCGGCCAGGTGGCAGGCGTACTCGAACTTGGTGACGTCGTCGCTGCCGTACCCCATCGAGTGGCTGCGATCCAGGGCAATGTAGACGCGCAGGTTGGTCTCGTCTTCGAAGCGTTTGACGTAGTAGCGGTCGGTCCGTCCCAGCACCTTCCAGTCGATATGCTTCGGGTCGTCGCCAACGCCGTAGGCCTTGTGGTCGGCGAACTCGGAGCTCTGACCGCGCAGGGGACTGCGGTGGGCGCCCGCCAGGTTGCCTTCGACCACGTAGCGGGACATCAGGACGAGCCGCCCCAGCTTGCCCATCTCCTCCGCGCTCAGGAACGCAGCCGTCCCCTCTTTCGCAGGCTCCCCCGACTTCTTCGGGATCTTGAGTTTGACTTCAACACTCATGGACAAGCAAACCAATCAACGCACGTATGGCAAAACGTGGGCCGGATTTGCAATCCGGCCGAGAGAGTGGCGAGCATTACAGGAGAATGACATGACCGCAGGTCGCTCATCCGCAAGAACATGCACTCCTCTCTCTCGGCCGGATTGCAAATCCGGCCCACCGAATCAATCAACCAACCGACCAATCTGCCTACCTGCTGGCCGGTTTTCCGAACAGCTTCCAGTGGCAGCGGTCGCAGACAATGAGAATTTTTTCCCCGATGTGGGCCAGGAAGACGCCTTCGGTCATCGTCCCGGCGCCCACCATCGCCGTCTTGGGGCGACGCGACGTGTCCGCCGTGGCGTTCTCGTCCGCCTCCGGCAGGATCTCCATCTCGATCAACTCGAGACCGTGCCGCAACGCGGAATTGACGGCCAGCGGCCTGACCCGAATTTCGGAACCATACGGCAGTGCCAGCGCCTCCGCAAGGTCCGATCCCTCACCGAGCTTCGACGACCTCAGCCGGTACTTCTGGTTCAGCAGATTCGGGATGCGCTTGAACCCGACCAGGCGGTAATCCCACGGGTTGTCCCACCAGTCCTTCTCACGGAAAGCCAGTTTCTTGGGGAGCGCCTCGTAAGCAGCCAGCTCTTTGAGGTTGCGCGGATAGCCGATTTCCCGCCGGTAATAGAACTGGAGCGCGATCTTGATCCGTTCGCGGTCGATGCGCGTCAACCACGACGACGCCACCATGTTGGCTGCCCTGGACAGTGAGTCGTTCGGACGATCGGTATACTTTGCCAGGATCTTGATCCCGTCGGCGTAGCGCTTCGCCTTTATCAGGTGCCATGCCCCCAGCGTATCCGCCACTCCGATAAACGGATCCCGCGTGTGCGTCTTGACGAACTCCTCGCACGCCGCGGCAACGGCTTCGTGGTCATCGGGCGCGTCCTGGTGCAGCTTCCACACTTCCCAGAGCGCGCGCTCGTCCCCCGCGCCGAGGGTAGTAGTGCCCGCGGTCACGACAGTCAAGAGCGTCGCAATCCCGGCCAGGATGGGAATCCGCCCAATCGTACGTGTGACCCGCTGGCGAGGCATCATTTCTGTCTCTTGGCCCTGTAGGCTTTGGCGGCCGCGGCGCGCGCCTTGTTGCGCTTGGCGAGCTCGCGAGTCAGGAAATCCGTCCAGGCCTGGTTGCCGCCCTCGCCAATCACGCGATCCTTGTGCTTGATGAGGTCACGGTCCTTGTAGGTCAGGCTCACCGGGGTCTTGCCGCCCGTGTAGGAGTAGAACGTCGCCGACGGATCGACCTCGCACAGAAGTTCCTTGCCGCGCTTGGGATGCAGGCGATCCTTGTGGCGAACGATGACCGGGTTCAACGTGATCGCACTCGAATCGGCACCCACGACCACTCCCGTCACGGCGATAGCGTCGCCAGGCTTCGAGGTCGGCTCCTCGAGGAGTTTGGTCAGGGAAACGCGCTTCGTCACAAAGAAGCGCACGTCCATGCAGGAGGCCGGCTCGAAAGCCACGATAGCCACGTAGGGACGCCCGTCCTTGTGTTTCTCCGCCATCTCCACGATCTGCAGATAACGGAAGTAGTGCGGCCGCCCCTTGGCGTCGTCCAGGAGCTCTTTGCGCTCCTCGTCCGTCCTGCACTCAACGAAATACAGTGCGAAATCGTTGCCATTCGAGGTCTTCGCCGCGGCCCTGCCGGTCAAACCGGCCAACAGACCGGCGACGCAGACCGCTATCGTCAGAAGTCTCGCTTTCATCTGCCACGTCCTCTTCTTTTCACTCTACAAACACACGCGAAGCTTCAGTGGGCCGGATTTGCAATCCGGCCGAGAGAGCGGCGAGCATTACAGGAGAATAACCTGACCGCGGGCTCCCTATTCTCGACAATATGCTCAACTCTCCCTCGGCCGGATTGCAAATCCGGCCCACTGGAACCCCATCCACATCACTACTCTTGTTCCCCTGACACTTCTTCATGGCCAGGCCGGCACGCCCTACTGCGTCATTGCAAACATCAGGATGTTGTGCCCGAGCTTCACGCAGCCCACGTCGCTGTAGCCCCGCGCATACGGGCTCTGGCACATCTCCCAGCCGCCGGCCAGTCCGAAGCGGCTGTACACCACCGCGACGTTCCCGTCGATCTCGATTCCTTCCAGCATCGGCGGTATCGCCGCCTTGCCCGTGTCACGCGCCAGGGTCGGCGTTACCCCCAGCATGCGGATGTCATGCGGATAGAGAAAGAGGGGCGACTTGTGGCCGATCGGCGTCAACTTGTGCGCCGGCAGCGTCTTCGCCATCAACTGACGGAACCCGAGGTCGAACCCCTTGCGCCCGCAACAGGACTCGGCAACCAGAAAACCGCCGTTTTCGAGATACTGGCGGAGCTGGAGGATTTCCTTCTTGTCGAGCTCGAAGTGCTCGTGTCCCGTGATGTACATCAGCGGTGCATTGTAGATCTCGCGGCTCGTCAACCGCATCTCGCGCACCTTGAACTTGACCGGCACTTCCGTGCGCTGGTTGAAGGAGTGCAGCAGCACCGAGAGCCCCACGTGGCGCGTCTTCCAGACTCCGTCGTACGCGATCTGCACCAGGGAAACCTTGTCGGTCGTGTGCTTGTCGTTGTCCACGAATTTCATGGCGTAGGCCGCGTTCTTGGCCCATGCCCGCATGGCACTGGCATAAGCGAAGATGTTCATTCCCAGTTTGAATGCCGACTCGGGCTGATAGGCCTGGTACTGCGGCTGCACCGAGTCCTGCCAGCCTACCGCCATGCCCCAGCGCGAAATCAGCGCAATCACGCGACAGTTGATCTCGATCGCATCGAACCACGGTTCGTTGCCCCTGAAACCGACCTTGCGAACGCCATCCGTATAGCTGACGCGATCGATGTCGTAGTACGAGTGGAAGATGGGGTGGTCCGAGGTCAAACGCTGCACGGGCTGCTCGGGAAAGATCTCCTTCATTTCCCGCACGACCGAGCGGTAGAACGGTGCCGACCCGAGGCCGGTGTTGTAGATGATCATGCCGCCGCCCAGCAGGAATTCACGCAGCTTGGCGCGCTGTGCGGGGGTGTACGAGAAATTGTAGTGGCCGGACCTGAAGAGGACGGGGTTTTTCTCGGGGTCGGCAGACACCTCGCCCAGGTAACGCGCGTCCATGTTGTAGTTGATGTCCGCGAATTCCTTGAGGTTCTTGAGCAGGTTGTTGACGTCGTTGGGGGTGGCGTTCCAATAGATATCCTCGCCGTAGGTGTCCTTGGCCGACTGCGCCGTGCAGAATCCCCGGCACAAGGCACATGCGATCAGGATGCCCACCGCGAAACTAAACGTCCGGTTGCGGCTAGGTCTGGTCATGGCTCTGCCCTTTCGCTGCCATCAAGAGGTTATCCGGCTGAGGTGAGTGGCGACCGCCCCGCGCGACTCCGCTCACAGAAAGCAACAGTACCAGAAAACAGACACGTCTGGCAAGCGGCCATGCGCCTGCCAGACGTGCATTGATGACGATTTGTCTTAGCCTACTTGTCTTTGAGCTTGGTCACAAGGACAGGAGGCTTGGGCGGCTTCTTGGCCTCGGTGCGCGACATCGGGGTCGTGCAACCGCCGGGAATGAAGGTTTCCGCCGAGGAAACCGCGCGCGGCGGGGCCGGGGGAAGCTTCTTTGCCTTGGGCGGAGACACAAAACCGGGCTCATTCGAGCCGTCGCCGGCTGCCAGAACCGTACCCACGCACAGCGTTGCCGCCAGAATTGGTCCTACGATCTTCTTATCCATGGTGTACTCCCTTCGCTTGTTTGCTACAAAAACACAATAACAATAGACTCAAACTCCCCATTTCACAAGCATAATGTCGCCTGGATGGAGGAGGTTACACTAAAAAAGGTCAACAGGGGACTTGCCGGTCCTTAGTTGTTGATTATCAAAGGTTTGCTCATCACTCACACGTCTGCACAAAGCGCCGCACAGTGGGCCGGATTTGCAATCCGGCCGTGAAAGACCCGGAACATGTTGCAGCGAATAGCCCGCCCCCGGTCGTGACATTCTCATGCCATG
>CAZKRK010000007.1:0-22392 GCA_964555035.1 uncultured Victivallales bacterium | reverse complement strand
GTGCCCCCACCCCCCCCCCCCCCGGGCGTCACATACTCCACCCCGGGCCCCGCCTCGCTCCGGCCGTATCCCAAAGCCCCCCCACTGTCATCCATGCCGGCAATTCACATTATGGCCACGCCTCCCGCGACTTTGTGTCGCGGGAGGCGTGGCCATAATGTGAATTGCTGCATCCATGCCCTGCCGGGTTGACTTTGCCCGGCCGGGGACTACTATTTGGCGCCGGTACACAACAGCATGGGAGACGACGATCAATGAACGCGCGCGCACTTGCTTTTCTGAAGAAGCTGCTTTCCACCCCTACCCCGTCCGGCTGGGAGAAGGAGGGACAAAACGTTGTCGCCGAATATGCGTCCCAGTTCGCGGACACGGTAGAAACGGATATCCACGGCAGCGTGCACGCCGTGCTCAACTCCAGGGCGAAAAAGCGCGTCATGCTCGCCGGTCACTGCGACGAGATCGGTTTGATGGTGCAGTTCATCGACGACAAGGGGTTCCTCTACATGTCGGCCATCGGCGGGGTCAACGTGCCTTTGCTCCAGGGCGAGCGCATTCTGATTCATACCGCCAGGGGGCCCGTGTGCGGCGTCGTGGGCGTGAAACCGATCCACCTTATGGAAAAGAAGGACCGCGAAAGTCCGGCCAACAAGATCCACGACCTGTGGGTCGACATTGGCGCCAAGACGCGCAAAGACGCGGAGAAGGCGGTCAAGCTGGGCGATGTGGCCACGATCGATACCGGCTGGATCGAGCTGCGCAACGGGCTGGTCGCCTGCCGCGGCTTCGACGACCGCATCGGCTCGTTCGTTATTGCCGACGTCCTGCGGCTGCTCAAGGGCAAACCGCTCAACGTGGCCGTACACGCCGTGAGTACCGTCCAGGAAGAGATCGGGCTGCGCGGCGCCAGAACGGCAGCGTTCAATGTCGATCCGCATATCGGAATCGCCGTGGACGTCGGTTTTGCTACGGACTATCCCAACGTGAACGAGAAGATCGTCGGAACGGCGAAGCTTGGTGACGGTCCGATCCTCCATCGCGGTCCGACCTACAACCACAAGCTGTTGAAGATCCTCGAGCAGACGGCGAAGACGTCCAAGATCAAGACCCAGATGCAGCCCGAAGCGAGGGGCGCCGGCACGGATGCCTACGCAATGCAGATGACGCGCGGCGGCGTGGCCGCGGCCCTCGTCAGCATCCCCAACCGCTACATGCACAGCCCGGTCGAGACAATCGCAATCAAGGATGTCGAAAACGCCACCAGGCTCATCGCCCAGACGATCCTGTCCCTGAGCGGGAGGGAACGTCTGTGATTGACGATTGGTGGTCATGCCGCGCCGCCACGGCTCAGCCCCTCACCCGGTCCTCCTGCGTCGGACCGACCTCTCCCCCGAGGGGAGAGGTGGGAGGAGCGCCATTCACCTTGAAGGGAGCAGTTACCGGTAATCCGTGATCAGTAATCGGGGTGGCACGAGGACTTCCGGTGTTCACTCGCCGCACCCATCCGCGCGTTCCACCGCACCGACCACCGACCACCGATAACCGATCACCGATCACCGATCACCGATAACCGACTACCGGCAACTGCCGTTTCCAGCTTCACCTCTCCCCTCGGGGGAGAGGTCGGTCCGACGCAGGAGGACCGGGTGAGGGGCTGAGCCGTGGCGGACACGGGAGACGCTCCTTACCCTATCTCCCCCGCCGGCACAAAAAAAGCGCGCCTCCCTCGATCGGAAGAAGGCGCGCTTCTGTTTCTACGTTCCGGAGCCGAGCTTACTGGTCGAACTGCGCGTCGAACGCGATGTTGCTGGACGGGAAGTCGACGGACTTCACGAACTCGCAGGCTTCGGCGGCGCCGTGGCAGCGGTCCATGCGGGAGTCTTCCCATTCGACGGACAGCGGGCCCTTGTAGCCGACGTCGTTGAGGGCGACAATGATGTCCTCGAACTCGATGTCGCCGTGGCCGAGGGAGCGGAAGTCCCAGAAGCGGCGCGGATCGGCGAACTCGGTATGACCGCCAAACACGCCGACGCTACCGTCGCCATGCCCCCACCACGCGTCCTTCATGTGCGCATGGAAAATCCTGTCGCCGAAGGTGCGGATGAACTTGACGTAGTCCACGCCCTGGTAGCCCAGGTGAGACGGGTCATAGTTAAAACCGAACGACTTGTGGTTGCCGACGGCTGCCAGCGCGCGCTTGGCCGACGCGATGTCAAAAGCGATCTCGGTCGGGTGCACTTCGAGCGCGAACTTGACGCCGTTGGCCTTGAACACGTCCAGGATCGGCAGCCAGGCCTTGGCGAAATCTTCGTAGCCCTTGTCGATCTGTCCCGGCATGCAGGGCGGGAACGAGTAGACCAGGTGCCAGATGGAGGAACCGGTGAAGCCGTTGACGACCTTGATTCCCATCTTGCCGGCGGCCTTGGCGGCCTGCTTCATGGTCTTGATCGCCCACTTGCGCGCCTTCTTGGGATCCTTGCCCACGGACGGCGGCGTGAACTGGAAGTGGCGCTCGTCGATGTTGTCGCACACGAGCTGCCCGGCCAGGTGATGGGAGATAGCCCAGCACTTCAATCCGTACTTGGCCAGCAGCGCATGCTTGTCGTCGCAGTAGCGCTTGCTGCGCGCACCGAGCTCGACGTCGAAGTGGTCGCCCCAGCAGGCGAGCTCCAAACCGTCATAGCCCCAGTCCGCGGCCATCTTGGCCAGTTCCTCGAGCGGAAGGTCCGCCCACTGTCCCGTGAACAACGTTACCGGTCTTGCCATAGCCTCCTCCTGTGTTGGTTGGCGTTCACAATTAAAAAAACGGCACGGCGGTTGGAAAATCTGCGTGAAAAAGTCCCCTGCGTCAATGTTGTTTTGCGGGGCAAACGCATTTGAGTCTGTGCCTGCGTTGGGGATTCTACCGCTCCAGGACCTGCAGCCGCGCCGCGGCGCGTTGACGGTATGCCTGCGGCAACCGCATGTCGCGCCAGATGCGGCGGTAGATCCTGATGGCCTTGAGCCGGTCGTGGCGCGCTTCGTAGGTTGCCGCCAGCAGCATAAGTCCGTCGATGTGATCGGGATGACGCGCGGCCAGTCTCTCGAGCACGCCGATAGCCTCGGCACCCTTGCCCGTCTGGCGCAGGTAGAACGCGTAAGTGTAGGCATATTTCGGGTCGCCCGGAACCAGGCTTGCTGCGCGGCGACAGAGATCGAGCGATTCCCCCGGGTTCCTGCTCGCGACAAGCACGCCCAGGTTGTACGCGGCCGCGGCCATGCGGGGGGCGCGTTTCAGGGCGGCGCGCAGGTGCGTCTCCGCACCGGCATAGTCCCGCTTTTCAGCCAGTGCAAGCCCGAGGTTGAAGTTGGCCTCGGGGCTGGCCGGATCGACCGCCAGAGCCCGGCGCAACAGGACTTCGCTTTGAGAGTTCTCTCCCAGGCGGGCATGCACCATTGCCGCGTTGACCAGCGGGGGTACGCTGCTCGGCTGCAGCCGCGCGGCAGTCGCAAAGGACTCGAGCGCCCTGCGTGACTCGCCACGGTCCACGTAGAAGTTGCCCAGGTTGTAGTGCGACGACCAGTCGTCCGGCCAGACCATTATCGAGGACCTGAACTCCTCGGTCGCTTTCTTGAGCCGTGCCCTGTCGCGCTCGCCCAGTGCGGTCCGCGGGTGGCGCGCAAGTGAACCGGCGGCACGCACGCGCACCAGCCGGGCGCTGTCCTCGGTCGCATCGAGCAAAGCGGCAATCGTTTTGGCGTCGTCAAGATTGCCGACAAGTGTCCGTGCCGCTGCCGCGCGCAGGAGGGGAAACGTGTCGTTCTCGAGTACGCGACGCAGCACGGGCCAATGGCGTGAGTCACGGCAGCCTTCAAACATACGGACCAGGGAGGCCGCCACGATGGGGTCGCGCGCGGGCTTCTCGACGTAGTCCAGCATCGCTTCCAGGCGGGTGAAGTCATTACTGCGCGCGGCTTGAATCAGCCGGGCCCGTTCGAGCACCGGCTCCTGGTAGTCGTCTCCGAACCACTTGCGAGCGTGCTTGTCGGCCCATTGCGGCGTCTTGTCGTCATGGCAGATGCTGCAGGCATTCGGCGACTTGAACTCGATCGTCGCCGCGGGCGTGGGCGGAAGCAAAGAGTGATCGCTGCGCTGCATACGGGCAAAGACCGTCATCGGCATATGGCACGCGATGCACGCATTGCCCCTCGTTCCGGCCTCGTGACGCGTGTGTTTGACCGCGTTCTCGACGCGCTCCTTGTGGCAGGGCAGGCACGCCGTGTTGGACTTGTCGCCGGCGCCGCGTTGACGGAAGCGCCCGCTGGAAGTGTGGCAGTGGATGCACTCCAGTTTGCCGGCCTTCACGCATGGGTTCATGTGCCACAGCGTCCAGGTGTAGTTCTCGCCCAGGTCGCGTGCATCGGGGTAGAAGTCGTTGTCCTCGAGCGTCACCAGGTCGTAGTGGTCGAAGTAGGTTTCGCCGGGCTTGAAGTCGGGCGTGATGGGACGCATCTTGGCGTGGCAGGGTGCGCAGGTAACATCGCGCTGGGCCGGGGTCAGGTCGGTCCACTTGATCAGTTTCAGGTCCTCGGGAACTTTGCCTTCGCCCGCGGCCTTGCATACCTTGACGTGTTCGAGCGACGCGCCGTGGCAGGTCTCGCAGTTGATGCCGGGTTCGGCCCAGACGGTGTTGTAGCTGTCGTTCTTGGCGTCGTAGTTCTTGGACAACTGGCTGACGTGGCAGTTGAAGCAGGCGGTATTGAACGTGAGCGGGCGTTCGGTCCAGTGCAGAGCTTCGTCCCCGACGTGTACGTGTCGCACCATGCTGGCCGTGGTGTCGTACCACTGGCGCGTGCGCACATCGAACGCAACCGGCAGGACCTGCAGCTTGCCCTTCTCCATCGGCGTCAGGAAGTAGAACAGGTTCTTGCCGCCCATGGCGTGCAGGATCGGATAGCGTTTGTCGCCCTCGGGTCCCTCTTCGGCGACCCAGCCCAGCTTGCCTTCGACGTGGGCCTTGAAGCGGTAATCGCCGATCTTGACCCAGTTTGTCTGCGGCGCGAGAAAGTCACGCGCGAACCCGGGAGTATAGGGCTGCATCGCCGTGCCGTGGTGCGACGTCGACCACAGCTCGTAGAAACGCTCGTGGCACTCGCGACAGCTCGAGGAGCCGGCATACCCCGGAGGCGGCGGAGCTGCGCCGCTCTGGCCGGGAACGGCCCGCGCCGATGCCGCGAGGACAGAACAGACCAGGGCGACGACTAGTTGAACCATTGGGAGATGTACCCGCCCAAAAGGCACGACGGACGCCACAAGCCCTGGGCCATCGCTGCTCCCGGACATGCCCCCCTGCCTGTCATTCCGAGCGCTCCAGACGACCGGCCCCTCACCCGGCTCGCTCCGCTCGCCGACCTCTCCCCCCAGGGGAGAGGTGGGACCGCGACATTCACCTCTCCCCTGGGGGGAGAGGTCGGCGAGCGGAGCGAGCCGGGTGAGGGGCCGGTCGTCTGGAGCGCTCGAAACCATACCCGTCACCTCAACCACGTTTGGACAGCACGTCCTCTTCGTAGCGCTTGACCTCCGTCAGCCAATCGGCGCCGACGGGCACGTCGTGTTGCATGCAGTAGTAGTCCCAAACGGCGCCGGACGGCAGCGTCTTGAGTTCTTCCAGCATGGCCAGGCGGCTGGTGAAATCGCCTCCGAGTTCGGCTTCCCGCAGCATCTGCGCAGGCTCGAGGAGCGCCAGCATCAGAGCGCGGATCATGTTGCGCGTGCCGATCACCCATGCCGCGACACGGTTGATGCTGGCATCGAAGAAGTCCAGGCCGATGTGAACGCGTTTGAGAAAACCGCCGCGCACGATCTCCTCGGCAATCGCCCGCAGCTCATCGCTCATGGTGACGACGTGGTCGCTGTCCCAGCGGACCCCGCGGCTGACATGCAACAGGATTTCGTCCACAAACAGGAGCACGGACGAGATCTTGTCGGAGATGACTTCGGTGGGGTGGAAATGGCCGGCGTCAAGACAGAGCAGCAGGCCGTTTTTGACCGCATACGCAAGGTAGAACTCATGCGAACCGGTTACGTACGACTCGGACCCTATGCCGAAAAGCTTGCACTCCACCGCATCCAGCAGGTGCGCCCGGTTCATATCTTCCGCCAGGATCACGTCCAGTGCGTCGCGCAGGCGCTCGCGCGGCGCCTTGCGGTCGACGGGCACGTCCTTGTATCCGTCCGGAATCCAGATATTGGTCACAGTGGCAGACCCGAGGACCTCGCCCATGGCCGCGCCGATCTTGCGGCAGGCGATGCAGTGCTCGATCCAGAAGTCGCGGATGCCCTTGTCGGGGTGCGACAGCGTCAGACCGTCGTCCGCCTTTGGATGCGAAAACAGGGTGGGATTGAAGTCCATTCCCATCCCACGCTCCTTGGCCCAGTCGATCCAGCCGGCGAAGTGCTCGGGTTGGACTTCGTTGCGGTCGACGCGCACGCCGCCGAACTCGCCGTAGCTGGCGTGCAGATTCAACCTGTGCGTACCGGGAATCATGGCGAGCGCCCGGTCCAGGTCGGCGCGCAGCTCGCCGGGCGTGCGTGCTTTGCCGGGGTAGTTTCCGGTAGCCTGTATGCCGCCGCCCGAAAGCGCGGCATCCGGTTGCTCGAACCCGCCCACGTCGTCGCCCTGCCAGCAGTGCAACGAGACCGGCACATCCTCCAGAATCTCGAGCGCCTGGTCCGTATCTACACCCAGCTCCGCGTAACGCTCTTTGGCCAACCCATATGCCTGTTCAACCGTCGTGTTGTCCGCCATGGTGTTCTCCTCCGCCTGTGCGCCGGGCGCGCTCAGGCACTCATTTGTTTTCGTCGATAGGCCTCAACTTCCCAGTTATCAATAAAATCGCGGGCTCCGTCGGTCATGAATTCGACCCCGCCGAAGGCTTCCGCAAGCTGCACGACGATCGCCCCGTCCAGGGCCATCTCGAGCGCCAGCGCGGCTGTCTTCTCGCTTGTGCCGCATCCGTAGACGGCATCGCCGGTATCGATGACACGCGGCCAGTAGCCGCGCGCATGGACAAACCCCCTGACATTTTCGACGGTTGCCTCGCCATGCAGCGGATACGCCTTGTGGTAGACAATGTGATCGGGCGTCAACGGTCCGGCCGCCACGTAGAAGTGACCGCCGCCGACTACGCAGATCGGCTCGCCCGTGACTTCCCCCATAACGCTGCCCACGGCTTCGACCGCGGCCGCATCGGGAGTACCGCCGACCAGCAGCTCCTCGACAACGCCGGCCGTAGCGTACTCCCCGCGCAACGCGGTCATGATACGCCCGTACAGTGCGCGCAGCTCGTCGGCCGTGTCCGCTGCCACGAAGACGCCGTGGTTCTTGATGAATACCAGGCCGGAATCCTTGCCGTCATGCGCTTCACGCCAGGCGGCAATCCGGTCACGCACCACCATACAGAGCGTATAGCCCGGGTCGACGTACTCCATCCACATCGCGTCCGGGAACAACCGACGACAGACCGCCTCGCCGTCGACAGAACAGGTCATACCGTTGACCACGGCCGGATGGGTGTGAACGACGTAGGTTGTCTGGAAGGAATTGTGCAGCGGCGCTTCGACCGACGGACGGCCGGTCGAGCCGGGCACAATCGCCTGCTCCATGATCTCCTTGACGAGGGCTTCGCGCGCCGCCGGGTCTTGCGGCGTCTCGGCGGCATAGAGCGTCTCGATCCCGGCCCGGTCCAGGGCCACAAACGATTCCGCCGTCAACCCGCCCAGGGTTGTACCCGACGGCTTGACCCAAAGCGTCTCGCGGTTCTTGGCCGACGAATTCCCACCACCGCCGATGACATACTCACCCGTCCCGAACTCGTGGGACAACGCCACGGCCGATGCAAGCAACTCACTGCACATGCAAAACACCCTCCCCTATGGGAACACAGTTGACAAGAAAATCGAGACCTTAGCAGAAGCGGTGCGGGGAGTGACAGTAATAATGTGCAAAAGGACCAAGCTCTGCGATTTGCTGCACTTGCAGAGTGCCCCCGCCGGGCTTGTGCCGCTGAAGCCAAGATTGGCTAGTGGCTGCTGCAGGCCCGGAGGGCCGACTCGTTGCACCAGGCCCGGAGGGCCGACTCGTTGCACCAGGCCCGGAGGGCCGACATAGTAGAGCCTGGGGTGGAGCGTAGCGGAACCCCAGGGCTTCGGCCGGAACGCCGCGAGTCCCGGAGGGGCGACATAGGCGCCGCGTTCGCTTACGCCGCGCATTCGCGGCAACCGCGCAGCCGGGCGGGGAGAACCTATGCCGCACAAATATAGGGGCTTGGTCTGACTATTATACACAAAAGTCACCATACACCCCTACGTGACACCACTGGAGACGGCGGTCCTCCGCCGTTACGAGCAAGTGTGAGTGCACTTGGCGGAACAAGCGAGGGATTCGTTCATTTCTGTTTCAGTTCGTGCTCAACATTTGCTCGTAACGGCGGAGGACCGCCGTCTCCAGGGCTTTCTCGGTCAACGCTGTGGGGGAGACAATGACTTTTGTGTATAAAGAACAGGGCTTGGTTAGAGGGTGTCCGAAAAGGGTCGGCGGTCGATTTTGCTCTGAAACGCCAGGAAAATGGGGGCGCCGCAGAATTGGGGAGAGAGATTAAGTAGAAAGATTAGGTAGATAGATTAAGAGTCGATGGGCATACTTAATCTATCTACCTAATCTTTCTACTTAATCTGCTTCTCTACGCGCCGCGAAACCCTTTTCGGACACCCTCAAGCTAGTACGGCAACTGGTACTTGCCCTCGAGGGGGAAGGCGTTTTCTATGTGGCGGACGGCGGGGGTGGGATCGTCGGGCTCGCCGACTACCTCAACAATGTCGAACCTGAAAGAGACGCGCGGGAACTTCAACGCGCGCAGATAGGCTACTGCCGCACGTGAGAGAGCCAGACGCTTGCGACGATCCACGGCCGTTGCCGGCGCGCCGAACTCCTCTGACTTGCGCGTCTTGACCTCCACGAACACAAGGGTTTTGCCGTCCCTGGCCACAAGGTCGAGCTCATCGCGCCGGCCGATTCTGACCCGTCGCCCGACAATCTTGTACTTCTTCTCGCGCAAGAAACGCTCGGCCCTTTTCTCTCCCCACAGACCGACCGCGTGCGCAGCGGTCGTCTTGCCGCCCTGGCGACCAAGCAGCCGCCGAATTGAACCTGGAATATCCAACGCCATGCCATCCCCTCTCTTCAACACGGGCGCAGCCACGCCCCAACTGCGAACGGCTGCGCGTCTTCAGTGGGCCGGATTTGCAATCCGGCCGAGAGAGCGGCGAGCATTACAGGAGAATAACCTGATCGCAGGCTCCCTATTCTCGACAATATGCTCAACTATCTCTCGGCCGGATTGCAAATCCGGCCCACTGCTATCCGAACAGCTCCCCCTGTCGCCTGGTGCGCAGATCCTCGGCGTCGCGGACGGGGCCGAAGGAGCGCCGGTGTTCGGGGCAGGGGCCGTGTTCGAGCAACGCGCGCACGTGGTACTGCGAACCATATCCCTTGTTCTTGTCGAAACCGTAGCACGGGTACAACCGGTGCAGCTCGCGCATGCGCGTGTCGCGCACAACCTTGGCAACCACACTGGCGGCGGCAATGGAGAGGCACTTGGAATCGCCCTTGACGATGGCCGTCGATGGGCATGGCAGACCGGAAACGGCCAACCCGTCCACGAGAATATGATCGGGAAGCGAGGCGAGATTCGCTACGGCCCGCCCCATGGCGGCGTGGGTCGCATGCAGAATATTGAGGCGGTCGATCTCCTCGCGCTCCGCGACGCCGACGCCGATGTCAACATGCGGGGACTCCACGAGGAGTGCGTAGAAACACTCCCGCCGGGTGACGGCGAGCTGCTTGGAATCGGTCAAGCCGGCAAGGGTACCCTCCTGCTCGGACAGCGCGAAATCGGGATCGAAGACGGCGGCGGCGGCAACAACCGGACCGGCCAGGGGACCGCGCCCGGCTTCGTCGACGCCGGCAACCCGGCGGCGACCTTCCTCCCACAACCGTTGTTCGTACTCGAGCAAGGCCGGCACCTGCGTCAGCGCCGGATCCGCTCCTTGAGACGGGCCTTCTTGCCGGTCAACCGCCGCATGAAGTACAGCTTGGCGCGGCGCACATGCGAGGAGCGTACGACCTCGATCTTGGAGATGTACGGCGTATGAACGGGGAAAACCTTCTCGACACCCACGCCGTGCGAAATCCGGCGCACCGTGAAGGTCTCGTTGGCGCCGGCGCCACCGCGGGCGATCACGGTACCGGCAAAAACCTGGATACGCTCTTTCTCGCCTTCGCGAATCTTCGTATGCACCTTGACCGTATCGCCAATATCGAAGTGCGGTACGTCCGAGGTGAGGTTCTCCTGGGTGATCTTATCGACTATAGCCTTTGCCATGGGTTTATCCCTCCGTGCCCCGGTCCCGCCCGACACCCCGCCATGGTGTCCCGGCGAAGACTCGCGGTTCACATTCCTTCTTCCTGCTTACTTTCCAGATGCCGCCGGAACATATCCGGCCGACGTTGTTCCGTTCGCGTCAGGGCCTGCTCGGCGCGCCAGCGCGCTATCTCGCCGTGGTTGCCGGACAGCAATATGTCCGGCACCCGCATACCACGAAACTCAACCGGACGGGTGTACTGTGGATACTCCAGCAATCCGTCACTGAACGATTCCTCTTCCGTGGCGCCCTCGCCCCCCAGGACTCCCGGCAAGAGCCGCACGACGGCATCAATCATGACCGTCGCGGCCAACGTCCCGTTTGTCAGTACGTAATCTCCGATCGAAAACTCGTCCGTCACCACCGTCTGACGAACCCGCTCGTCGACCCCCTCGTAGTGACCGCACAAAAAGACAAGGTGCCGCTCGTGCGACAGCTCTTGCGCAATCCGCTGCGTGAACGGAATGCCCTGCGGCGTGGGCAGAACCACGCGAGCACCCTCGGAGCCCGCCGCCTCAACCGCCGCGCACAACGGCTCCGGCTTCATAACCATGCCGGGACCGCCGCCGTAGGGACGGTCGTCGACCGATCGGTGCACATCCGAGGTGAAATCGCGAGGGTCCGTCGTTCGAAATCGAACCGCGCCCTGCCGAGCCGCCCGCTTCATCATGCTCTCCGCGCAGAAACCGTCGAGCATCCGCGGGAAGATCGTGATGACATCGATAAGCAGCGGTTGGCTCATGGCCGCCTACTCGGCTGCCGCGACGGGCTCGGCCTCCTCGGGCGCCTCCGCTGTGGCCGCCACAACTGCCTCATCTGCCGCAGCCTCGGGCTCAGCAACGGGCTCAGCAACGGGCTCAGCCGCCGGTTCCACCGCCGCGTCAGTCATCCCCGCATTGCGGGCACGCTTGAGCAGACTCTTGACCGTGTCGCTGATCTCCGCGCCCTGCGAACGCCAGTATTCAACACGCCCAAGCTTGAGCTTGAAATTGACGCCCTTTAGCTTCGGATCGTACCACCCGAGCGTCTCGATAAACCGTCCGTCACGCGGCGAACGCGCATCTGTCGCCACAACGCGGAAGCAGGCTGCATTCCTGCTTCCTGTTCTTCTAAGCCTGATTTTTACCGCCATTCTTCCTCCACGAAAGCCCCGCTCCAGAACGGGCAGCGCTCACCATTTGACCTTGCGAGTCAACAACTTACACAAGGTGAGACAAGCTGCGCGCCGGCACTCCAAGCCCAGGAGGCGGCCGTCCGCTCCACACAAAGACCGCGGATACTCTCACGTTCCGCGGTCCATTGCAAGCATTCTCGTGAGTATTGTCAGACTTCTTGGTGAAGTGGAGCCACATCTGAACGCGGCGGGAGGGGCGTTGCTCCCCTTCAGGGAGCCTGGATGGTTGGGTGTCTGACCGGTTCCCAGGGTTTCACCCTGGGCTGGGATGTGCGTCCCCGTTGGGGACGGGCGGTCCATCGCAACTGCTCCTTGTCAGTTCCGCCCCAAGGCGCTGGGGCCTTGGACAATTCGGTAGGGCGAATGGCACGCTCCACGGGGCTGTATCAAAAGGTGCTACTGGAAGGAGTGTCGGCATCACTTCTTGTTCGCGGCCGCCAGCTTCCTCTGACGGAATCCGAGCGCTTCGCCCGACACGATGACCTCCACCGTATTGCCGTCCTCCAGCCGTCCGCGCAGGATCTCTTCGGCCAGGGGGTCCTCGACGTAACGCTCGACGGCACGCCGCAAGGGACGCGCGCCCATGGCCCTGTCAAACCCACGCTCTACCAGGAAATCACGCGCCGGCTTGCTCAGCGTGAGCTTCTTGCCCCGGCTGGCCATGCGCTCGCGCACCTTTGCCAACTCGATATCGAGAATCTGCGACACGTCGTCACGCGTGAGCTGCCTGAACACCATCATGTCGTCGAAGCGGTTCAACAGCTCCGGTTTGAAGACCCGCTTGGCCTCGTCCGTCATGCGCGCCTTGAGCTGCTCGTAGTCGGCGTCGGCACCCGAGTCGCCAAAGCCGAGGCCGCCGGACTTCTTGGAACTGTCGTACCCGAGGTTCGAGGTAAGGATCACGACCGTGTTGCGGAAGTCCACCCGCCGCCCCTGGCTGTCGGTCAACATGCCCTCTTCCAGGATCTGCAGCAACATGTGCATCACGTCCGGATGCGCCTTCTCGACCTCGTCGAACAGGACCACGGAGTACGGACGCCGCCGCACCTTCTCGGTGAGCTGCCCGCCTTCCTCGTGTCCCACGTAGCCCGGCGGCGACCCGACCAGCCGCGACACGGTGAACTTCTCCATGTACTCGGACATGTCGATCTGGATCAGCGCATCCGACGTGTCGAACATGAACTCCGCCAGTGCCTTGGCCAGCAGCGTCTTGCCAACACCGGTCGGACCGAGGAAAATAAAGGAACCGATCGGACGGCGCGGATCCTTGAGCTCGGCCCGCGAGCGCCGCAGAGCCTTGGACAACACCTCGACGGCATGGCCCTGACCGATGACGACCTTCTCCAGTTCCTTCTCCATGTCAAGCAGGCGCGTCAGCTCCTTGCCTTCCATCTTCTTGAGCGGAACGCCGGTCGACTTGGAAATCACGGCACGGATGTCCTCGGCCGTCACGGAGAGCTTCTTCTCGCGATTGTCCTGGCGCCACTCCTTGACGACCTCATCCAGCGCCTCCTGCAACTTGCGTTCCTGGTCGCGCAGGCTGGCCGCTTCTTCGAACCGTTGCTCCTTGATCGCGGCTTCTTTGCGTTTGCGTACGCGCTCAATCTCGCCCTCGCGCTCGCGCAGGTCCGGCGAACGCGTCGTCGCAAGGATGCGCGCCCGTGCCCCGGCCTCGTCAATCATGTCGATGGCCTTGTCCGGCAGGTAGCGCCCCGTGATGTAACGCCCGGTCAGCCTCGCCGCCTCTTCGAGCGCTTCGTCCATGTACTTCGCGTTGTGGTGCTGCTCGTAGCGGTCACGAATGCCCCTCAGGATCTCGATTGTCTCCTCCACGGTGGGCTCATCCACCCGCACGGTCTGGAAACGACGCTCCAGGGCGGCATCCTTCTCGATGAACTTGCGATACTCGTTCATCGTTGTGGCGCCGATGCACTGCAACTCGCCACGCGCCAATGCGGGCTTGATGATGTTCGAGGCGTCCATCGTACCCTCGGCCGAGCCGGCCCCCACTATCGTGTGCAGCTCGTCAATGAAAAGAACCACGTCCCCCGAGCGTCTGATCTCGTCCATCACGGCCTTGATGCGCTCTTCGAACTGCCCGCGGTACTTGGTGCCCGCAATCATCAGCGCCATGTCCAGCGTAATCACCTTCTTGCCGCGCATGATGTCGGGAACGTCACCCGCGATGATCGACTGCGCCAGCCCTTCCACGACGGCAGTCTTGCCGACGCCGGCTTCGCCGAGCAGCACCGGGTTGTTCTTGTTGCGGCGGCAGAGGATCTGCACCACGCGTTCCAGTTCCTCCTCACGCCCAATGACAGGGTCCAGCTCACTGTTCTTCGCCAAATCGGTCAGGTTGCGACCGAACATGTTGAGGGCCGGCGTTTTGGCTTTGGACGCGGCCGCGGCCTTCTCGCTGTCGCCCCCTCCCCCGGCCACCTGGGCATCGTCCGCCATTTCGAAATCGGGGTCGAGTTCCTTCATGACTTCCAGGCGGGCCGTGTCGAGATCGACGCCAAGGTTGCGCAGCACCTGTGCGGCTACGCCCTCGCCCTCGTGGAGCAATCCAAGCAGAATATGCTCCGTGCCGACATAGGTGTGATTCAGCGACTGCGCCTCAGCCATCGAAAGCTGCAGAACTTTCTTCGACCGCGGAGTGAAGGGCAGATTGCCGATCGTCTTTGTCTCGGGCCCCTGCCCAACCGCCCGTTCCACTTCCAGACGCACGCTCTCGAGCGACACGCCCATACGTTCAAGCACGTTGACGGCCACGCCTTCGCCCAGGCTGATCAGGCCCAGCAGAAGATGCTCCGTCCCGACATAGGGATGGTTGAAATTCCCCGCCTCACGCTGTGCCAACTGGATCACCCGCTGGGCGCGCGGGGTAAAACTCGCGAAATCATTCATCGCAACTCTCTCTCGACAAGGACGCCCTTTATCAACGCCCCTACTTGTTTACTCGGCACCAGTACCATACGACTTAACGCCGCATGCTTCAGAAAGCAACACTTGCGACCCGTTTGCCCCTCAGCTTCCCTGATCGACCAACCGAGCCCTCTTCAATTCCTCGCGCGCCATGTCGGCACGGAGACCGTCGCGCTCTTCCGGGTCTATCGCACGCTGGCACATCTTCTGGAGATGTGCCGGTTGCGTCAAGAGCATTATCTCGTTCAACCGCGCAATCGGCAGACTTTTGACCAACCCGAGTTCCACGCCCAGCCTAACTCCCGAAAGCAGGTTGAGTGCCTCGCCCGAAGATAGCAGCCGCGCCTGGTGCAGGACCCCCAGCGACCGCGCCGCACAGTCGACCAGGCGTCGGGGCTTGTCCTCGCTCAAACGCTCACGGGCATTGGCCTCGATGCGGGCAACCTCGCGCACGATGCGGCTGAGCCGCGAGACAATCCGGCTCTCGGATTCGCCCAGTGTCTCCTGGTTCGAAATCTGGAACATATTGCCGTATGCCTCAGTTCCTTCCCCCATCAACCCCCGCACGGCAAGGCCGAGCCGCGCCAGCCCCCGGATCGCCTGCTCGAGCTCGCCGGTCAGCCGCAATCCGGCCAGATGCAGCATCACGCTCGCGCGCATGCCCGTGCCCACATTGGTCGGACACGCCGTCAAATGACCGAGCGTGGGTGAAAACGCGTACCCCAATTCCCGCTCGACCGTAGTGTCAATCTCATCCACCTTGCGCCAGATACGCTCAACGTGCAGCCCCGGACAGATCGCCTGGATGCGCAGATGGTCCTCCTCGTTGATCATCACCGTGACGCGCTCGTCGCGTGACACCAACGCGCCACTGCCGCGTCCACGCCCCGCCAGCTCGTTGCTGATGAGATGCCGTTCGACGAGCAGGGCTTTGTCCACGTCCGACAACTCGGCCATGTCCAGGAAGATGCCGTCTTCGAGCCCCGACACGCCCTCCAGCACCTCGCGCAGGCGCGCGCACAAGGCCACCCGTTCGGACTCCCCGGCCCAGCCGGGAAACGCCACCCCGCGAATGTTGCGCGCCAGGCGAATCCGACTGCTGACAACGGCGCCCGTCCCGCGGCGACGCGAAAGCCATGCACTCGGTCTGTGGATCAACTCGTCGATAACCATGACATCGAAGTCCGTACGTGCTGCTATACCGAAGAAGCGGTCACTTCCCGCAATTCTCCGATCCGGTCCCTGAGCGCCGCGGCATCCTCGAAGCGCTGTTCCTTCACCGCTACGGCAAGCTCCTCCTCAAGGGCGCGCAGTTCCACTATCGCCTGCTCACCGGCCGGCACCTTGCCCGCATGGGCGCATCCGCGGTGCATCTCCCGCAGCATCGGCCCAAGCTGCTCCTTGAACGCATCGTAGCAGACAGGACAGCCCAACCGGTGCGTGCGGCGGAAATCGCTCTCACGCATGTGGCACTCGGGACACGACACTTCCGGCAGAGTCGGATCGGGAGCCTTGTCCGTCCCCGCCGCGCCGAACAGCATACTGCCCAGGGCCGGCGTTCCATGGACCGAAATCCCTTGTTTCTCGGCACATTCGAGGCAGGCATGAAGCTCGCTCACGTCCCCGTTGACGATCTGCTTGACGTGCACGCAAGCCTCTTTGCCGTGGCAGATTTCACACTGCACTTCCGCTCTCCCTGGTAAACCGGAAACGGACAAGAATGCCCGTCCCACCCAACCAATCAACCAATCAACCAATCAACCAATCAACTACTCAATCGGCACACCGGTCTTGTTTGCGAACTCGCGATAACGCTTGCACAGGAACTTGGTGACCGGCCCCGGCTCGCCCTCACCGATGTCGCGGGCATCGACATTCACAACGGAGATGACCTCTGCCGCCGTACCGGTCAGGAACACTTCATCGGCATTGTACAGCTCGTAGCGGCTCAGGGTCTGCTCGCGAACGTCAAGCCCTTCCTGCTGCGCGATGTCCATGACCGTGTTGCGCGTGATGCCCTCGAGGATCCCCGCGGACACCGGCGGCGTGACGAGTTTGTCGCCGTTGACGACGAATATGTTGTCGCCCGTTGCCTCGCACACCTGTCCCCGCGGATTCAGCATCACCGCCTCCATCGTACCCGCGTTGATAGCCTCGATCTTGGCCAGGATGTTGTTGAGATAGTTCAGGCTCTTGATGCTGGGATTGACGGCCTCGGACTGATTACGCGTCGTGCCGACCGTGACAATGCGGAGTCCCTCTTCGTAGAGTTTCTTCGGGTAGAGCTGAATGTCCGCGGCGATGATTATCACCTGCGCTCGCTTGCACAGGTAGGGATTCAGCCCAAGCGTACCGACGCCACGCGTCACGACAAGCCGAACGTAGCCGTTCATCGTCTTGTTCGCCTTGCAAGTGCGCACGACGGCCTTGACCATGCCCTTTTTCGTCATCGGGATCTCAAGGTTGATGGCCTTGGCCGACCGGTAGAGCCTTTCGACGTGTTCTTCGAGCAGCAACACGCGCCCGTTGTAGGACCGGATCCCCTCGAAGACTCCATCGCCGTAGAGGAGGCCATGGTCGAACACCGAGACCTTCGCATCCCGCTCGGGAACGAGCTTGCCATTCATGTATATTTTCATCAGGAACCCTCGCGCTGCTTCACACAAATCGCCGGACTATATCACTTGCGCCGCAACGGCGTACAGCAATATCGTCGGGACGATCGATTATTGTGGATTGACGATACGTGATCCGCGAAGTGCCCCGCAGACGGGAACAGCGGGGCGCATCCGCGATGCAATCGTCAGTGGGCCGGATTTGCAATCCGGCCGGGAGAATGTGGAGCATGCCGGGAGAATGGCCTGACCTTGGTCTGCTCATTCGCGACAGCATGCTCAACTCTCTCTCGGCCGGATTGCAAATCCGGCCCACGTCTCGCCGCTTTTTGCTTCCAGACGCACGCGCGGTTCTTGATCTACGGGTCTTGCTCCGGCATAGTGTTGAACGTGTTGACGCGTAGCCGGACATAATCAAGCGGGCAGGAATTGCAATGAGTCCAGGGTTCACGGAGATTCTTCTATTCGTTGTTGTGCTCGGCGCCCTCTTTCTCCTTCCCCGGCTGCTGAATCGTGGTGACGGACGGGGCCGCAAGAATCGAAGTCTTCCCGGAACGATCGGCCTGTCACGCCCCTGGATGCGTCTGGCCCTCGTCGCTTCGGCGGGCTGGATTGTCGCGGGACTCCTGGTGACAACGCCCTGGACCGGCAACGTGCTGCGCTTCGTCTGGCTCGGGCTTCTTCCCGTTGCGGGTGGTTGGGCCGTTGGATGGGTCGTCGCGGGATTCCGCAGACGGCAATCCGGCAACCGTGCCACAAAGGACAGTTCTTGACGGCGGCTTGCGCTTCTATCGAGTGAATTCGGCAACCGGCGAGGTCCTTGTTCACCGCACACGGAACGATGCAGGGATACGTAGGTCCGATTTGCAATCGGACCCAATACCGGCCGGACTTGGTGGCTCAACCGGGCGTGGGGCGCACGAATAACAGGAAATCCGGTTCTGCGCGCCGAAGGAGAACAGAATGAGAAACAAGCCCCTGAGTCTGTGGTTGACCTGTCTGTGGTTGTCGGTCCTGGTCGTTACGGCCGGAGCCGCGACGGTTTTCGAGGAAGGATTTGAGGACGGCCTGCCCAATGGATGGAAGGAGGGCGAATTTCTTGGGGACGGCCTGCCCAAAGGGTCGCGCGGCGGGGCCCGTTCATCCGGGGCAAAGAACCTGAGTTCGAACCATGCCTGGGTCAACGGCCACTTCAAAGTCGAACAGGGGCTGACATTCAACTACTGGGCCCGCCTCGACAATCCGGCGTGGTACCAGGCATGGATCTTCTGCAAAGCGCCGGGCGCCGACGCCAAAGATATGAACCTGTATGAGGCGGTCGTGACGCCGCCGCGTGACACCGGTACGGAATGGCACCCGGTCAGCATCCCGTTCTCCAGGTTCAAGGCGACCTCGGGTCCCAACAAGGGCAATGCCCCAAAACCGGGGGAGGTGTGCTGGAACTACTTCTGGGGTTTCCAGAACCGTCCGCTCGGAATGGCCGTCGACAAGGTATGGGTGAGCAGGGGCGCGCCGGCCAACACCACCCCGCCGCCGGCCGCACCGCTTGCAGGCAACGGGCAGCCCCGCACCGAAACGTGGGCATTTGAGCCGGAGCGGGATTCGTTCAGCCCGGACGCCTTGTTCGACCTGCGCAGCCTGAACGAACCGGTCGCCGGTGCGGCCGGCTGGATACGCACAAACCGGGACGGCGACTTCGTGCGCGGCGACGGGAAACCGATTCGGTTCTGGGCCGTGAACACGAATGTCGAACGGGAGAAGCCCTGGGTGAAGCGTCCCCGCTGGCGAGGGGGCGAGCCGGAAATCGATCGCCACGCGCGCTGGCTGGCAAAGCGCGGCGTAAACATGGTGCGCTGCCACGCTCATATCAATCCCAATCTGAAGAAGAACCCCAACGCGAAACCGACAGACGTCAACCGCGCCGACGTGGAGTCGATCTGGCGGACAATCGGTGCGATGAGGAAGCAGGGCATCTATGCCACGGTTTCCCCGTACTGGGCCAACACCATGCAGAGCAATGACGCCAAGTGGGGCACGGACTGGAACGGCAACCATCACGCGTTGCTGTTCTTCGAACCGAAGCTGCAGGAGGCATACAAGGCGTGGCTCAGGGCGCTCTTCACCACCCCTACCCCACTTCTCGGCGGAAGAACCCTGGCGCAGGAACCGGCGTTGGCGGTGTTCCAGATCCAGAACGAAGACAGCCTGCTGTTCTGGACAATCCAGAACCTGAAGGGCGGCCCGAAGCGCCGTTTCGGCAAGATGTTCGGCGACTGGGCCGCCAAGCGCTACGGGTCGGTCGAAAAGGCTGTCGACGCCTGGGGCGGCAAACCGATGAAGGGTGACGAGCTCGGCGCCGGTGTCCTGGATTTCCTCCTTGCATGGCACATGACCGCCGACCCGCGCAGCAAAGGCATCGAACAGGGGCCGCGCCTAGACGACCAGCTCGAGTTCTGGACACAGACGATGTTCAAGTTCAACCGCATGATCGGCGACTACGTTCGCAATGAGCTGAAGTGCCCGGTACTGATCAATGCGGGCAACTGGAGGACGGCGGACGACGTCTACCTGAACGATTGCGAACGCTACGGCTACACGGCCAACGAAGTCATCGCCGTCAACCGCTACTTCGGCGGCATTCACAAGGGACGATACCGCGGCTGGGCCATCATCGACGGCGACACATTCAAGAGCGATTCCGTGCTGACGGATTCGGCGCGGGCGTTTCCGATCCTTACCAAACAGGTCAAGGGCCACCCCATGATGGTCACGGAAAGCGCATGGGTGTTTCCAAACGAATATGCGGCGGAGGCGCCGTTGCTCGTGAGCGTGTACAGCTCCCTGACGGGATTCGACGCCTACTACTGGTTTGCGACCGGCACCGACGAGTGGACGCAGCCGCGGTCGGCAAACGGCTACCTGCCCTCGCAGCAGAAGTGGCTCTTCGCGAACCCCGAGATGGCGGGGCAGTTCCCGGCGGCGGCGCTGGCGTTCAGGCGCGGCTACGTGAAGCGGGGCAAGCCGGTAGTCGAGGAGCACCGTTCACTGAAAGCCATGTGGGAGGGACGGACGCCGATCCTGACCGAGTCCTCCGGCTTCGACCCCATTCGCGACGCGGGCGACATCGCGCCGTCCTCGTCGGTCAAAACCGGCGTCGACCCGCACGCGATGCTGGTCGGGCCGGTAACGGTCGTCTACGATTCGAGCGAGGCGAAGACAAGAGTCGCTGAACTGGACTCGCTGATCCGCAAGGTTGACGGCGGGGTCGTGGTCCAGAGCAACACCGGCGAGGTGGAGCTCAACACGGCGAAGGGCTATTGCAGGGTCGACGCACCCAGGTGCCAGGGGGTGACGGCGCACTTCGCCGGCAACCGGAAATTCGATTTGAAGGACGTGTCGATCGAGTGCGACAACCGGCACGGCGCGGTCATGGTGGTGCCACTCGACGATCAGCCTATTGCGCGGTCACGCAAGGTGCTTGTGCAGGTAGGGACGCCGTGCCGCCCCACCGGATGGCGGACGCGCCCGGCAACCGTCACGCCCCGGGGCGGCAGCCCGGTGCAGGGCAGGATGGTGACCAGCTACGGCAAAGCCCCCTGGGCGGTCGAGTCGGCCAAAGTCAGGGTGACGATCCGCAACCCGGCGCTCTCGCGCGGCACGGTCCTCGACATGAACGGCATGCCCCGCGGCTCGCTCGAGCTCGACAACGGCAGTTTCACGTTCCCGCCGGACGCGATGTACGTCGTGGTGCGGTAGCAACAGTTCCTTTACCAGGCGCGTGCAAGTACACTGATGGCAACCGTTTGGCTTGCCCAGCTTCTTTGAGCCGCGGTGGACGCCGTAGCGTAGATCTCCCCAGATCTCGCGGTCTCAGATCTCGCTCCGCTCTGTCAGCCCAACGACTAGGACGAGAATTCATCCGGCAGCTCGCCTCCAGATGATACTTATCGATCCTTTGGTTGGATTTCCTTTTTCGATTCTCTCCTGTATCTGTCGCGCAAGAACAGAAGGACAATCCCTGGTCCGAAGGCCCATAGCATGACGGCGATGCCGCCACTCACACCCAACCCCGTTAACATCCCCACAAAGCACCCCGGGCGTCGAGAGACAATAATATGTGACGGGATAGCGACCAGCAATTCCAACAGACTTCCGCGAAGAAGTGCCGACATCAATTTTCGCGCAACCGTATAGCGGTCATGTTGCGCGTACGTCACGAGAAACGCAACGCTCCATCCGATCCAGTTAACGCCAATGAGTGTCCAGAATCCCCATGCAAGAGAAGAGTCATCGTCCAGCTCGAACACCTCGGCCAGAGACAGAAACACTGCAACGACAAGAACTGTCAGCAGGAATGCCGCAAGAACAACGGGCAGAAATGCCCTGCGTTTCCGGATGGGCCGGCACAGATTCATTCTGCCGGAACAGAAAATGAACACTGCTTGAGAGATCAGCGTGGTCATCAACACCCCGATGGTCCAGAACAGTTCATCTCCACAGACCTCGGCAAAAGGCCATAGCCAAGGGGGCAGCTCCAGTGCTTCTGTATAAGCTACCCCGAGCAGGCCGAGGACGATGAGCGCGTACAATGCAAGGAGAACCCACCTGAGTTTTGCCATGTCTATCTTCATCTGCAAATCCAACTTCGCTCTATCTTCTCCGGTAAACGTCCTTGCGGTCCTGGATCCCGAGAATCGGGACACTGTCGTCAATGACACGAAGACCACGCGATAGCCACCGACTCGGCGCTTCCGCATGCCCGCAAAAAGGGCGGTCAGGATCGCGGACGAGATTTCCGCTTACGTTACACGTTCCCATGGAGCAAGGGTAACCCCATATCGACGGAATAGCAAGTGGTCAACGACTCTGGGCGACGTCCCTCGGCGTCGCCCCCCATGCATGAGCATTGACCGTCGAACCTATCGCGCGATTTCCCTGTCCCAGGAGCCCTTCTCCTCCACTTCTTACGGCGGGTGTACTCGTGCCCCTTGACTCCAGTCACCTGTTCTCGTATCTTCGCATCTGTTTGTGCCATTTGTGCCACCGCCTCTCTCATAGGCCATCGAGAGCATGGCACAAACGCAAGGACGAAGTGGGCGTAAACCTGGGGAGCTCTCGCAAACAAACGCTCGGAGGGATGGCAGAGCGGACGAATGCACCGGTCTTGAAAACCGGCGACCCGAAAGGGTCCGGGGGTTCGAATCCCTCTCCCTCCGCCA
>CAZKRK010000006.1:0-52423 GCA_964555035.1 uncultured Victivallales bacterium | reverse complement strand
GAAACTCCACGCCGCAAGGGCGTGGGATCTCGCCTGGGCGAACGCTACGGGGATTAGTCGTCTATGGGGCCGATCCACGGCACGTAGACAATAATGCCGTACTCGTCCTGCGGTCGGATGATGACTTCAGGCTTCTCTCTGAGGTCACGCGAGCTCGATCCTCCCCCGCCGCAGACCCGCTTGATCGCTTCGCGTGACAACTCCATCTTTTCCGGCAAATCCCTCACCACGATCTTCTTCATGCTGTTCTCCGTGCTTGTTGCGCGAACCCACTACATCCGATAGGATAGCATTCGCCTTGCAGAAAGGGAAGGGATATTCAATGCGCGTCTTTCTGGTTGCCATGCCCTGGTCCCCATTCGACATGCCGAACCCGGCCCTCGGCGTCCTGACCGCGCATATCCGACGCGAGCTGCCGCACATCGATGTTTCGCCCCTCTACGCCTATGTGGACGTCGCATCTGAGCTCGAGTCGATCTACGTGAAGCTCTCGGACAGCGACCTCCGTTGCGAACTGCTCTACGCCGCACTGCTGTTCCCTGAACAGCGTGAAGACGTCGAGCACAAACTCGGACAAGTGCTGCTCAAGGCCGGCATGTGCGACACACTCGATGCGGGCCGCGGCCTCTGCCGGTACGCGATCGATGTGCTGGATCGACACCTCGACGAGCTCGCCTCGGCTTGCGCCGAACAGGCCGATGTCGTGGGCTTCACGACGACCTACTCACAGCTCTTCTCCAGCATCGCGGCGTGCCGCCGGATCAAGACGTTGAGTCCCTCGACGCTCACCGTCCTGGGCGGGGCGAGCATCGAAGGCAACGGCGTGGCCGCGTCCATCCTTGACGTGTTCCCGTGCGTCGACTACGTCGTCCGCGGCGAAGGTGAGATAGCGCTCGTCGATCTCCTGCGGCGGATCGAGCGGGGCGATACGACACCATTGCCGGTGGGCGTCGCCGCGCGGCGGGATGGCACGGGTGTGGAAGAGACCCCGGCAGAGGTCGTCGAGCCGCTGGACGGGCTGCCGGTCCCGGACTACACCGAGTTCTTCGACGCCGTTGAAGGCAGGATCTACTCCTACTTCCTGCCGATCGAGGGCGCGCGCGGCTGCTGGTGGCACAGGACGCAGGAAACCGGCGACCCCATGCGGTCGTGCCACTTCTGCAGCCTGGGGCAGGGACGCTACCGCGAAAAGAGCGCCGCCCGCATCGCGGCGGAAATGACGACCCTCAGTGAGCGTCATTCCAACGTGCGATTCCTGTTTGCGGACAACTCCATGCGGGTGCACGGCGTCGAGGAGCTCGCCGCCGCGCTGGAGCGGGAGGACGGATGCTTCGAGTTCTTCTGCGAGATCCGCGCCAATACCTCGCCGCGAGATCTGGTCCGCCTGAAAGCGGCCGGTTGCAGGCTGGTTCAGCTCGGCCTCGAGGGGCTTTCGACCGGCTACCTGCGACGGATTGGCAAGGGGACATCGACAATCCGGAACCTGCTGGTCATGAAGACGTGCCTGGAGCTGGGTGTGCGTAACATGTGCAACCTGCTTCCCGGCTTCCCCGGCGCGACGGCGGCCGAGGTCGAGGAGACGGTGCACAACATCGAGCACTACGCCATAGCGTACGACGCCCCGCGAAGCATCAGCCGCTTCCGGCTGTACCGGAACAGCCCGATGGCGCAGCACCCGGAGCTGTTCAAGCTGGCCGGCCTGCGGAATCACGCCGCGTACCGCACGGCACTTCCGGATGACCTGTTCGCCGACCTCAAGCTACCGGCCCTGGACTACGACGATCTCAACGAGCCCCGGGACTGGACGCCCGTTGTGGAGGCCGTGGATCGGTGGCGGGAACGGCGGCGCCGGCTTCGCAACCCCGGCAGCGAAGCGTTCGAACCGGTCAAGCCGCTTGTGTACTACGACGGCGGGTCATTCCTGGAGGTGATCGATCGCCGATCCGGCTACCAGATATTCCAGATGGACGCGGATTGGCGGGCGGTCTACCTGGCCTGCGCCGGAATCGCCGACGAAAAGGCGATCCGCAACCGGTTTGAGCCCCGGCTCGGCGGCGCCAAACTGGGTGAGATTCTGCACGACCTTCTGGAAGAGCGCCTCCTGTTCCAGGAGGGCAGCCGCTACCTCGCACTGGCCGCCGCAAACCGGCCGGAAACAGCGATAGACCGCATTCTCTCAGCCCCCCGCCCGTCGGGGCAAACGCATCAAACTCCCGCCGAATCGGAGCGATAGACCCGGACCTCCTCCAGGAAGCTGGAGTCATATCCCGGGAGTTCTTGGTATCGGCTGAGGGCTTTGCGGCTCAGCACAGCTTCGCCCTCCAGTCGCGCAAGTAGCGGCTGCTCGAGGAGCTGGAGGGCGAAGCTGTGCTGAGCCGCAAAGCCCTCAGCCGATACCAGGACGAAACAGTTGACCCGCACCGCGGGAGATCGCTTCCAGGTTACTGGCGTGCCTTTGTGGGCCGACACATCAGTCCCTCGATTCCGGCGGGAACAGAACCAGGTTGTGGTCCTTGTCCGGCGCGTCGCGCCATTGGTTGGTGCCGTTGGGGAAGATACGGTTGCAGCCATGTGGAACTCTCCCCCTTTCCGTCGTATGCTCCACCGCGCACGGTTTGTCTCAAGGTTTGCTCCCAGAGAACAACAACCTACCGGTGGAAGGGCCACGGAAAATATCACAAGTTCTTTTGACGAGTCTCGCCCCGGCTATGGTAAAATACGCCTTCAAATCGGGGACCGACAACACTTTTCCCGCTGTTTTGAAGACAAGGGGGGCGCTATGACGGAAAACGCTGGACGGACATGGGTATGCATTTCATTGGCGGCGCTGACGGCAGGCGCATCGCTTGCGCAGATGGAGCGGCAATGGTCGCGTGTGTGGGGATCGACCAGCGAGGATGCGGGGACCGGTCTGACCGTAACCGGGGGAGAGAACGCTTTCGTGGGCGGGTTTGCCAAAGGAGACGTGAACGGACAGACGCCGCCGGGAACAAAGAGCGCCGTCCTGAGCCGGTTCGACCAGGCCGGCACCGAGACCTGGACGATGCTCTGGGGACCGTCCAACAGCTCCGCGGAAGTCAGGGGGCTGACGTCTGACACGCTGGGAAACGTCTACGCCACAGGCCAAACGTGGGATTCGATGGATGGCCAGCCGCAGATTGGAAGCGGGGATTTTTTCCTTTCGAAGATCAAGCCGGACGGAACGCGGGAGTGGACACGCGTATGGGGATCGACGGGCTCGGATCAGGGCAACGCAGTTACGCTGGGCCCTCTCGGCAGCATCTATGTGGCCGGGTTTGCGCGTGGGTCCGTCCACGGCCAGCAGCATGTTGACAGGGACGATCTGTGCCTGACCAAGTTCGACGCCCAGGGGACGCACCAGTGGACGCGCATGTGGGGGGGAGTGAACGCCCTTGTCGGCTATGAGGCGGCCGAAGGCGTAGCGGTTTCCGGAACCAATGTCTACGTGACGGGCTTCTCCGATGCGTCCTTCGACGGCCAGGCCAACGCGGGGACGTTTGACGTGGTGCTGACGCGCTTCACGACGGACGGCGTGAAGATCTGGACGCGCCTGTGGGGCGCCTCGGGGACGCAGAAGGGATACGGGGTGGCGGTCGACGGCCAGGGAACCGTGTATGTCGCCGGACTGGGCGGCGGCTTCAATGGGGAGGCGGTCGAAGGCGGGACCGATCCGTTCCTGATGCAGGTGGACGGTTCCGGAACGGAGCAATGGACGCGGCTGTGGGGATCGAAAGGCAGCGACATGGGATACGGCGTGGGGCTGGACGCTTCCGGCCTGATCTACGTGACCGGTCACGCGGCGTACGGATCTTCGTTTGAAGGTCTTGACAGGTACGACGGCGGGGCATTTCTGTCACGACTGAACAGCTCCGGGACGTTGCTCTGGAACGCGCGCTGGGGTTCGGGCGACACCGAGGGACGTTCCGTCGCGCCGGTCGGCACGAACATCGTCTATGTTGCGGGGACCACCTATGGCGGGTTCGACGGTGAGGCCATCGTGGGCGAGGAAGATCTGTGGCTCTCCAAGTGGGGGCCGCCGCTCGTGCCGCCGGTAATCACGTCCGGGCCGACGGCAACGAACGTGACTACCAACGCGTTCACGGTCCTGTGGGACAGCGATCCCGCGGCGGATTCGCGGGTCTACATCGGCACGACGCCGGGCGTCTGGACCTCGAACGTCTACGATTCGGCCGTAACGACCGGTCACAGCGTGCGGGTGACCGGCTTGGCGCCCGATACGCTCTACACCTACAAGGTCGAATCCATGCATGACGGCGCCGCCGTCTCGGCCACCTCGCAGGTGCGCACGGCGTCCACCTCCCAAGGAACCTTCATGTCTGACGTGTGTTTTCTCGGAGGCGCGTCTTCGGCATTCCGCACGGACGCCTCTGGGAACGTGGATCGCGTCGAGTTCTACATGAACGGCAGACTGATCGGCACAGACTATGCGGTGCCTTTCTCCTGGGAAGGCGCGCTGGACGACCTGCGCATGACGCCCGTGGAGCTGGCCCGGATTCACTCCCTCGAGGCCCGGATCATTGATGCGGACGGCCGTACGCGAACCGTTTCCCTGGCGGGGTCGTTTGCGGATCGTTTTACCGAGCGCGACATCCGGGTGCGCTTCGACGATCCGTGGCGACGCATAACGCTGTATACCGACACGCCGTCTCTGGGGTGGACCGGCTTCCCGGTCCGGGTTTCGGCCTGGGAAGTGGGGACGACCTCGCGCGAGATCTACCCCGGCGAATTTGTGGTGGAGGACACTTCGAACGCCGTCGAATCCGTCAGCTTCCGGCTTGACGGCCTGGATCGGGGGACGGCCTGGATGATGCCCCCGGATCCGTTCCGCTGTGATTGGTGGATCGACTGTACGGGCGTCAGCACGGGATACCACACGGTCAACGCGACGGCGCGGACGGAAGACGGGTATTTCGGTGGCGAATCCATCTGGCTGCGGGTGGTGCAGCGTCTGCCGGATCTGCGTATCAGCCGCACGGTGACGCGTACGGGATCGGTCTTCTATGTGTCAACTATCGTATCCAACGTCGGTCTTCGCGCGGCAAGCATACTCTCCATCCGGGAAGAGGCGAACGGGTTTGTTGCAGCGGATACTATGGGCTATCAGCCAAGCGCGGCGGCGGACCCTTTGGTGCGCTACGACCCCGTTGCACAGAGTTGCGAAATCGAGACGGTCTTTCATGGGGGAAGCGTTGGTCCCGGTCGGCGGGCCTGGGTGGTCTACCGTCTGGTTCCTGCGCTGTCCGGCACTGCAATCTCGTACGGAATCGGCAGGAACACAACCGTCCAGTATGAGCTGGACGGAAGCACGTATGTGGAAGAGGGGGATCCCTCCGGCATGGCGGACGGCGTACCGCTGGATGACGCGGTCGATGCGGCGTTCCGGAGCTCCGACTACCTGATCGTGACTGGTCCACGCGCACTGTACGATACGTTCGACACCAACGAAGTCCACCTGCTGCTGGAGCGCGCCGCCTATCTGGCGTCGGAGAGAAACGGTGTCTTCGGCTTCTTCGATCCCATCGGCTACCGGAGGTCGCTCTGGCGATCGGGGGACCTGTGCGCATTCGGCGACATGTTCATGAACACGGGGGAGGAACTCTACATCGCCGACGCCAGCGAGAACAAGGTTCGCGCAGAGAACCTCCTTGCGAATCACTATGAAATATCCGTAAAAGACTTCACGAACAGGGTCTGTTTCCCCTTTGCCCAGGACATCGACAGCGGCGACGCGATGGCCATGGGCGACGTGATGGCCGAGAACGTCTTCGGCGGTGCGCATACGCGCGAAGAAGTCGTCCTGGCCCACGGAGACTCCCTGCAGTTCTTTGCATTCGATTACGACGGTTTGCGCATGATGACCCAGGCGGTCTACTCGGTACAGCGGGACGACGGCGCCGACATTGCCGTCGGGGACTTTCTTGACGACGGCGGAGGCGTGCGGGCCGCGGAGATCGCCGTGGCCAGGAGATGGGGAAACATCGACTTCTACGGCGTCAGGTACAGTGGCGGCGACCCGCAGATCTACTCCCGGGAGCGAGTCAGCGTCTTCTCTCTGACGGCGGACGACATGTTTGCGGCGGGCCATATCCGGGGCCGCTTCTACGATCAGCTCGTTACGGCCTCGGTTGACGAAGACAGGATTCGGGTCTATGACCCGTATGTTGACTCCCATCCCTCCAGTCCACCCTACCACCTTGTGATGGATGACATCTCGCCGGAAGACGGTCTGGCCGTCGGCAACGTGACGGGTGATTCCGCCGACGAAATCATCTTCGCGGACGCTTCCGAGGACAGGGTGCATGTGATCGGTCTCGATCCCGCATCCGGGGACCTGGAAACGATCATCAGGTTTACGATGCCGTTCGATGCCGGAGACAAGGTCTTGTCGTGGCGATCGAAAGCCGGAGAACATGAACGCATCTGCTTCGCCCGCGCGGACCATACTGCCGGTGGCGGCGCAACGGGCCTGGACGTCCTTGACACCATTCGGGCCGGCGTTCACCGTTCCAGCCGCTACGACTTGGACGCCCTTATGGAGGAGCATCCTGGTCGTGGTCGAGGACGTTGGGCCAGGCGGCTGTCGCCGAGCTGGGCGGGTTCGGGCTTTGCGGTGATTCTCGGCGGACTCGAGATCATCCCCTCTTTTCCCAAATCGTACAAGTACTACTCCCAGAGGTGGCACATCAGGTACAGCGACGATGCCTACGCATCAACGTCCGAAGACAGCGTAAGACCCGAACTGTGTTTTGCACGCATCGTGGGCGACAGTCCCGCCGCGATGCGCAAAAGCATCGAATCCGCGCTTGCCGAACGCATCCGCCGCGCATCCGCGCTGTTTCTGCGCGGATACGACGAGGGACGCAACGGCGATTCGGATGACATTGATTTCAGCGGCTACGTATCGGATGCGCGCGGCGCCGCGTCAGGCGCGGGTTTCGGCACGCGTGTCACACGGCATACACCGGACGGGTATGACCGCACCGCCTTCGCGGCCGAGGCGGACAACTATGACTTCATCTACATGGCCGGGCATGGAAACTACGAGCATTGGGACGCAATCGAGTCCGGCGACCTGTATGGTCTGGTGACGTTTAGCCTCCACCGCCCGCTCGTGTACGCGGCATCCTGTCTGACCGGGTCCTATTTCCATTGGCATAGCCTGGCGGAAGCCTTCATGGAATCCGGCGCAAGCGCCTATGTCGGCGCCACGGAAAACGGGAAAGGGTCACACTGCTTCAGTCTGTCCGAGGAGTTCATCCGTCGGCTTGACGAAGGTACCATCGGGCGCGCGCTGCGCAACGCCAAGCGCGATCTGGCCGACGACGGCTGCGTAGGTTCGCCGCGACGGGCGAGACAGTACAACTGTTCGGTCTTTCACCTCTTTGGCGACCCGTCGATTGAGTTGGAGAGTATCGCGGGCCGGTCCGCCGGCCGTGACGTTTCCCCCGCCCGCTACACCGTTGATGAATACGACCGCACCGGTCCGCTGTCAACGCTGACGATGAACCTGCCAATCTACGAGGTGACCCACACGAACGGGCTGGACCATGTCACCCTTCCAGGCGGAAAACGCGAGACGGCGGTAGACCGCCCCATCGTCCCCACCTGGTCTGAGAAGATCTACTTCCCGCCGGGGGTTGTGGTCCAGGACGTCACGATGACCTCGCGGGGACAGGTGGCGGCTGTCGACGGACTGACCCTGCCCGAAGGGCATGACAAGGTCTGGGGAGCACCGGCCGTCGCAAAGCCGGCGGCGTCCGCGCTGCCCGGTCTGTGGCCCGACCACGCGTTCGACTGGACGCTGAGCGGGACGGCAAGCAACGCGACCATCCTGGAAATTACCGCGTACCCGTTTGTCTATGATGCCCAGAACAAGACGGGCACGTTCCATCAGACCTTTGAATTCGCGATCGCGTCGGCGACGTCCGGAGTGTGGATCACGTCGCTGCAAACCGATCAGCCCGAGAAACGAGCGGGTGAAGATGTACAAGTCGAAGCTGAAGTCCGAAACGAAACCGGGCAACCCATGGACGTGACGCTACGGGCCGTGATTCGCTATCTGCCCGACGCCTCGACCGCCGTGGTTCACACGGCGACGCTGAAACAGCTGCGGGGCCCCGGTCGCTACCGCTTTGACTGGCAGACCGATCCGGACACCCCGACCGGCAATTACGCCGTGGACGCCGAGCTGCAGGACGGTTCGGGAACGGTCCTCTGCCGCAGCACCTGCGAGTGGTATCTGCAATCCGACAAGCCGGAAATTGCCCTCGAATCGCTGGAGCTCGTTCCTCCGGATTTCCTGGCGGGCGAAAACGTCACCATCACCGCCCGCGTGGGCCACGCCGGAACGGAAGACGTCGGCGGACTGCTCACGCTGGTCATTGAGGACGCCGCAGGCACGCAGCTGGCCGTGCTTGAACGGGAGTTTTCCATTTCCGGCGCCGGCTCGGTGCCGTTGAGCCTGATCTGGTCAAACGCGCCGATGGTTGCCAGGAACTGCCGTTTTCGTGCGCACATCGCCTACGACGGCGCGGCGGAACCGGAGTTGCACAACACATCCTGGACCAACGCTCCTCTCTGGCAAACTCATATCGATGCCGCAGGCGGCGAATTGGAGATCCGCTGGTGGAGCCTACCCGATCGCACGTACGACATTCTGTTCAGCTCCAACCTGTCGGCGTCATCCACGAGCCGCATCGCCACCAACCTGACCGTGGAATACCCCGTGGGCACCTACACCGACATCACCGAACGCGTCCGCGGATTCTACCGTGTCCGGGAAACCTGGTAGGAGCGGCGGCCCGGACGGGACAGTACCGGTCGTGCGGTGACGTGGGCCGTATCCGCGGGGAACGTAGGTCCGATTTGCAATCGGACCCAACGCCGCTCATACGTGGCGTCCCCCCCGCCATCATTTGAAACAACCGGCGCAGTTTGGGTCCGATTGCAAATCGGACCTACGTTTGCCGCTCACGCCCACACGGATTAATCAGAAAGCTACCGTCGTGTCCAGGGGCAGGACGTCTAACACTGCGGCGCCTACTCCGCGTCCGTCTTCGCCGGGGCAGCGGCGGGCTTCATTCGCAGAACCGTCGGCACCGGGGCGTTTTCCTCGAGGCGCTCGCCGATGAGCTCGTCGCCCTTGAGCGTCACGGTGTATCTCTTGTTCTTGAAAACAACGCCGCCGGTCTCGCCCGCTGCGCCTTCCATGGTGAAAGTGCGACTGGTCTTGTCGTTCTTCTTGCGCCCCGAGTAGTCGACGACCACCTTGAGCGTGTACTTCGAACCCGTGTGCAGCAGCGTGGCCTTGGCGTGGCACGCGGCGCAGGATGCTTTCTTGGGATGAAAGGTCCCGACGTATTCAACCGACGTGAGCTCGGCGGCACCGTCTTCCGCGGCATCCGCCGCAATCGCACCCGCTGCACCGATCGCCAGTGTTGCGCAAGCGACCAAAAAAACTGCTGTATTTCTCATGAGTCCTATCTCCAGGTTTCAACAACGCGACATCCTGCACTGTTGCGGGGGAAACGTAGACGGATCGACTACGAATAACAAGACCGTTCTATCGGCACGGACCGGCTCCGGCGCATCTCATACCAATCCCGGATACCTATCGGTATCAAATGTCCACATGGAGCCGGCGGTCCTCCGCCGGTAAAGGCGCTACAGAGGCCCGCCGCGGTTCAGAACGGCCGAGGACGGCCGTCTCCATTTTGTACCGAGACGTTTTGGAGGCTGGTATCACTTCTGCGGGGATTGCGATTGCTTCCATGAGGCGACTATTCCAGCGGGCGCGCGGAGGCGGGAAATCCGAAGCACGAAATACCCAAGCACGAAGGAAGCTCGAAGCAAGAATGGGTAGCCTTCGCCCGTCCCTGAACAGGGTGCAACACCTCGGCGTCAAACCGGCAGAACACGGTACCCCGCCTGCCGGAAGTCGTCGTCCACCGCCACGGCCGTAGTGATGCCGAGTCGATCCATCGCGGCGAAAGACGTGCAGTCAGTAAAGCTATACGCCTTGTCGCGTGCACCAGCAAATCGTTGCCATGCTTTGTCACGGTCACGATGCTCGATGTCAAGCAAGGCGGCGATATCTCCACTACGCAGAACCGCGCCCACGTTGCACGCTTCGGCATGTCCCACCCGATAGCGCACGAGCGTAATCACCTCGTCCAGAACGTAGTCGGTCGTAACAAGCCTGCCCTGCCATTCCAGCAGCACGTCGGCCACGGCATCATGATCGGGGTCGGCGGCATTGAAAAAGGCAAACCACGCGCCGGTATCGACAAAGACGCGCTCCATTCTCACCCCCCGTAAAGGTACTTGTCATGGTCCTTGCCCGCGACGCGCTCTTCGCGGAACATGCCGCTCGTGTTCTCGATCGTGTACCGCCGTTTCTCGGCGGTCATGGCTTCGAGACCGGCATCGATCAACTCCCGCACGAGCTTTCCCATGCTCTTGTGGGCACGGCGAGACTCCTCCCGCAGCAGCTCGTACTGGTTCTCTTCCAGCATGATTTGTGTCCTGTGCATCGCCGGTTCCTCTGCAATGTAGTTACATCTACATCATACATCTTGCGTGTGTGCATGCAAGTCGATTTGCCGGAAAACAAGGCGAAGGGGTGCAAACGAAGCACGCTGCGCTCCGCTACTTCGGCATCATCCAGATATTCCGGTAGCGCACGGGGTTGCCGTGGTCCTGATAGTGGAAGGGACCTTTGCGCGGGGCGTTCTTCAGTTTGACGTTGTCGTGGATCCTGGTGCCGTTGTGGTAGACGGTCAGGAAGCCGGCAGGCTTGCCGTTGGCACCTTTGCGGACGCGATACTCGATGTCGTAGGTCTGCCACTCCAGGGGCGGCAGGCAGCTCAGGTTGAACTTGCTCTCCTTGGCGCCGCCGAGGGCTTCGATGGTCTGCATGGTGTCGGGGTCTTTCCATTTGTAGAGACCGCCGCAGCCGCCTCCGAGGTAGGTGGCCATACCAAACGAGTCGAGCACCTGCACTTCGGTGCCGCAAGGCAGATAGCAGCCGCTGTTGCCGCGGCCCTGGCTGCGTGCGTCGGCGCGAAGCGGGCACATGAACTCGACGTGCAGGTCGAAGCTGCCCTCGAATTTCTCCTTGGAATTCATACCGCCCTTGGGCACCTGGATGGAGCCGTCCTCGCCGATCCCCAGGACCGTGTCGACGCGACGCCGCTGGTCCGACTCGAGCACCCAGCCCTCGGGTGTCGGTTTGTCCGCCGTCGGCCATGCCGTCGGGTTGCCTTTGGCAATCGTACGGACCGGCACTTCCCACACGGCCCACCCGTCGCGGCTCATATCGTCGACATACCACTTCATGCCCCCACGACGAACCATTCGATCGAAGCTCTTGCCGTCGATCAGCACGACGGCGTCGGCCGGCGGCTTCTTGCCGAGCGTAGGTGACTTGCGCTGCACCCGTTCCAGACGCAGGTCGCTGCCGTCGACACCCTTGCACGTGACGACGCCGGCGGAATACTCGGCAGCTTCCCCCTTGCCGCCGATTGCCTTGAACGCGACGGTCTCTCCGGTCAGCTTGCCCTTGTATTCCGTGCGCGCAACCGCGCCGCCGGGTCCGGCCTCGCGCAACAGCAGCATGAACTCGCCCTTGCCGAGCGCGACCAGCCGCGCTTCCGCGCCTCCCGCGCCTTGATAGAGCCCCTGGACATCGGCGTCCTTCGACGCCCCCACGGCCGCCGTCAACACGCCACACACTACCCATCCCATCACCGTCACTGTCCACCATGCTCTCATCACGTACCCTCCTCCATTGGATTGTAAAGCTGCCGGTGTAATCTGCCACTCAAAGCACCCCGCCGCAACCCAATTCCCGGGTGACAAATGGAAACGGCAACTCCGCCCTGTCATCCCGAGCGCAGCGGAGCGGAGTCGAGGGATCTCGGGAATTGGAAACCACTCCGGACGTTATCGCAAGTCTCGAGATCCCTCGACTCCGCTCCGCTGCGCTCGGGATGACAGGCAGGAGTTGAAGTTCCTGGTCAGCGGCTGAGGCAGTTGCAGTTGTTGCGGCCGTAGACACGAGAAAGCACAAGGCAAGCGCGGCATTCATGCCGAAGACTCCCTTGACGCAGCTACGGTACCTGCTCCGCCCTGGTAACCGTGAATTCGCACACGAAATTCGGTGGTGTATGGTAGATCCCCGTTCCGGGCTCCGCGCCGTCAACGTAGCCCTGCACGTACAACGTGCTGTGGTTGAAGCCGCGCACCCGCATTTCCAGCTCCCCAAGGGGACGGAAAAGCGGCAACAGCACAGGTTCCCCAAAACGCCGGCCGTCCTTCTGAATCCTCCCGCACCCGACCTGGTTGCGCTGGCTCTCGACCGAGATGTGGCGCATGTTCGGGTGCTCGCGTCGTATCCGCTCCATGACGGAATCGCTGCAGCTAAGGCACGCGAAATCCTGCCTCACGAAGTACTTCGTCAATCGCAGCACGCAGTACGTCCCCCCGTACCCGGCAATAGCCAATGCGGCAACCACAAGCATCTTTCGCCATTTCATCAGGGCCGGTGCCTCCTGTGTGTCCAGCTACCCATAACAAAATACCGAACGCTTGTTTTCTTGCAAGCACTTGCTTACGGTGGTCGAAAACGGAGATCGTTTCCTATGTGTGCTGCTCGAAGAATCCTGGTCCCGGGCGCGTTGCTGGCGATTGCCGTGCTCACGGCGCAGGCCGAGTCCGTAGTCAATGTCTCCGGCGACGCCCAGCTTCGTGCCGCGTTGAAGGCCGCCGGGGCCGGCACACGGATTCGCATCGCCGCGGGCGCATACCGTCCCGGGGTTCACGTCAGCAACCTGCGCGGCACTGCCGAGTCCCCGATCGTGATCGAAGGGGCTCATGAGACGAAACCGCCCATGTTCCAGGGCGGCAGCACCGCGTGGCATCTGACGGACTGCTCCTACGTCACATTGCGAAACATCCATGCCCGCGGTCAGTCCGGCAACGGCGTCAACGTCGATGACGGGGGCTCGTACGACAGCCCCGCACACCACATCGTGCTCGAGAACCTGACCGTAATGGAGACAGGACCGCGGGGCAACCATGACCCGATCAAGCTGTCGGGCGTGGACGACTTCGTCGTGCGGCGCTGCCTGATTGAAGGCTGGGGAGGCCAGGCGGTCGACATGGTCGGCTGCCACCGCGGCGTTGTTGAAGGCTGCACCTTCCGCGGCAAGCCGGGCTTCTCACAGGGCGCCGGCCCGCAGACAAAGGGGGGCTCGAGCGACATCGTCATCCGCCGCTGCGTTTTCGTGCAGGCGGCCGACCGCTGCGTCAACATCGGCGGGTCGACGGGTATGCCGTACTTCCGACCGCCCGGCGCCCGATACGAGGCAAAGAACATCACGGTCGAAGGCTGTGTCTTTGTGGGCGGCATGGCGCCGCTCGCGTACGTAGGCGTGGACGGGGCCACGGTGCGGTACAACACGATCTACCATCCGAGCAAATGGGTGTTGCGGATCCTCCAGGAGACAACCGCGCCGGGCTTCCCGCGTTGTCGCAACGGTCGTTTCGAGAGGAACCTGATCGTGTTTCGGCGAGCGCACGTGAGGACGTTTGTCAACATAGGTCCCAACACGCAGCCGGAGACCTTTGCTTTCGCGGACAACTGGTGGTACTGCGAAGACCGGCCCGCGGCAAGTCGCCCCCGGTTGCCCGTCGCCGAGACCGGCAGCGTGTACGGCGTCGACCCGCGTTTGTCGCGAGACGACAAAGGACAGCTCCGTGTGCGGAACAGCAGGGCGGCACGCTACGGCTCTGAGGGGTATGGGCAGCCGGCGGTTGCGACCTCTCCGTAGAACGGTGCTCCTGCGCGAAGCGGGGATTCACGCTACGGACCAGACAAGAAGAGAGACGCGGGATCAACGGGCCAGCCCGGCAAGGTGAACGGCGCGATTTCTGGCGAGGCTGCTGGGCGGGGGAAGGCGGCCGGCATTGACCTGTTCGCGAGCGCCGACCAGATCCAACACGCGCGGCACATAGCTGCGGGTCTGTGCGGGCAAGCGGTGCCGCACCGCCGCATAGCTCCGGGGCAGCCCTCTCAGCGACCGGCGGACCCGGCCCTCACCCGCATTGTAGGCCGCGATGGCCAGCGGCCACGATTTGAACTGCCCGTACAGTGTCGCCAGGTAGCGAGCGGCGGCGCGTGCGTTCTTTGCCGGATCGATCCGGTCGTCACGTGCGCCCACCGTGAGGCCGAACCGGCGAGCAGTTGCCGGCATAAGCTGAAAGAGCCCCACCGCCCCGGCGCGGCTCCGGGCCCGCGCGTCGAGACAGGACTCCACTTCCGCCAGCCACACCAGCTCCGCGGGCACGCCTTCCTCGATGAAAATCCTCTTTGCTCTCACAACGACGGCGGGAAGATGGTCGGACTCGGTCGCTCTGCCGGCAGCCGGAAGCGCGGGCTCGGGTAGCGGCCGGGTGTCTTTTCGCGAAGCAGGTTCCGGCACGGGCGGCGGGAGCGGCTCGATTCGCTGCGGAACGGGCTCGGGCGAATCCGCCGGAGAGAGCTCCGCGGGAACAATCGAAGAAGACGCGGGCCGAGTTGGCGCCGACTTCGAGCTCAGGGACAGCACCAGGAGCACCAGGGAACAACACAGCAGACACCAGAGTCGTCTCCAGAGGACGCGGTGCTTCGCCGCCGATCGGTGCCCCGTAGACGATACGACAAACCCGTCCGTGTTCCGGGAGTAGCTCAGGACGTGGTCGCGCAGGAGGTCTCTCGCATCGTCGACTGCTGGGTTTCTCAGGTACATCTGCCCTTCCTGCTGCGATTGGGGCTCCGTTTGCCGTATGTGCATACAACGGAACGCAGGTGACGTGCCAAGATAGCGTCCGCGGAGGGCCTCTTAGCGGAACCCGTTGCCAATGAAGCGCGTGCGGATACTCTTCATTCCGGGCGTGTTCTCACCGCCCAGGAGAGGCACCCAAACCAGCGTTCACAGGCGGGCAGTCGGGACAGAAAAAACGATCGAAACCTGCTCCGTTCCGCAGCAATTCTCATTATGGCCACGCCCCCTGCGACCTTGTGTCGCAGGAGCGGGAGATTGGGGAGAAAAGGCCCGCCTTTTCTCCCCAATCTCCCGCTCCTGCCGCACAAGGCGGCAGGGGGCGTGGCCATAATGAGAATTGCTGTCCGTTCCGGCACCGCGCTTGACCCGCCTCTACGCGCCGGGTATGATCGCATCATGGAATGGGTCGTGGTTGCTGGTTTCGTTAGACATGAGGTGTGAAGATGAAGAGATTGCTGCTTGTTGTGCTGGCGGGTTCGCTCGCGGGCTGGTGTCATGGTCTGGACCTGTTTGGTGGAGCCAAGGGGCTGATCAAGGAAGCCATTCAGGGCGAACCCCAACCCGAGCAGCAGAAGCCGGCGCCGGGAAAGCAAGCGGAGGCCAAGCCAACGGAGGCTCAGCAGGTGTCGCCGCCGGCAACTGCCAAGGTGGCGCAACGCCGCAAGACCCAGGCAGGCTTCGCCGTCAGCGTGCCCGGGGACTGGCGGATCACGAGGGAGGATGCGACCCGTGTGCAGGCAGAAATGAAGGGAAAACCGGGCGTGTGCATGAGCGTTGTCGTCAATGACTACGGTCCCGGTTTTCCCGTCGATGCGAGCCTGAAGGCGTACATCAACCGCGCTGAAGGCGAGGCAAAGGCCGGCAAGATCGAGAAGTCCGAGACACGGAACCTGGGCAAGGCGAAAGGCGTGATTCGCGTGGAAAAGGCGCCGGCCGATCTTGCCAACGTGCGCCGTATCACCTTCCAGGGGTATGCCGGGTCCAAGGGTGTCAACGTGGTCGCATCCGCTCTCGGCAGCGATTTCGAGAAACATCGCGACCAGCTCATGGCCCTGCTGCTGTCGATTGAGTTCTAGCAGTCGCTTCCACAGGGGTCCGTGCCCGACTACCGGGGCTGGGACGGACCGGACGCTATGCGCTGCGGCGTTGGACAGAACGGCACGACCATTTTGAACAGCAATCCCGGAAACTGACCATGAATGAGCACGAGCAGAATGTGAAGTCAAACGAACGTCTTTGGAACAACCTGGTGGCAGAGGAATGCGGCTTCACCAAGCTCTTCCTGCATCTCAGTGTGGATGACCTCCGTGCCTATGCGGCCGGCGGCCCACGGCCGTGGGAGGAACGAGGAGTCAGTCTCGATCCGCCGGACCTGTTGCAGGACGTTGCGGGCAAGGACGTGCTTCTCCTGGGCGTGGGCGGCGGGCAACAGTCGGCGATGTTCGGACTTCTCGGCGCAAGAGTGACCAGTGTCGACCTGTGCGAGGGCCAGTTGGCAGCCGACCGAAAAGCCGCGGCCCACTATGGATACGAGATAGCGACGATCCAATCTGAAATGGAGGACTTGTCCGCGTTGCCGGCATCCTGTTTCGATCTCGTATACGGGGACTCAACTTGTTACACGCCCGACATCCGGGCGGTTCACAGGGAGGCGGCACGGGTAATCCGTCCTGGTGGCGTGTACCGTACCGCGGCCAACCAGCCCATGGGCAACTTCATCAGGTGGGACGGGCGGGCCTACAGCGTCACGGCGCCCTACTGCGAGCGTATTGAGCCCAGGGACAACGGTGTGGGGGTTGAATTCCGGCACTACATGCACGAGATCTTCAGTCTGCTTGAATTCGGATTTGTGGTCGAACGGGTATTTGAAGATAAGCCGGTGCCACCGGCTCCGGACGCCGTGCCCGGCACCTGGGCGCACGAACAGGATTACCTCGACGGGGGCTTCCGTATCGTCGCGCGGATGCGCGAGTGATGCCCCGTGTTCAAACGATGGCTGTGTGACGGCAAGATGGGAGCGTATGAAGAACAAGGCGACGATATTTTCTACAGTTTGGGAATGACGATGAAACAGATCAATGAAAACAGATGGGAGACGATGGCGGCGGTCTTCGACCGCATGGCGCCGGCAATGGTGCCGATGTACGATTTTGTTCAGGACGAGGTGCTGCGGTTGCTCCGCATCGACGAGCGGCCGGGGGCGCGGATCGTCGAACTCGGCGCGGGCAGCGGCAGATTCTTGGAGAAGGTCCTGAGCGCCGATCCCTTGAGTACCTGCTGCTGGGTCGATTCCTCGGCGGATTTCCAGCGACTTGCCCCGTCACGGCTGGCCAGGTTCAACGACAGGGTGGAGTACGTGCTCGTGCCGTTCGAAGAGGACTGGGGATCCAGGATCGGGGGAAAGATCGATGCCATTGTGTCCTTCTCTGCGATCCACCATTTGACCAGCGTCGAGAAGCGCGGGGTCTATCAGCGCTGCTTCGATCGCCTGAGACCCGGCGGGTGGTTCTTCAATTCGGACGAAATGAAGGGAAGCGGCCATGACGCCTATCTGAACAGTCTACTGTTCTGGGTGCGGCACGCGGAAAACGCAAAGGCATCGCTGCCGCACGGAGAGATGAACTACTACGACAGGTGGATGTTCCACTTCGACAAGTGGCGGCAACGGAACGTGGACAACATCCACGCACCGAAGGCCAAGGGCGATGATATCCACGACTCGTTTATGGACCAGATACAGTGGCTGCAGGACATCGGGTTTGTCGATGTCGACCTGTTCGTGAAGTACCACCTGTGGTGCGTCATTGGGGGGAGGAAGCCATGATGCCGTAGTTTTGCCCGGCGGTTCCTCCCGGAGCGGCCTCTTTTCTGTTCGGATCAGCCATTGGTGTTTGCATTGCCCCTATGCTCTCGGCACCCATTGCTCAATAGCGCACCACAATGGACATTCCGGCCGAAAGTCAATCGAGACAAAGAAGAACCGTTGCATACTGCTGATAATAGCAGTATTATGATCCCATGCTGGCAACAGGACAGGAACGCGCCGAACTGACCGCCAGGCAGAAGGAGATTCTGGCATTCATTCAGGCACGGATACATGACGACGGGATGCCGCCCACTCACGACGAGATCAAGGACGCATTCGGGCTTCGAAGTGCCTTTGGCGTCCGTCAGCACCTGCGGTTGATCAGGGACAAAGGGCATATCCAGCTCTTTCCAGGCATGTCCAGAGGTATTCGTATCTCGCGCGTAGCTCCTGAAGTGCCGACCTTGACTCGCCAGATTCCAGTCCTGGGTCGCATTGCAGCGGGCGAACCCATTCTCGCTGAGGAACATGTGGAGGGATGGATCACTGTTGATGACGAACTATACCCGCGTGGTGGTCTCTTTGCGCTTCGCGTCCAGGGGGACAGTATGGTAAACGTTGGCATCAACTCGGGTGACTTGGCAGTTGTGCGGCAGCAACCACGCGTCGAGAACGGTCAGATCGCGGCGGTGCAGCGTGGCGATGAGGCGACCCTCAAGCGCGTGTATACCTACACCGGTCGCATGGTCCTCAAGGCCGAGAACGATACGGTCTCCGACATATGTATTGAGAATGACCCGAGCACGGTGGTCCGCGTTCTCGGGCTCTACGTGGGGTTGATCCGTCAGGCAAGCCAACACGGAATGCGGCATGTGCAGTGATAGACATTGGCTGACCGAATTCGATACTACCGACGGAAGCTCTGTCGTGGATGGTCTGATTCCCGTTCACGGCTATGTCAAGACCGATCGCCCGCCGGAAGAAGTGGCAATCATGGAAAAGGCTCTGCATTACCATGCGGATGCCGTTTTCTTCGAGGCACCGCGTAACGGAGACGTGCCGACGGCTCAGGCTCTTGTATATCGGTCTAACGGGGAGGCCGGTGGTCTCAACTTCGCAAAGCTGCACCAACAGCTTTGGAGCTGGGGGGGAGTGCCGCTTGTCTATCGCGTCGGGGATGGCTTGGTCCAGCTTTTCCGTTGCGCACACGGACCCGATTTTGAGAAAAACGGTGAGGTCGTCTGCCGGCCCTTCAAAACGTTGACGGTCGCCGCCGACATCGCTGCCGATCCTTGGTGGGACGCCGACCGTATTCGTAGCGGAACACTTTGGGACGATCCCCGGGTGTGCAAGCAACTGCTGTCCAGCAGACGGGCGGCACAGAAGACACTCATCAATGAAGTCCGCCGACTGTACAAGGATCTTGATGGTGTCCTCCCAAGGGCGCTCCGGCGGCAACTGCTCATCCTCTCCATTTTGATTGCCTATCTCGAGCAGCGGAAAGTCTTCGAAGACGGTTTCTTTGAGCGCTTCAAACCCGGTGCGAGGGAGTTCTTCGAAGTCCTCGGGGATGGCCCCGCCCTTGTCGATCTGCTCGATCATCTGGAACACCGGTTCAACGGCCACGTTTTTGTTCTAGGCGACGGTGACCGCGAACGGTTGTGCGAAAGTAAGCAGCTCACACGCTTCGCTGACTTGGTGGAAGGCAAACAGGAGCCCGGCGGTCAACGCACGCTCTGGCAACGCTATTCGTTTGCCGATCTACCGGTAGAACTGATCAGTCACGTGTACCAGCTCTTCGTCAAGGACACCGCCGTTGCCGTATACACGCCACACTTCGTCGTTCGCCTCATGCTTGGCGAAGTCTTGAGTTGGGACCGGCTGGATCGACTTGAAGAGAATGACGAGGTGATTCTCGACCCGGCCTGCGGATCGGGGATCTTCCTTGTCGAAACCTACAAGCGACTCGTACTCCACTGGCGCTATCGCCATGACTGGAAACAACCGAAGCAGACCACACTCAAACGGCTGCTCACAAAACGAATACGCGGGGTGGACAAGGAGAAAGGCGCCGTCGAGCTCACAGCGTTCAGTCTGTGCCTTGCCCTTTGCGATGCGCTCGAACCTGAGGAGATCCGAGCCAGCGTCGAGCTCTTCCCGCCGCTCAAGGACAAGACCATCCATACGGGCTGCTTTTTTGAAACTCTTGAGAACGACACGATACGCGACCGAATCGGTATCGTTGTCGGCAACCCGCCATTCGCGTCCAGACTTGATACCGACGGAGCGCAACGGGCCTACGAACGGTACCAACAGGAACACGGCGCACTGCCCGACAGGCAACTCGCCTATCTCTTTCTCCACGAGTCCATGGAACTCCTGGCACCTGGCGGCGTCCTGTCCATGCTTCAGCAGTACAACTTCCTCTACAACCAGAAATCGCTTTCCTTTCGGCAACGGTTCATCGAGCGCTGGGATGTTCGCGAGGTCCTTGACTTCATTTCCGTCCGCGGTCTCTTCCAGAAAGGAGGTGCGGATACGAAAGTCGTCGTTGTCGTAGCCGAAGCGCAAGACCCTTCGCCGGAGCGGAAGGTCCTGCACGCCACATTCCGCCGTAGCGGCCGCGTGGACGCCGAACAGGGCTTTGATATCGACTACTACGACATGCACTGGTTACCGCGTGCGCTGGTGCTCCGCAATGATGGTGTATGGAGGACAGACCTGCTCGGGGGTGGGCGGGTACTTGGTTTTGCCAACAGGATGGGTAGATTCCAAACTGTGGAAGAGTTTGCGAAGCAATCGAGGTGGGATGTTGGGGAGGGCTTCACTCCTGGTAGCCCCTCAAGGTCTCGCCCCGCAGATCACGTCATTGGAAAGCCGTGTGTGGATGCGTCCGCCTTGCGTGGGGGAACCGTCGACCTTTCTCTTGCCTCGGTCGTTCCTATACGACCGATAGAACGCCCCCGCAGATCAGCCATCTACACTGCTCCGCTTCTGCTGGTGCACAAACACCTCGATCTCGCCCACGGCTACTTATCACAGGGATATGTCACCTACCAACACGAGATACTTGGAGTGAGCGCATCATCTGCTGGGAATGGAACGGACCTTCACCAGCTTGCTCATTGGTTTACTTCAGCTCGACGCCCGCTTCTGGCATCTCTCGCTTCCGCGAGTGTTTCCGGGTTCGTTTCAAGAGCCACAGCCGTTCTCAGCGACGACATCAAGAACCTCCCATGCCCTGCTGACTTTGATCTGCACCTTTCTCCGCACGAGCAGATTCTCGTCGATGATATCGTGGATTACTACCGCGATCTCGTCCGGCTTGGCCAGGATTCCGCGGCCATGAAACAGCTTGGCCGCCCGGCTCTCCCTGCATTCAATGAGGTCTTCACTGCGCGGATCAATGGCGTGTACAAGAAGAACCGCCTGCGCGCTCTGGATGCGCATGCCTGGCAAGGTGTGATCTGCCAGCCGTATGTGTTCGGCAAGGGCAACGCGGACTGGCGCAATGCGGAGGAACTGGAGGGGAAAGTCGACGCGCTGCTGCGCGAGAAGCGTGGCGCGGGCCTAAACGTCACACGGATTGCTCGGGTGTATGATGGTGCGTGCGTCTATCTCATCAAGCCGGACCGGCTGCGCTACTGGCTGCGCTCCGTCGCGCTACGGGACGCGGATGAAACACTGGCGGATCTGGCCGAGCAGGGCTTCTGAGGGCTCGGTACCATGCTGGCAGATACACGGGACATCGCTTCATCCGGGAGGATTGCCAAGGAAATCCACCTCCCCTCCACGGCAAAGATCGAACTCGTGGCCTTCATCGCGGGTGAGCTTCCGGGCTGGCGAGATTGTCCGGGCCGACCTGCTGTTCTCGGCGAAACATCGCTTACCGAACACCTGTGCGCCTACCTGAACGATGCCGCCTATTTCTCAGCCACGTGGGATCACATTCAATTCCAAACGGAGACGGGTGATATGCGCTTCTTTGCCGAGGACGTTTTCGTGCAGATGCTCCCGCAGCCCATGGGCGACGTGTCGGATCCGCCGTGGGACGGAAACCTGGGCATAGGCACGGGGTTCCATAAGAATGAGGGGCTGGGAGAAGGGACGTTCGCGCATGGCGCCGCGTCAGGGGCCTTTACGCGCATCGACCCGCAAAACGACCTGGTCATCATCATGACGCGCAACAGCACCGGGAAGAACCACCTCAAGTACGGTGAGGGATTCTTCAGGACGATCGTTAATGGGCTTGAAGAAGCCCCGTAGAAGGGAAGTGCTGACATGAAGACAAGACTCCCCATATCAACGACCTGCTTCTGTGTTCTCACGATGAACCTCTGTGCATCCGGATCGGTCGGCGCGGAACCGCCTGCCGTGCCCCTCTGGCCGGACGGGGCGCTTGAAGTGGGGAGTGAGGCTGTTGAAGAGACGGTCAAGAACCGGTCCTACGATCAGAACGCCTACGGCTTGAACCGAAGCATTTCGCAAGTGACCGTACCCACGGTAGCCTTTCACCTGCCGAGTGAAGAGACGGCAACGGGTGCGGCGGTCGTGATCTGCCCGGGTGGCGGCTTTCGACGCATCGTGATCGACAAGGAGGGACACGACGTGGCCCGTTGGCTCAATCAGAAGGGCATAGCGGGAATCGTGCTCAAGTACCGGACCTGCGAACCGGGAGCGGCGGAAAGCCTGGCCGACGTGCAACGCGCAGTTCGGCTGGTCAGGAGCCGTGCCGAAGAGCTCCGCGTCAAACCTGACCGGATTGGCGTGATGGGATTCTCCGCGGGCGGATACATGGCCATCCGTGCCGCAACGGAAATCCTGCCGGGCAATCCGAAGGCCGCCGGTTCTTTGGAACGTGTCAGCTCCAAACCCGACTTTTTTGCACCGATCTATCCCGCTGTGCCGAAGAACATCGATCAGCTCATCACGAGCAATACGCCTCCCGCTTTTCTGGTCTACACGCATGACGACGGAGTTCCCCGCTCAGGGGGTGTAGAGCTGTACGAAGCCCTGGGGCGCGCCGGCGTTCGTGCCGAACTGCACATCTACGCCAAGGGGGGGCACGGCTACGGACTCGGCATCCACGGAGGAGCGGTTGCCGCCTGGCCCGAGGTATTCCACAACTGGCTCAAGACCATGGGGGCGGTCTCGTCCGGCCCCGCCGTTTCCGCAGACGCCGCGGCAGACACTCCCGGAACTGAGTTCCCGGATCCAATGGATGATATGCGGATGCCGTGGGAGTTCTCCCCGGAGATGGTGGTGCTCACGAATTGGCTGGTCTGCGGGGAGTTCCCGAATCCGCCGCATGCGGGTGACGAGCGTTATGACCACACGCCACCATGTGTGGGGCTCGAGACGGACTATCTCAAGGAGCACGGCGGCGAGGCGGCGATCGTTCCCGTCGAAGGCATGACGCACACACGACCGGACGGCACCAAGGCTGTGTGGGCCGGCCATTCCATGGAGCACTACGGTGTCGATTTCCGGAAGTTCCCCGGCATTCGGCCCGCACAGAACAGGGTTGCTTACGCTCACACCACGCTTGATTGGATAGAGGCCGGGGAGGCGGTCCTGGCGTTGGGCAGTGACGACGGCGTTCGCGTCTGGGTCAACGGCGAGCTTGTGCACGACCATGTCGTAGAGCGCGAAGGCACCATGGACGCCGATATTGTCCCCGTTACCCTCAAGAAGGGTAAGAACCGCGTCTTGGTCAAGGTGGAGAGCGCCGGTGGTTCCTGGTACTTCAAGATGCGGGTCGCCGCCATCCCGGAGATGCGGGCGCAGGCGACGCTGTACACCAAGCCCCGGCCCGAGGTCGTGCGCCGGTCCGAGGCGGCGGATGACGTGCTGGAGATCGATACCGATGCCGCTCTCTATCAACGTGCACTCCCCGTCGAGACAGCCCTGGTGGAGGTGCTTGCCCCGGGAGGCGAGTGCATCGCGAAAGAGGAGGTGCCGCGTGGGCAGGTTGTTCGGTTCGACACCACGCGCTGGGCACGCGGACCGTACGATGTGCGAGTCTCATGGACGGATGGGGCCGGACGGCGTACGTGTCACTATCTCCCTTCATACACAGGCGACTGGCGCGCAAAGGTCATCGAGATCCTCAATGCCTGTGATCGCGTAGACCCGAAGAGCAGGAGCAGGAAGGACCTGCGGCTGCGGCTTGTCAAGGACTTCATCCTGTTCGGCCTGAAGGGGGATCCACGCGAGGGGGACATCTCGAAACTCAAGGACCACGCGTGGCAGTGGATTCACTTTGCACTGATGGAGTACGAGGAGATTCTTATCGGACTTGAGGCGGGACGACCGGCAAAAGTGTTTCACCGGCTGACCTGGATAGAGGACCTCGACGACTCGCCCCAGTTCTGTCGCATCCACCTGCCGCGTGAGTACGACGGCAAGAAGCGCTTTCCAATGGTGGTTGATCTGCACGGCATGAACACTCACAAGCGCAACTACGCCGAGTGGTGGCATGAGAGACACCGATATGGGAAGATCGCAGCGGCCTACCCGGTGATCGAACTGTCACCGCATGGCCGCGGCAACTCGGGGTACAGGGGGCTTGGCGAGCGGGATGTCATGAAGGCGATTCAACTGGCGCAGGAGACGTTCCTGGTCGATCCGGACCGTATCTACCTGATGGGACATTCCATGGGTGCCGGTGGCACGTGGCATCTGGGCTCGCGGCACCCCCACCTGTTCGCGGCCCTGGCGCCGATCTACGGTAGCGGGGATTACCACGCGTGGACCGAGCCCGAAGAGTTCGCAAAGATGACGCCACTGTCCCGTTTCTTCCACGAAGCCGGGGCTTGTCCCAGCCATGCCGAAGCCCTGTTGACCACTCCGGTGTTCATCGCACAGGGCGATAGCGACTCCCGTTACTTCGTCAGGTCCTCCCGCTATGCCGCCAGGCTCCTCCAGCGCTGGGGGTACGACGTGCGCTATTGGGAGGTCCCGGGATGGGGACATCATCCGCTGCCGAAAGAGTACCAGGTGCTGGAGTGGCTGCTTCAGCGCAAACTGAACCGCAATCCCCACGAGATTCGCATCAGGGCAAATCGACTGAGTTCCTCCTCCGTTCACTGGGTCGAGGTGCAGCAGCGCGAACACCCGTTCGAGTTCGTCACCGTGAATGCCCGCGTGCTGAACCCGACTACCGTGGCCTGCGAGAGCGACAACGCGCTTCAGATCAAGCTCACCCCGGGCCCTCAACTGGTCGATCACGGGAAGCCCCTTTCCGTCATCTGGAATGGTCGGTTCATCGGAAGAAAGGCGTTCACGAACGGCACCGTTGTGGTCCGGCAGCCGGGCTACCAGCCATCAAAGGGGGAAAAGAACGCCGTGATCGAAGGTCCTCTGGACGACCGCCACAATCTGCCTTTCGCCATCGTCTGTGGAACCGCGTCGGCGGATCCCGGTATGCGGCGCGTGTGTCGACTGAAAGCCGAGACCGCCCGGGACAGTTGGAGACACGAATGGAACCACCTCCCCCGGTATTTCCTGGACACCGAGGTTACCGACGAGATTGTCCGCAAGTACTCGCTCGAGCTCTACGGAGGGCCGGAGGCAAACCTTGTAACGCGCAAGCTCATCGACCAGCTTCCGTTCGGTATCGACGGTGACAACGTCACAATCGACACCAGGACATTCAACGCGAGGGACTCAGCCGTAGGCGTGATTTGCCCGAACCCGATGAACCCTGAGCGATATGTCTCCCTGTTCGCGGGCACATCGCTGAGAGGCATGTATCTCTGTAACCGCGTTGAGCAAGGGTTTGATTACTGTGTAACGGATGTCGGGAAACTCGCGGAAGAGGAGACAAAGTGGGGTGATCTCAACATCGTCATGGGGAGCTTTGATCATCAGTGGAAGTACGAACCCGAATACGCGGTTGAGGGCAACCCCGGACTACGTGCCCGTGCTTCCCTCATCGGCGGGCCCAGCATTGGGTCGGCGAAGGTCGATGCAGACCTGCTGTACCTTAGCGATCTCCTTGAGACCAGAGCACTGGGGACATTTGCGGAGATGCGCCGGGACACGAACTGGGACTACCTGCCCATCCGGCTGGGTGACAAGACGCACGCGAAAGGGATTGGCGTTCAGGCGTTGAGACAAACGAGCCTGGTCGAGTACGACATCGCGGGCGGCGGCTGGTCACGGCTCAAGTCAACCATCGGCATAGAGATGAACGACCCGTCAATCCTCAAGCCGGGGCGCAAGGACAAGACATCGGTCTACTTCGTTGTTCTCGGAGACGGCAAAGAGCTTTACCGTTCACCGATGTTCGAAAAGAATGTTCCCCCGGAGGAGATCGACATCGACGTTGCGGGCGTCAAGACGCTGAGGTTGGAGGTCGCCCGCAAATACCAGCTTGGGTATTTGGGCAGCAGCGTCAACTGGGCCGACTTGCGAATGGAGAAGTGACCGGCAGAGGAATGTGTGGCAGGGGAATGTGCACAGTGCTTTTCTGTCGTTCATTGCTTGTTTTTCAATGCAGCACTGTCAGACCAAGGCATCAACGCGGGCGTCGCCCGCAACCCAAGTGTGGCATAGGCAGAAAAATGGGACGGCAAGAAGATGGGAGAATTGACTGTATCATCTTTCTACCGTGCCATCTTTCTACAGAACCGCAACCACCGTCCGCATTGCCTCCGGAGCCTGCATGTCGATCTGTGTATTGGCGACCGACGGTCAGGCTGGCGAGGCATGATGGGGCCCGTCAGCGCGTAGGTATTGAAGAACCGCGAATGGCGCATCGTGCACCGGGGGTGGCGAAGACTGCCTCACGCGCGCCTAGTCCTCGCCAGGGATATCGAACCGCTTCGGCACAATCTCCTCGGCAAAGCCGTGCGCCCCCTATACTTCGATGGCATACTCACGGTTCGCGAGCAGATCGTGCCTTCGACCGCCGACCTTGCATCCGACGGGACATTCTGCCAGATTTCTCACGTGAAGGTCCTCCTGATATCGATCGGCCGTCTTCCGTGGTACCGCAAAGGAGCGCCGCTCCATTTCTTCTACACCCCTCGCCTTGGGCTTCCCTACATCGCGGCGGTCACGCCGCCCGAACACGACGTGGAGATTCTGGACGGTGTTCAGCTTGAGGACATCGACTTCGACCAGGGCGTCGACCTCGTGGGATTCTCTATTCTCACGCCGTTCGCGAATGCCTCGTATGAGGCGGCCGACAGGTTCAGATCGCGGGGCGTTCGCGTTGTCATGGGCGGTCAGCACACGACACTGATGCCCGAGGAGGCAGCCCAACATGCGGACGCAGTGGTCGTTGGCGAAGGTGAAGAGCTCTGGCCGAGACTGCTCGACGACATCGAGCACAACGGCCTGAAGAGAACGTATCGCCAGGACACTCCCGTCGACTTTGCGAGACTGCCCGCGCCGAGCTACGCCTGCATCCGCAACACGGACTACATGGTCAAGAACGGTTTCCAGCTCGTGAGAGGCTGCCCGCACGGTGCCCAGTGCGCGTACTGCATCGCACCTCGCATGTTCGGCACCGAGTACAGGTGCATCCCCGTACGACAGGCTCTGGAGCAGATAGAGGCATGCGCCGAGGCCGACGGCGTGAGCGGCATCAACGTCTCCGCCTGCTGCGCACTGAACAACAGGCCGTACATGAGGACTTTCGCCGAAGCGGTCAGGCCGCTGGCGGTGAACTGGTGCGGCGGCGCGCTGCTTCACCTCATCGACGACGACGACTACCTGGGACTGCTCGCCGACAGCGGCTGCACCTGCATCTACACGGAAACGGAAGTGACTTCCGAACGGAAAGACCCCGCCAAACACGCTCTGTATTGCGACGTTGCCGGGAAGCTGCGCGAGCTCGGCATCGACATCTCGTACAACTTCACGGTCGGGCTCGACGTCGACACGGAGGAGGTCTTCGCCGAAGTGGAGGCCTTCATCGAACAGGGAAGGCTCTCCCGCGAGCTCTGCGCGGTCCAGTTCTACGTCCCATGGCCGAACACACCCGCCTACAACCGCATGGAGCAGGCGGGGCGCATCCTGAGCAGGGACTGGTCCCGCTATGACAACACCCACGTCGTCTTCACCCCGAAACGCATGAGCGTCGAAGCGCTGGGCGGAGCGGAGTCGAGGAGCCTGCCCCTCACCCGCCTCCGCTGCGCTGCGGCGACCTCTCCCCCGAGGGGAGAGGTGGGAGCGCGCGAATCACCTCTCCCCTCGGGGGAGAGGTCGCCGTAGCGCAGCGGAAGCGGGTGAGGGGCAGGCCCTTGGTGTCCTTGGGATGACAGGTCGTCTGCTTTGCTCGTCCAAGTCCTCCTTCTTGTCCCGGCAGCGTAGCGTGAGCTGCTTGTCGGTTCGTCACGACTCGTTTTCTGCTTTCCCCTTCCGGATTCTGTCTTTACCTTCCCCGCATGAGATACTCCGAAGCCAAGCAGGGACGTGTGTTCGTGATTCGCCTTGAAGACGGCGATGTCGTGCACGAGGCGATCGAGTCGTTTGCGGCAACTCACGGCATCACGGCGGCCACGCTCATCGCCGTGGGCGGAGCCGATGACGGCAGCCGGCTCATCGTGGGGCCGGCGGAGGATCGCGCTCAACCGGTCATACCGATGGAGCGCACGCTGCAACACGCGCACGAGGTAGCCGGCGTGGGCACGCTGTTCCCCGACCCGGACGGAAAACCCGTGCTTCACATGCACATGGCCTGCGGCCGCGAAGAGGAGACCATCACCGGCTGCGTGCGCCGCGGTGTCCGCACCTGGCACGTCCTCGAGATCATTCTAACCGAGCTCGTCGACTGCGCGGCCGTTCGCGCCTCTGACCGGGAGACCGGCTTCAATCTGCTCCAGCCATAGTGGTCAGGACACATGCCGATACAAACGATCGGAACGGGGTTCATTTCTACATATTGACTCGTGATCGGCATTGCTGCAAGCTGGGAACTGTCGGTTGGACACCATCCGGAAAGGGGCTACGCGTTCAGAGCGCCCACCGATTCAACCTGGAGACGGCGGTCCTCCGCCGTTACGAGCAAGAGCCGAGCACAATCGGAAACAGAAACGAACGAGGTTCATCGCTTGTTTCGCCAAATGCACTCACACTTGCTCGCAACGGCGGAGGACCGCCGTCTCCAGGTCTTTTCGGACACCCTCTGGCTAGCAACTGACATCAGTCCTGCGAACGGGAGGACAGCACATGTCATGCAAAGAGATCAGTCGGCGTGAGTGGCTGAAGAAGTCACTCCGGGTTTCGGGCGGCGCGGCCGCTTTTCTGAGCCTGGAAGACAGGGCTCTGCTTGCACGAGAATCCGCGGGAACGACTGCGAACGCGAAGGAAACGGGCGAGGCCCTGGCGCAGGGGAAGATAGGACCGCTATCCGTGAGCCGCATCATATGCGGCGGCAACCTGATCGGCGGTTTCGCGCATAGCAGGGACCTGGTGTACGTCTCCGGTTTGTTGAGGCAGTACTTCACTGACGAAAAGGTGTTCGAGACGCTCCAGCTCTGCGAACAGAACGGCGTGAACACGGCAATACTGCGGCTCGACAGTCATACCCTCAGGCTGATCGCCACCTACTGGAAGGAGCGCGGGGGCAAGATGCAGTGGATTGCCCAGATCAAGCCGAAGACAACGGACCTTACGACCGATGCGCAACGGGCCATCGACGCCGGAGCATGTGGCGTCTACGTGCAGGGCGGAGTCGGAGATCGCTTTTTCAAGGGCGGACATGTTGACCTTCTCGGGAAGTTCGTTGAGTTCGCCAAGCGAAACAAGGTGGTGGGGGGAATTGGAGCACACTCCATTGAGGTGCCGGTGGCGTGCGAGGGAGCAGGCATAGACACCGACTTCTATATGAAGACGTTGCACCACGGCAAATACTGGTCGCGCGGTTTCGAGAAGGAGCACGACAACGTGTGGTCCAGGACGCCGGAGCGGACGATTGAGTTCATGCAGGGCGTCAAGAAGCCCTGGATCGCATTCAAAGTTCTGGCGGCGGGTGCGATAAGCCCGACCAGTGGTTTCAAATACGCATTCGGCAACGGCGCCGACTTCGCCTGCGTGGGGATGTTCGATTTCCAGATCCGGGACGACATCAGGATCGCGAAGGGTCTGTTCTCGCGCGGGATTCGACGCCGGCGTCCCTGGTGCGGGTAGGCGAGGATCGACGCATGGACGATAGCAAGGCCCTCTTCATCGTGTGGAAGCCCGAGTACAGTGTCGGAAACGCCGCTCTCGACTCTCAGCACCGGAAGATGTTCGACATCATCAACGGACTGTACCGGGACATGAGCGCGGGCATTTCGGATGCCGAGTTTCAGGAGCACCTGGAAGAGGCGCTCCGCTACGCAGCACAGCACTTCCGCACGGAAGAGGTCGCGATGAAGCGCTGCGGCTTCGGCGGGCTTCGCGAGCACCAACGGTGGCATCGCGCGTACGAGCAGAAAGTGCGAGTGCTTGCCGGGCGGTCCTCGGCTCAAGCCGACGCCGCATCCTCGGATTTGCTCGGCTATCTCAAGACCTGGTGGAAGGGGCACATATGCACCGCGGACCAGGCCTATGCGCCATTTCTGAATCGCGGTGGGCGCGAGAGCTGACCGGGGACTTCAAACCCCGCCCTGTCATCCCCCGTCCGCCCCTGGCCCGCCCCTCACCCGGTCCGACGCAGGAGGACCGGGTGAGGGGCGGACCGGTGGCGCCCCCGGGATGACAGCCTATGCCCTCGCCCTACAGGCCCTTCGTCAGGTCGTAGCAAACGACCGTTCCCGCTTGCGTGCGGAAGTAGATGCGTCCGGCGACGACCGGGGGTTCCATGAAGACCTGGCAGGCTGTTGTCAGCCGCTGTTTGGGCGCCCACACGGAGCCGCCCCCTTTCTGCTTTTCCTGGAACCTGCCGGCTGGTAGGTTTGGACCATGTCTCGCGAAAAGCAGATCGGCAACCTCTGGCTGTTTCAATTCGCCGCGGATATCGCGGCGATTGCCGCAGCCTATTACACCACGGTCTTCCTTCGTTTCCACAGCGAGTGGGGCGAGCATCTGTTCGCTTCGATCACGCGGGCGCTCGGTATTCGCCTCCTCGATCTGGATGCTTACGAACCCTTTTACATCATCTCGGCCCCCCGCATCATCGCCGAGCTCGCCCTCCTGATCTGCCTGCTGTATGCCGTGCGTGATCTATACTCCGGCAGGCGCTTTCTCAGACCGCGTCCCGTAGGGTGGAACGTCCTGCTGGCCAACGGCATCGCCCTGGTCACGATCTTCACCTACTTCTATCTCCGTCGCAACACGTTCCATCCCCGCAGTATCCTGACCCCCATGATTGCCTTCAATGTCGTGTACTGTGTCTGCTTTCGCTCACTGATGGACCGGCTGCTGGCAGTCCTGCGGGAGAGGTTCGGCATGGATCGACACCGCGCGCTGATGGTCGGTGAAGACGGCGAAGGCGAATTCCTCCGCGTGCTGATCGACGAGCTGCACCCGCACGGCATCCATATCGTGGAACGGATCGGAGTCGAAGACGATGAACCGTTCGACCGCCTCCTCGGGCGGATCCAGACCGCGGCGCAGGAACAGGCCGCGGACGTGATCATTACGGCCGCCAAGCGCCTGACGATAGCCGAGATCATGCAGATGCTGCAGCTCGCCGACGAGATGGACGTTTGCGTGAAGGTGCTGTCGGACAAGATGGACGTGCTGGTGCGCCAGGCCCGGTTGCCCGTGGACCTGATTCACGGCATGCCTCTCGTGCACTTCGATGCCCCGAGTCAGTCCAAGAAAGTCCTGCGCTCGCGCCACTTGGTTTCCATGGTCGTAGCGGCCGCCGCTCTCATCCTGCTGGCGCCGCTCATGACGCTGATAGCTGTCATGATCAAGCTGACAAGCAAGGGGCCGCTCCTCTTTCTGCAGGAACGCATCGGCGTCAATCGCGTGCCGTTCACGATGTTCAAGTTCCGGACCATGCACGACCGCGCCGACGAGCTGCGCGCCCAGCTCGAGGAGTTCAACGAGTCCAGCCAGGGGCTTTTCAAAATGAAACGCGACCCACGGGTCACGGCCGTGGGTCGCGTTCTGAGACGGTTCAGCCTGGACGAGCTGCCGCAGTTGTTCAACGTCGTGAAGGGGGAAATGACGATCGTGGGCCCGCGCCCTCTACCGCGCAGCGATTTCGAGAGCTACTACGAAGAGTGGCACTACAGCCGGCACAGCGGGATGCCGGGACTGACCTGCCTGTGGCAAGTCTCGGGCCGCAGCGACATCGATTTTCACAACATGTGTATCCTCGACGTGTTCTACCTCCGCAACCAGAGCTGGATCCTGGACCTCAGAATCGTCCTCAAGACAATCTGGGTCGTGGTGTTCGCAAAGGGAGCTTACTGATTGATGGTTGTCGATTTCTGATTTCCGAACAGCTCCTACTCCACAAGTCATCAATCGACTGAACGTTGCTCGATGTGGGGATAAAGCTCGGCGATGAAGCGTCGAACACGGGCAACGTGAGCGTCGCCATCCGGAGCACGACCGGTGCTGACGGAGATGTAGGCCCAACGCCGCCGCGTATTGTGAAGAAGGCTGTCCCACGCCATCCAGAACAGGCGATCGAGATGGCTGTGGGTCTCGCGCCCTTCGGTCACGAACCAGTAGGCAAAGCAGCCCGCGGGTTCGCCCGTTCGCTTGCGGCTCAAGTCCAGCAGACGGATTCTGACGGGGTCGCGACCCTCGACAGGCACGTCGATGGTATGCCTGGCCGGAAAACTGTTGCCTTGCGACGACAGGCAGACTTCGGGACGGTGAATGCTTCTCCTCTCCTTTCCGCTGACCACGATCGAAACGAAGAAAGCCTGCCCGCCCGCGGAACGGTATTCCCTGCGAACGACCTTCGTGTCGGCCGGGAACCAGTGTTTCTCCGCGGGAGACCACTCGTCGAGCTCACCGCCGCAGTTGGGGCAGACCGAGGCGTCCTTGAGCCGAGACAGGCGCAGCGAGCGCCGCGTGCACTGGAAGTCCTGGCAGAAACGTATCTCGTCGCCCTCGTACTGCCCGATGCGTTCCGGCAGCTCGGTCCTGATGCCGACGTTGCCGTCCACACGCGCCGGAGGCGTCAGAAGCAGGACGAGCGCTTCCACTGCAAGCAGCGCACACACCGTCATGTGCGGGGTGTAGCGCTTGTTCACGACGCGTCCTTCCTGCGTCGGCCGAGACGCTCCAACAGGTTGCCCGTTCCGCTCAGCAGCAGAATCGAAATGAAGAACACCAGGTAGCCCGAGAAGTCGTGGTAGATCTTCAGGGCGAGTTCCTGGTTGAAGAAACGCGCCACGAGGGCGATTGTGACGATGCGCAACGTGTTCGTGAGCATGGCCAGCGGCAGCGACAGCACAAACAGCGCCCACTTCTTGACGAGTGTCTTCTGGGTGAAATAGGCAAACGGGGCCGCAAGCGAAGACATGACAAAAAGCGAGCGCAGACCGCTGCAGGCTTCGACAATGTCGAGCGCGAATCCCTCGGCGAAAATCTGCGTGCCCTCGCGCTGGGTAGCGATGCCGAGGCCGTTGAGAATGCCCACGGCAACCGCACTTGAAATCAGTCGCAACGGGAAAGTGAAGTATACCAGGATGTATGTCGTGAAGCAGAGGAACAGATAGGCACACGGGAAGAGCAGGATGCGCGCGACGTGCCTGCCGTACAGGAAGTAGGGTATTCCCAAAAGCAAACCGACCATGGCAATCAGCGAGGCGCGTGGTTGCTGGATGCGATAGCTGACCCAGTGCAGCGCGAGCGACCCGACCACGACGGCCAGTCCCACGTAGTCCGTTGACCGCGGAGCCTCCGCCAACGCCCTGCGCTTCCAGATCACTATCCCGAGACTGACAAGCGGGATGACCCATGCATTGGAGAAGTCGCCGGCACGCGCTAGAAGCTGCCGTCCCAGCCAGACGAAGAGCGATCGCGAGTCCAGCGAGACATCGGAGACGTTACCCATGAAGTGGAATAGCCCGATGTACAGCGCCGCGATGATGGCCCAGAAGGCATACTCCCCGTAGACCGGATTCCGCTCAGGACTCATACCAGCCCCGCCGGGCGCTGCGTTTTCTGGACAATTCGGGCCGGAAAGTCCAATCTCCGCCCTGTCATCCCGAGCGCAGCGGAGCGGAGTCGAGGGATCTCGGGAACCGGAAACCACGCCGGACGTGACCGCAGCTCTTGAGATCCCTCGACTCCGCTCCGCTACGCTCGGGATGACAGGCAGGAGTCGGAGTTCACAGCTAGATAGTGACGACGGTCCGCTCACTCTTGTTCCCCCGGCCAGCCGTGCGTGGCTGTGTATGACTTGGGGATGCCGAACAGCCGCTCCGTGTGGATGCGGGCCCCCGGAAACAGTCCCTTGAAAGCCTTGCGGGTCACGAGAATCGTCGAATCGGAAACCTCGAGACATTCCCGAAACGTAGCTTTGGCAGGGAAGTAGTGAATCTTGCCCGTGCGAATGGCCATAGCACGCACGGAGCGCGGCCAGAACTGAAAACCGGGAATATGCGAGTGGGCTTCGAGCGGGAACCACAACGACGGGGTCTGGATGAAAAACCGCGTGCCTGCGCGGCGCACCTCGTCAGCCATCCGGCGCTGCCCTTCGCGCGAACCGACGTGCTCGATCACCGAGTTCGAAAACACGACGTCGAATTCGCCGTCGCCGAAAGGCAGGTGAAGGGCGTTTCCCGCCACGGCGGTGAATGCCACGGCGCCGTCCGGCACCGGTATCGGTGCCAGGTTCAACAGGGTAATCCGCATGCGCTCCGGGTCGACGCGCCCCACGCTGGTCTCCCAGAAACGGCAGGTGCCGCCGATGTCCAGGACCCTGACGGGGCCACCCACGGGCAGCCGGGATACCAGTTCCATGAAAAAGGCCGATCGCTTGCGCCGAACCCGGTTCACAAACGACTCAGGATCGCTGTAGTCAAACAGGCGAGCTCGCAGTCTATCCATCATTGCATCTCACCGCGCGCAGCAACGAAGTCGTCGTACGAGCGGACTTCGCGTTTCTCGATCAGTCGTCCAAAGAGTTCCTCGTAGAATGCCGTGATCCAGTCCCAGTTGTAGTACCCCTCGATGCGTTCACGCACCCTGTCGCGGTAGTGCTGAACGCGCTTCGGACTGTCCATCAGCGCTTGGATTGTCTCAGCCAGCCGGGTCAGAGGTTCATCCTGCTCAAACACGCAACCGAAATCGGACACCACCTCGCGGTTGACCTTGCTCCCGCGCACGACGACGCAATTGCCGAAGCCCATCTGGTCCAGCAGGGCTGGCCGTGTGCCTTCGATGGCGGACGGCTGCACGTATACGTAGGCGTGCGAACTGAGCTGGGCGTAGTCCTTCTCGAATGCATAGCCGGTGAATATGACACGTTCATCCGCCAACGCGCGCAGCTCGGCCTTGTAGTCCTCGGCGAAAGGCGCGTCTCCGACGATGACCAGTTTCATCTCGGTCTTCACCCGCTTGAACGCCTCTATCAGCAGCGCAATGGCGTTCTCGGGAACGAGCCGGCCGACGTAAAAAACGTACTCCCGCGGCTTGAGATCCCACTTCTCAAGCACATCCGTGGCTTCGTCACGTTGGACGTTGGCGCCGTATGGCACGAATACCGTATCGCAGTCGTACGCACGTTTGTAGCGGTCGCGAATACCCTGCGCATCGGCAATGATCAGATTGGCGGTGCGCAGGGCAATTTTCTCGGCCTGTCGCTGATACCAGCGGGCAAAGGCGCCCCACTTCTCGCGGGCCCAGTCCTCGCCGTCGACGTTCAGCAACGTCCTCGTCCCACGCAGTCGCGGCAACCACGCGAGCGGACTGTTGCCCACGATGCAGTAGTAGGCGATGTCGTAGCCCTGAGAGAGGGCGTGCAGCGAGGAGAGTGTCGTATGCGAAATTGTGTCGAGATGCTTGGTGGGGATCGACGGCAGAGATACGAGCCGCACGCCGCTGTACTCGCCCTTCACGTTTCTGATGAAGTGGGAACGGTTGTAGACCGTAACGTCGTGTCCCCGCGCGACGAGCCGCACGCCGAGCTGCTCGTAGAACGTCTCGAAGCCGCTGTAGCGCGCGGGGATGCCGCGTGAGCCTATGAGGGCGATTTTCATGGATCCACTCGCAACGGATGCTTCTTCCCGCTGACGGCGGCAAAAACATCCCGCAGGAGTCTGACGTTTTCTTCGGCAGTGTACGCAGAGTCGACCAGCCGGCGGGCCGTCTTGCCCATTTCGCGGATCTTTTCCTTGTCCGCCATGAGCGCCCGGACCTTGGCCCGGAGATCGTCGGCGTCGCCGACCTCGTACCAGAGCCCCGTCTCGCCGTTCTTGACGATGTAGGGCATGTTGCCGATGCGGCTTGCGATAACGGGGATACCGCCCGCGAACGCTTCCAGCAGGACAATCGGGAAGTGCTCGTACCACTCGGAGGTAAACACCATGAATGCCGCGTTCTGAAGTAGAGACGTCTTGGCGTCACCTTCCTTGAAGCCTTCAAACCGGATGTGGCTCAGACCGCGCTCACGCACATAATCGCGCAGCTCGTTCTCGATCGGTCCCGTGCCGACAATGCGCAAAGGAACGTCGGGCATCGTTTCGAACGCCCGGATCAGCGTCCACAGTCCCTTTTCGACCGACAGACGCCCCAGGAATACGGCATAGTCCTTCGCGCCCTCCTCAGTCGGTGCAGGCGGGGCGTGCACGAAGTTCGGCTTGATGAACAGGTGACCTTCCGGCACGCCGGCATCGGCGAATTTCTGCCGCGAGTACGGCGTCACGCACAGGATGGCGTCAATCCGCTTGAGTGTACCTATGGCGCGGTTCAAGGCAACGGCACAGGCATACAACAGGCTTAACCCGTAGCTGTCACGGAAGCACTTGTAGCGCACCGCATTCCAGTACGCGCCTTTGCGGCAGCGTTCGCACACAGTGCCTCTCCTGTAGAACAACCCGTTGGGACACAGCCAGCGGAAATCCTGGATATTCTGGCAAACCGGGACACCGTTCGCGCGCAGAACACGATAAACCGACGGCGAGACAAGCGGAAACACGTTGTGGACGTAGGCGACGTCGGGCCTGAAACGATCGACGATGCGTTGGACCTCTCGTCGCGTTCGTCCGGACGAAATTGTCTGCGGAATGAATCCCAGTTTCTGGGGCCAGCCGAAGTCGTGGATGTCCGTGTTGTGGCGGCAGTAGAAGTGGACGTCGAAACCGTGCGATTCGAGCAGTTCCTTTTCACGCAGCGCGATGGAATCCTCGCCGCCGAAGTTCTGGTAGAAGTCGTGAACGAGCAGAACGCGCATGCGGTCGGTCGCGGCTTCCCCTCTCGACTCGTCTCCGGCCGTCTCGATTGTGGTCGTGCGCGTGGCCGACTCGTAGATGGACAGAATGCGGTCATAGAACGGTTCCATGGTGAAGCGCTCGAGGTAACGCCGGCGCCCGGCGACACCCATGGCTGTTCTCAGGGCGCAGTCGTCCAGTAGTCGTGCCAGGGCTCCTGCAAGCGCTTCGGCATTGCCCGGTTCGACGAGCAGCCCCGTACTCCCGTCGTCCACGATCTCCGGGGGACCGCCGATCGTCGTAGACACCACCGGTTTGCTGAAGGCCATGCCCTCGACCACTACCCCGCCGAAAGGTTCCGGCATCGCCGACGGAACGACGACGATGTCGAGGGCTTCGTACGCGGCATTGATGTCATCCACCTCCCCCGTGAAAACGACGCGGTCGGCGAGACCCAACGATGCGACCTGCCGCCGCAACGCTTCGAGGTGTGACTCGTTGCCGGGAAACACGCTCCCGATGATGAGGAAGCGGGCCTGGGGGTAGTCCTTCGCCAGCCGCGCAGCGGCGTCCACGAAGACTTCCTGGCCTTTTCGTTTCAGCTTGATGCGGCCTACGACGCCGACGAGAAGCTCCTCGTCGCGGAGGCCATAGCGCTCGCGAAACGCTTTGACTCTGTCGGTCGGGACGCCACTGAATTCCTGTTCGGGATACCCGTTGTGTACGGTCCGGACCCTGTCGTCCTTGCGTATCGTATCGAACTGCTGGGCAACGGCTCGCGAGATGCACACAATGCAGTTCGAGTAACGCAAGATGTGGCGGCAGTAGAAAGGCCACAGCCGGGGAAACTCGGTGTAGCATTCGCGCACGTGCCAGACGTGCGGGACGCCCTCACGGCGTGCCGCCATTCCGGGGGTCGGGATCACAGATGTGTTCGTGTGCACAACGTCGGGGCGGAAATCGCGAATCTGCCGCCTGAAGCGGCGCACGGACAACGACAGTCCTACCAGGAAACGCGCCAGTCGAATCGGCGAGCGAAAGGCAGGGCGCTCGACAACGGACAACGTCGCATCGACGACAACTTCCACACCCTTTCCCTCCAGCAACGTCTTGAACGGCCCGGCACACGGCAGCACGACGCGCACGACGTGGCCGTCGCGGACCAGGCGCCCCGACAGCCGCGCGAGCGATCGGCTGGAGCCGTATAGATCAGCGTTGTTGTGGGCAAAAAGAACGTGCATTTCAATCGCGCGGACAACGGTTGATGGTGTAGAGGAACTTGCCGCTGTCAGTCTCCTTGATGCGCGGCACACGGTCCACCCGGACGTCCGCTTCCGCTCCCAGGACTTTCTTGAGATCCGAGACAATCGCGGCAACGGACGGCGTCATCTCTTCAGCCGCGACACCGTCTTTCCACTGCAGCTTCAGGCAGAAGCGTTCCCGGGTCTCCTGGACAAGTTGGAACCGTCTCAATGTGCCTGGATTGTGGACCACGCCGATCAGGTGGATGATGTAGGATGGCGATACGTATCCGCCCCCGGTACTTGACAGAAACTCCACGCTCCGTCCTTCGATCCGATCGAGAAGCGGAAAGGAACTTCCGCACGTGCAGGCGTACACGGCGAGTGCGCCGACATCCCCGATCTCGTATCGAATCATGGGAAATCCCCGGTTACCAAGGACCGTCACCAGGACACGCCCGTTCTCCCCGGGCGGCACTGGAACGCCTTCTTCGTCCACGACTTCGAGGACATACCAGTTGGCGAAAACGTGAATCCCTCCTTCGCTGCATTCACAGGCCATGTCGCCACAGTCACGCGAACCGTACTTGCTGTGAACGCGCGTCTTGAACACATCTTGTATGACCCTGCGGACATCCTCCGTGACCGTGCCCCCGCACGCCATCACAGAGGTCAGGGGCTTTGCGGGCAAGTTGAAACGGCGTGCGTGCAGCGCAAGCTGGTAGGCGGCGTCTACGTATGCCATCATGTGATCGGTGCCGGAACCTTCGATCGTCCGCAGGTACTGCGTCATGTTCTCGGCTTCCATCTGAAAAGCGTTCAGCAGAGACTCCCGGGCGAACCAGCCTACCAGGCGGTGTCCCAACGAGGCCTTTATCTGGTTGATCTCCTTCATTGAGCCCCACAGGCGCAAATAGGGTGTGCCGAACGGGAAGCCGCAGAGAGCCATGGCGTAGAGTCGTGACGCACGGTCAAAGTCGCGGAAATCGCGATCGTGGATGACCTTGGTGGGAACGCCTGTTGATCCGCCCGTGCCGATCTCCAACCAGGAGTACCGGTGCCGTCGACGGCGAATCCCGTCGTACTCGGCACGAAGACGGTCGGTCATGAGTTCTTTAAAGTGCTCGTGCACGAGCTCGCGAGAGAGAACGGGAAACGACGCGAGTGAAAGGGTATCTGCCGCGCCGAGGCGATCACGGTAGAAAGGCGCAGACGAAACGGCATGGCGCAGGGTCGTCTCAAGACGAGCCGCCCGGCGACGGTTCAGTTCCTCGGGACTGAGTCGCTCCCAGGCGAGCATCTCACGGTAGCAGGCCTCGCAGCGCGATCCGATCAGGCGGTTGAGCCCGAAAAAGAGCTGACGGCGCAGCGCTTTCAGGGTTGTTCCTCCCTCTCTATGTGGCCTTTCCAGCCGGGAGGCGCGATGAAGCGGTGCAGCACGCGCAGGGATGGAACTCCTCCCATGCTGCAGCCATCGAATTCGAGCGGCATCGTCGCAGGGTCAAAAGCGCCCCATACGTCGTCGCCGAACTCTGCCTGGTGATAGAGCTGGGGGATCCGGTGGTAGTCCATTCCCATCAAGCGGGCCATGACGGTGTCCACGGCGAACGGGTCGCAACTGCACATGATAACCCCTGTATTCACCGGAAGCGGTTGCAGGGGACCATTGCCCTCACCCGCCGTCAGTCCGTCGCAGATGGCCACGTATTCTCTCTGCGGGGTCTCCTGAATCTCTCCTTTGGAATCCGCGTAGCGTACGATGCGGTTCAGATCGTATATCATGCGCCAAACCGTGTCGTTGCCGTACCAGGCACCGCCGGCGGAATAGAACCGCTTGCCATCCAGCTTGTCGGGAGAGCCATTCGTCTCGATTCCGGCCGGACCTTTGATCAGGCGCCACACCTTCCCGAGGACGGTGAAAAGAAAACGTGAGCGCTTCTGGAGAAATTGACGAATGCGCACCTGGATCCGAATGAGACCGGGGGAGTCGGGGGCAAACTCGTCTCCGCCCCTTCGAGGGGAGCCACGCCGGTAGTGCACAAGATAGGCCTTCTGTCCAACGGTGCCGACCAGGTTCTTGAGCGCGCCGGTGATGCCGGCCTTCTGGTGTGTCTTCATCTTGGGCAAATTGATGAGCAGATCCGCTGCGAGTACGGATGCGGCCAGAAGATACTGGTGGCGACCGCGGTTGTGACTTCTGGCCGTTAGACCCGCATCATAATCGGAGACCCGGAAACTCGCGTGAGTGTCGCTAACGGGATCTAGGAAACTGTCCCGGTTGAGGACGACTTCACGATATCCCCTGGGATCTCCGGAATCCCCCTTCTCCACAGGCGTAAGGAACCCGTCACGGGAGACGAAACGCTCCTGCCGCAGGTCGCGCACAACGACACGGGGGCCATCCCGTCGTTCCCCGTACCTGGCGGCAACTGCGTCCATTCCGGTCTGGGCCATCAGCCGTTCCCATTCGCAATCCTGGATCGGTGCGTCGGCAACCAGGATCTCGTCAGACTCCGGGTACTTCCGCAGGCAGGCCTCGATCGTCGCCGCAATCAGGCGTGTGCCGGTCACGAGCGCACCGATGGGAAAACCCGGGGCCTTCTCGTGAGAGACCCAGTTGGGCTTGACCAGGACCAGTCGCGGCGAGATGTCGGGAAGGTGCCGAAAGACGATGTCCCGCAGGGAGTCGTCCGACAAGTCGATGCTGTGTATGGTAACGACAGGCTGTGGCATGGCGGCGTGTCGGGTCACGTGTGTCGGGCGGCGCGTCGGCAATCAGTTACCGGCAATCATCGCGCTTTGCCAGTACCCTGGCTGGGACGCCGCCGACAATGCTGCGCGGTGGCACGTCTCTTGTCACTACGGCGCCGGCCCCGACGACCGACCCGCTTCCGATCGTCACTCCCGGCAGAACTGTTGCACCCGCTCCAATCCAGCAGTCGTCTTCGACACGGATGAAGGAGCGTTCGACCCCCTGCTCTTTCATCGGCCTGTCAAGCTCGTCGAAGCGATGGTTTTCGGCAAGCAGAGTGACGCGCGGCCCCATCATGACCTGGTTACCGATTTCGATGTAGCCCGAACAGCCAATGTAGGAGTAGGCCCCGACATTGGAGCTGTCGCCCATGCGCATGCCCTCGCCGGGTTCGTCGAGGAGCACGTTGCTGGGACGAATACAGGCGAAGCGCCCGACGGTACAACGCCGGCCAAAGTTGACGCCCTGTTTCGAAAGCCCGATGATCTCACACCCCTCTTCCAGATTCAGCCCGGGACCGGTGAGAATGTGCTTCGGATGGTATATGCGGACGTGGCGGTCGCAGAGGACAAGACCGCGTGCGCGGCCGAAACGGAGTCGCCACCAGGCGCCGCGAAGCGCCCTTGTCGACAGGAGACAGACACATGCCGCGAGGTCTCTTCCGGTCCATTCGTCAAGGACGGCAGCGTCGCGCATCCCTTTTCGCGCCGCGAGCACCCTCCGCAGATTGCTGGCAATGCTCATGATTCTACCCTCTTCAGGTAACTCTCGTATGTGAACAGTGACGGCACGCTCCCGCTCTCAACGTGACGATAGTGTGGCTCTTCATCAAGAGCGTACTCATAGGCCAGGCGATCTCTTGTGTAGCAACCGCGCAGGAGTTTCTCCACGTGACGGCCGAACATGATCGTGCGGCGGACAATGCGACTGGGGCTCTGCCCGTGCCGATTCTTGATGGCCTCGGCTTCCTCTTCCATGCGTGGATCCAGGCTGAGATTGGTCCCGGTAACGGTAAATAGTGCGAGGTAGTGGGGAATGTGCACAAAGCGGCAGCCCGCTCCCGTAAGTCGCAGCACAAGGTCCATATCTCCAGCGAACCGATAGGTCGTGTCGAATTCGAGCAGCCCCTCGTCCATCAGCGACCGTCTGAAGAACAGCGTACAGGACAGCGCGTACAGAAAACCGTTGCGCACGTAGGGGGAACGCAGCGGGATCTCACGCCGCGCGGAAACCGGGTTTCCATGATTGTCCACGATGATCGTGTTGCCGAACACGGCGTCTATGTGAGGGCACGCCTCGAACACGCGGGCAACGGTTTGCAGGGTGCCGGGCAAGTACTGTTCATCCGTGTTCAGCCAGGACAGCACGTCTCCCTCGGCCATGGACCATGCGCGGTTGATCGCGTCATACATGCCTCCGTCCGATTCGCTGCGCCACCTGATGCCGGCTTGCGATGCAAGCCATTGGGGTGTCCCATCGCTTGACTCGGCGTCCTGGATGACGTGCTCGTGTTCCGCGGAGGACTGCCCTCGTACGGATCCGACACACTTCCTCAGGTTGTCGAGAGCATTGCGCGTGGGTGTGGCAACAGAGAAGCGCATGGTCACTCCGTCATTGCATGCAGAACAGGAGAGGCTACGCGTTGTCCTTGCTTTGCGCGCATCAGGGGCGGGCTCCGCGAGGTGGAATCAATGCCGGCGTTCTGGTTGCGAGATCTTCCTGGACGGCATCCTGGGCCTCCTCCGCAGCCTCACGCTCCCTGTCCCGGGTCACCACAAGTCCGCGCAGCACGGCGGCGAAGAAGAAGAACCAGCCGGCGGTGGCATCGCCGTGTATGCCCACAAAGATCACCGTGTTGGTGATATAGTATGCCATGATCACGAGGATAGCTCGATCCAGGAACACCGAGCTCCGGGCCCGCCTCACGACTCCGAAGAAAGAGGAGATGACCATCACCATGAAACCGAAACCGAAGAGGAACCCTGCAGCCCCCAAGTCCATCAGCATGCTGAGCGGGCCGTTGTGGTAGCTGTGCGTCAGGTAAGCCCACTCCACACTGCCCCCCTGGTAGCGCCATGTGAGGACTGCGTCCCAGGCGTTGATGGCGAATCCCTTTCCGATCAGAAGATACTGAGGCAGGTCTTCCAGAACGCGTTTCCATACATCGATGCGCCAGAGTGTTGTTGCGGACGCGCCGGACTGTGCCAGAGGACTGATCCTTGCAAAAGGCAGCCATGCCAGCGATCGCTGTACCGAGAGCGGGAGATACTGCGCCGCCAGGCAGACCGGCACGAGAATGGCAAGAAAGAGGACGACGACGAGTGCGGCACGCCTCGTCACCGAGGTGCGCCCCGTCAGCGTGTAGTATGTAGCCACCACGCCCAGGTTCCGCACAATGGCAATGCGGTGTCCCGAGAAACCGGCCAGAGCAAAACTCAGCAGGACCACGGACACAAGGACCGAACGCCCCAGCAGCGTGCGGGGAGCAAGAATCAGTGCGCCGAGGAGCATGGGCGTACACACCAGAGAGAGCACCTGGTAGCGAACGATGCCCTGTGTACCTATTCCTTCGATCGCCGAGAACAGCATGTCGGCCGACGGTGCCAGCATGGACAGGTTCACGCCTCCCCCGGTAACGGCGTACGTCACTTGCACGAAGGCTGGAAACATGCCGGCGAGGGCATACCCGACGAAGGCCCACTTCCACTGTCGTGGGCTCAAGACTACCTGGTCACCGATCAGGAAGAAGCATGTGCCGATCACGATCCGCACGTATGACGCGCCGCCCCAGGCGGAATTCGCGTCAATGGCACGCACGCCGAAGCCCCTGTAGGCCATCGTGAAACAGGTTACCACCAGGTACCCCCACGCGAGGAAGCGCAACATCTTCATCTCGTGGGGAATACGAGTCGTGACCGCCCCCCGGATGAAAACAAACGCGGTGAAGGCGAAAGCGAGGAACTCGTAAGCGTACACGCCTCTCGGCAACCCCGGTATGAGCAGGTAACTGGAAAACAGGACTACCACAGACACGAACCACAATTCGACGTTCTGGACGAGGAAGACCAGCATGAAGAACGCAATCGGACCGGCCAGAAGGGGCAGATCCCGCATCGGGAGCCCTTTCTGTATAGACCACGTGATCGCGGCCGTGGCCACCAGAACGACCACGACTCGCCAGACTTTCGTAGGCATCATAGTGCTTTCCCCCCGGTCCTAATCGCAACTTCCGCGTTGCGATATCCCGCCCTGTCCTCAACAACACTCAACCACGCGTTCGACCAGTTGTCCGCGTTGAACACGCGCCCGACCTGTCGGCGCTGCGAGCTTCCCAGTTCGTCCGCGTTCTTCATCGCGTATGCCGTCTTGTCAGCAAGATCCGTGGCATCGGTTGCCGCCTTGAGAGTGGGGAGGTCTCGCAGTCCCACAACGTCCGTGGAGACCGTGACTGTCCCGCAGGCCATGCTTTCCAACGCGCTCAACGACGTGCCCTCCCGGCGCCGAGTGGGGACAAGCGTCACCCGCGCACCGGCGTAGTAGCCGGGCATATCCTCGTTGGGCACAAAACCTTCGAAGTGCACCCGGTGTCCGAGCCCCAGCTCTCGCGCCTGCGACACGCACTGTCGGTGGTACTTGGTTCCCATGGGACCCCCCGTGATTATCAGTTCAAGGTCAGGGTCCTTCTTCAGAAGCTGCGCAAATGCCTCGATGGCCAAGTCAATGCCGCGGTCCGGACTAAGCTGACGCGGGAGAAGAATGTACTTGCGCCCGCGCAGGTGTCTAGGGATTTCTGTCGGTCTGAACACATCCATATCGACGCAGTTCGGGATGAACCACTTGCCTGGAGCGATTTCCTCGAAAAAGCGCTCCGCAGGGGGAATGTCAAGGCCGAGGTGCCTGAAGTAGTGAGTGTCGTTGGCAACCGTGGTGAAGCGATCGAATGTCTCGCGGGCTACACGCTCGCGCAGACGGTCATTCCAGTGGTCAGAATCGGGGTACCACTCTACACCGTGCGACAGTACAATGACCTTGTGTGGCAGCTTCCACACCGGCCGAGAGAAGAACGCGTAGTGGGCGATTATGACGTCATCTTCTCGCAGATGCCGCTTCCCAAACAAGCGCACAGCCGCATTGAAGGCATAGTAGTTGATCCAAGGAACGAAGTACCCGAGCTTGTGAATGCGCGGCAAGATGACCGTGTCTTGTCCGCGTTCACCCCAGTTGGGTTGGTACACGCGGTTACGGTGACCCGCCGTCCTGAACACGCGGCAGAGGTTGTCGACATACACCTCCTGCCCTCCCCGGATGGGGCGGTAACAGTATGTGATTTGGCCGATTCGCATATAGCGGCGCGCAAACCTACTCGTCCACTGCCCTGCAAACACGTTCGAGCGGAAGACGCTCGGACTTCGCGACATCCAGGGTTTCCGGGATGTGCCCGACCGCGATGAGCATGATGATGCGTTCGTGTTCCGGGATACCGGCAATCCGGTGGACCTCGCGCCCGACGGGTGTGGTGTCATAGCAGGCAAGTGGACAGGCCCCGAGGCCGACATAGTGAACCCCGTACAGAAGATTCATGGCGAACAGTCCGCCGTCTGCGAATCCCTGCAGGTGTTCCTGAATCCCGTGGAAAGACCGCATGGTCGAGGTGACCACGAGGAGCTTGTTTACGCGTTTCGCGAACCCCCGGCTCCCGCCCTGGATGCTCAACACCTCTGCAATTCGTGACTTCCCGGCGATAATATGCACCCGGGCCGACTGCCGGTTGCACACGGACGGCGCCGTCTGGGCCAGGGATATGGCCTCCTTCAGCGTGGCAACCTCGACCTCGTCATCCGTGAAATCGCGGATACTGCGCCGACTGCGGGCGAATTCCGCAAAATCGCCGAGAGCCGCGTCGCGCATCTCCGATTTCTTCATCGCCACGGTTCCGGCGGGCGCCACCGAGCCGGCCAGCTCCGACAGTCTGCTCTTGACCGCTGCAACGTCATGGCCACGCGCTTCGTTGAAAGAGACGTACTTCAGGAGTGCGCCTACCGCTTCGTCAAACGCGAAGGTGTCGGCCGCGCATCCGAAACGCTCCCGGTAGGTGCCCAGGAGCAGGAGGAGCCCGTCCACGACCCCCTCCCCAAATCCGGGGCGCGTGTCTCTCAGGGACAGACCTTTCTCAACGACGTGCGCGTGCGCGAGGATACGGCTCTCCAGCAACTCGCGGTCGGTGGCGGGGTCAACCAGAGTGGATGAGAAGCGCGCGTACCGGACCATGTCTCCCACGCAGTAGTGATGCAGCTTCAGCAGACTTCGCACCACGCGGACCGGCTTCTTGATACACTCGGGAATCAAGGTTCGCATATTCACGCTTTCGTGTCCTCCCTCAAAGCCTGCCCGAGAAACTCTCTGGATCGTTCAATCACCGGACGCAGGCGTTCACGGCATGCCCGCCAGTCAGGGGGTGTCGCGCACACCCGCTGTATGTCCGCGGGCTCGCCCACCATTCGGTCCGACAGAGACGCGCGTTGCAGAAAGTCTGTCAGTTTGTTTGCGCGGTAAGGTGTCACGATCGTGCAGAAGGACCGTTCCATTTTCGCGGCCAGCAGAGTGCCGTGATACATGCTCGTGACGACAAGGTCCGCGTGCTTGATATATCCGAGCCACCGGAACGGCGACAGGACAAAACGGTTTACGTCGCACCAAACATTGCGATAGCCGATCGAAATTAACGTCTTGCCCGTTTTGTGCGCCAATGCCCGGACCGCGCTGACTTCATCATCGCTCAGGCCTTGAGCGTAGACGGCGACGTAGTCCTTCTCCGGGGGTGGTACAGCCTCTTGCGCGAAGTCGTACAGAAAGGTCGGATCCACAACCAGAGTTGCTTCCCGTTGGGCGGTGTCACGTACGAACTGGCGCGTGTTCTCGTCACGCACGCTGATATGGTCGAAACGCTTCACCAGGTCCGGCAGGTCAGCGGGGCAGTCGGCGGTTGCCGAGTCGGGGCCGCAGCTGACGGCGTATGCGACGAGGCGCTCGGCCCGCAGGTTAGCACCAAAGTACGTAGCATCGTACCCGCACAGCGGACTCGTGAAGTGCCACACGGCATCGCTGCCGATCACAACCGTCTCGAACGGTATTCGTCCCAGTGTCTCAGCCGACAACACCCGTCGGGTTCTGACAAAACGCCGTTGGCAGCGCCTGAAGGTCGCAATCTTCAACAGATTGGCAGCAATTGCCGCAGGATTCCTGCGCGCCAGAAAACACGCGTACTCCTTCCATGTAAAACGCGCACTCTTATAGTTGATAATGACGTTGGGGACCGCAACACCGGCCAGGTATCTCTGAAGCGCGTATGCCTGTAGGAAGGCCCCGTAGTTGATCCCGTCGTGAAACGTGAGTATGCCGTTGCGTTTCATGGGTGCCGCACGCCTATGTCGTGGATACGATCTCCGTGAGCATGTGCGTGAAGCGCTCCGTGAATGCCGTCGTGCTGAACGATTTCCGTGCCACGGCCCTGACGCGACGGGTCCTCGTCAGGAGCTCATCCGGCGGCCGGCCGGCCATGCGCTCGACCTCCCGGCCGATCGTGTCCAGCGTACAGTCCGGCAGCAGGACACCGAAATCTCCGACATCGATCCCCGTCTCCCGGCTAATGACAGGGACCAGTCCCGTGTGCATGGCAGCCACTACGGCTCCGGATTGGCCCTCGGCGCATGACGGCAGCACAACCGCTGCACAGCGCGAGCAGAGATCAAAGAAACGGGCGGAGGGGATTTGTATGAACCCTTCCACGTGGATGTTGGGCACGTTGCGCAGTTCGTGTCGGTAGCAGTCGAAGAAATCCCCTTCTCTCTCGACAGGACCGCAAACGTGGAGGTGACATGATGGTAGCCGCGCAAACGTCTCCAGCAACAGGTCAAGTCCCCGGTGAACCTGTCCCCAGGAAGCGACGTAGAGGAAGTGTCGTCTCGCCTGCTCGAGATCGCGATCACACCAGCGCATCTCGTCACCCCTATGATTGTTGAATGCGTAGATACGAGAGTGAAAGGGCGCAAAGGTATCGACGGTCGAACGATTGCCCATGACACCCAGTGCATCGAACACCCGCAAGGACTCACTGTAGACCGGAGCAAGCCGGCGAGGCGCCAGTTGCCGCCCGCGTCGTCCATGGAGATCCTTCAGGCGACGCTCCTCCGCCCGGTTGTTGAATCCGGCCTCACAACCGGTAGCCAGACCGACCTTCTTGCAGTGGTCAGTCATGAGTCCGGCGAGTCTCATGTTGGCGGAGCCGGTCCCAACCAGCAGGTCGTACGGCGCTGTCGGCACGAAACGTTCGTCTACCCACTGAACAACATCGACACAGAAACCCATCCCGTCGAGAACGGACGCGATCTCTTGCACGCGCCACGCGATATGATAGCGCCGAACCAGGTGCTCCCTTCGCCACGGGTCGGCGAACGGCTCAACCATGTAGACCAGGAGCGCGCGCCGACGGCTGTCACTGCCCCGCTTGAAGGCATCCAGCACAACCGGGTATCCGCAGTAACGGCGCAGAGTGTCCGCAATCCGCGACCTGATCTTTATCAGCGATTCGTGCACGGCGTCGAACAGAGGTGATCCACCAGGCTGCCGATCGCGAAGGCAACGGCGGCGCAAAGGCATGCGGCTGTCCCTAACTGAAACAGGAGGTTCCAGATGGAAGTCGTGACGAGTGCCGCGTCGTAGCGCATTACCACCGCCCACGCACTCAGCGCGAGCGGAATGAACACCGGCAGAATGCAGGAGACCTCATAGAACAGGGAGTGTCGTCCGAAGAGGCGTTTGGAGACGACGAGGCGACCGGCAAGTGCGAATGGCAACCCGACCAACCAGGCTCCCGCGATGCCGATGGTTCCGTAGCGCGACAGCAAGACCATGCCGAGTGTTATGCAGGGCGCACTCATCAAGGTCAGCAGGGATTGAAGGCGAACCATGTTGAGGCCGAGCAGGAAGTTGTAGGTTACAATGCCGATGGGCAGCAGCGCATACCGCAGGCACAGGATACGCAGGACCCCCGAGGCCTGATCCGCAAAATCCGCGCCGATCCAGACCGTCAGAATGCTCCTGCCAAGAATGAACACGGGAACGATCAGCGCCGCTGCCGCAATCACGATGATCCGGCTCGACTGTCTGTATATCGTCAGCAATTCCTGGCTGTCACCGGCCTCCTTGAGACGCGACGACATGGGAAAAAGAAAAGCGCTCGCGACCGTTAGCAGGACATGGGCCTGCCGGGCGACTTGGAGTGATATGGTGTAGACGGTGACGCTTTTCACGCCCGCAAAAGAGGCCACAAGAAAACGATCCAGGTTGTTGTTCAAGATGCCGACGGCACTTTGCAGCCAGCGGTAGAAGCCGAAAGAGAGAGTCTCGCGCAGAACCGTCCTGTCCACGAGGGGTATTGGAACAAGGCATGGAACAAAAAACGCTCTCAGAAGAATGGCCTCGAGAAGACCGCACGCCGCGAACATGCCCACCTGCACACTCAGGACAGCAATGACGGACGCGCCCCTTGTAACCAGGACGATATTGATGGCCGCGGTGATGCATCGGCTCAGTGCGGCTGCCTTGGCGGACACGTCGAAACGTTCCAGGCCCTGCAAGGCGGATTCGTGTACACACCAGTACAACCGGGCCAGGATCCCAATCCCCCCGATGCGCAGTGCCAGCGTGGCCACCTCTCTCAGTTCGTCCGAAATCTGCAAAACGCTGAACGCAAGCCAACGGCTGGCACCCATCGCTGCTGCAGCGCAAAGCGCGCCCATGAGCAGATACATGGCCAGAGTCGTGCGGATCACCTTGGCCACACCTTGCATGTCCTTCCGTGCGGCATAGGAACTGACGAACTTGATCGTGGCATCGGTCAGCCCGAAGCCTACCAGGTTGCCGAACCCGATATAGCCGTTCACGAGCATCCATAGCCCAAATTCCTCCTGCCCCAGATAGAAAACGTAGATCGGAGTGGTGACGAGCAGCAGGATGAGTTGGACAACGTGTGCACTCGTATTGAACCCTGCATTCCTGGCACACTGTCGTGACTGCGCCGATGGGAACAGCTGATTCCTCAATCGATCCAACCGACCGCGAAGATGGTCGAGACGAAGGCTCATAGTGCAACCGGCCGACGCATCATTCTCGTCACCCGCGTGCGGATTTCCCAGTAGAGTCGCAGTCCCCGATACCGGAGGCGCCACGAAACCAGCCCGATCAGGCGGTCGCCAAACACCTGTGCCGGCAAGTCAGCCAGTGAAACCGACGCCACCGGACGAGACGCAATCGCCAGCATCTCTTCGTAGAGTGACATCACGTCGTCGGAAACGGGAATGGGCTGTGCCCGCCGGCGACGGGGATCGATCAGCGAGAAGTCTAGCCGACGCCCCACGAATCGAGCAACGGTGTTGTCCATGCGACGCTCAACCAGGTCATCGTAGTGCACCATGAGCCGGGGGATGCCTTCGTGCCGGCGAAGAAAATCAAGCACGCGTCTGTTGCGGCGGCAATAGACGCCCTCGCACCATGCGAGGTTATCCGCTGCCGACAACTCCTTCTCACGATAGCTGAGAAGGTGCGAGATCGTGTTGGCCGGATGGCGAAAGTTGAAAATCACGCTATAGGGTTGCAGACAACAGTCCGGCAGGATTCCGGGGACGTCTGAGAGGCGTGGATACTTGACGGTCCAGTGTCCGTGAGACTGCTGGTCAAGTCTCTCGAAGAACAATCGCAGGCGTTCTCGGCCCTCATCCTGGAAGGAACCCTCTTCACGACTGAACCAGGGATCGAAATACGGTTTGATGTCGATAGGCTCGAAATGCGCATTGACTCGACACCCCCAGAAGCCATTCAGATGCAGAAGCCCGCTAATAAGGGTTGTTCCCGTGTGGCCACAACCCAGGATAACAAAGCGGGAGCGCGGTGATGGGCGAGAGGTCATTGTCTCAACAGCTCTTCACAGGCATGCACAATTCGATAGGCGGCGCGGCCGTCACCATAAGGATTGTGCGCCCGCGCCATCCGGCTGTATGCCGTCTCGTCGGTCAACAGCCTTGTCACGGCCGCCACGATGGCATCGTAATCCGTGCCGACCAACTCTACCGTCCCGGCCTCAACCGCTTCCGGTCGTTCGGTCGTGTCGCGCATCAGGAGTACGGGTTTGCCAAGGCTTGGCGCCTCTTCCTGAAGTCCCCCGGAATCTGTGAGCACAATGTGTGACCTCTCCATCAGCATGATGAAGGGCAGATAGGGTAGAGGCTGCGTGAGATAGACATTCGGGATGCCCCGGAGACAACGCTCCACCGGTTCCCGGACGCGGGGATTGAGATGAACGGGATAGACAAAGGCCACCTCAGGGAACCTTGCCGCAAGTGCGGCAACAGCTCGGCAGATGCTCTCAAGACCGTCTCCGAAATTCTCGCGCCTATGCCCCGTTACCAGGACGACCTGCCGACTGCTTTCAGGATCGCGAACCTCCCGCGGCAACCCGTCGATCGAAAGCGTGCAGCCTCGGTTCTTTCCCAACGCGAGGAAGAGCGCATCGATGACCGTGTTGCCCGTGACGGAAACCCCCTCCGGCGGAATCCCTTCCTTCAGGAGGTTGTCGCGACCCCACTCCGTCGGTGCGAAGTGCAGGTCGGTCACGCGCGCGATTAGCAGCCGGTTGACCTCTTCGGGCCAGGGCGACTCGCGATTTCCAGTCCTCAGCCCGGCCTCGACGTGAGCAACCGGAATCCTCCGGTAGAATGCACTCAGCGCGCCGCAGAAAGCCGTCGTCGTATCGCCCTGCACGACCACAAGGTCCGGCATGGCGTCACCCAGGTATGCGTCGAGTGCCGAAACCGCCCGGCTCGTAAGGTCCGCCAACTCCTGCCCCGGCCGCATCAGATCAAGATCGACATCCGGCACGATGTCAAAAACGGACAGGGCCTGATCCAGCATTTCCCGGTGCTGCCCCGTCACACAGACCTGGCACTCCGTGCCGGGCGACTGACGAAACGCCAGGATGACAGGCGCCAGCTTGACGGCTTCCGGACGAGTTCCGAGAATGACGGCTATCTTTTTCGTTCCCATTCGTCTATCGGTCAGCATCGTCCCAAGGCGCGGCGCCTCTTGGTCGATTCGGGGCGGAAGCCCCAACCCCGCCATGTCATCCCGAACGCAGCGCTTCCGGGGCAATTCGAGCGGGGTTCCGTAGAACCGTTCTCCAGGACGGTTCAGCGGAGCCCAGGCGGAGTGGTGGATCCCGCGGGGTTCGGAACCGTCCTGCCTCCTTCGCCGGGCTACGGCGGGCCAAGGGAGAACGGTTCTACGGAACCCCGCGACGAGTCAGGCTCCTGGTCAGTACCCCCGCTACTTGCGGCTCCGCCGCACTTCTTCCTTGATGCGTCGAATATGACCGCGGCCCATGCCTTTGACTTCGCAGCCGAGTTCGAAATAGCGTTTGATCTGCT
>CAZKRK010000005.1:0-57831 GCA_964555035.1 uncultured Victivallales bacterium | reverse complement strand
TCGCCCAAGCAGGATAGCAGGTCATTGGCAGAGAAACGTGCTCCGTCAATTCCGCAACGTCCGGATTGGGGAACTGATGGCATTGTGGATTTCGTCCGTGTGGTGCAACCGGTCCTCGACAAACACTGCGCGAAGTGTCACAGCGGTCCAACTCCCGACGGGGGCGTCGACCTGTCAGGTGACAAGACACGCTACTTCAACATGGCATACAACAACCTCGTCGACCGCGATTTGGTCCATCACATCGCGGTGCAGAATTCCGACTACGAGCCTCCTGTGCCCAAGACGATCGGGGCATACGCCAGCCCCCTTTGCCGGTATATCGAGTCCAAGCATCACGACCGCCCAAAGCTGCCCCTTTCCGATCGGCAGCGGATCTATACCTGGATCGACAGCAACGTACCCTACTATGGCGTCTATCACTACACCGATGGTGGCGTTCGAGGAGCGCGTGATCGCTGGTACGCGGACAAGAAGAACAACTGGTTTCAGAAGAATTTCGTGCCCGTCTTCCATCGGCGCTGCTATGAGTGTCACGCGCATAAGGTCGACATATCGCAGTCGTGGATGGGCGTGACACACAAGACCGTAACCAGCAAAGCCTGGTCCGACCGATCCTTGATGGCGCATGGCTTTGCAGGTTGGGACCCCCACATTATGGTGTACGGACCCGCACATCGGATAAACCTGACACACCCCGAATGGAGCCTGGTCCTAACCGCGCCATTGTCGAAGAAGGCCGGCGGCCTGGGCCTGTGCAAATCGGAAGAAGATGAACCTTTCATCTTCAGAGACAAGACCGACCGCGACTACCAGGCCATGCTCGAAGCGCTCCAGGAAGGGCACAGGTATTTGACCGCTCACCCACGCATTGACATGATCGAAGAACCGAAGAAGAAATGGATGGGCTACTCGTCCGAGTAGATGCATCGAAACACCGTGTGTTCGCCCAGTGCTTGGCCAGCGATGCCAAGTCTTCCCATTACCACCACCGCCAGTCCGGCAATCGTAATTGACATCAGTGTTATTGTGATTTTCGGTTGCATTGCTTGTTTCCTTTCTTCGTTCTTCTAATCATCATGGGAGACTCTCGATCTCGATGTCCTTGTTGTGGGCCACACGGAGGGTCCTTATGATGTCGGACTCGTTCAGCAAGATGGTGCTCTCCTGTCGCCATCCTATCGTATCACGCCCCCAAATCTGTACATCATTGGACGTGGCTTTTCGGAATCTGCCCGAAAGGGTGAAGGAGGGATGACGTGAAAGAGCTGGCTGAAACCGAAAACCATGGACAAATCGCCGACGCCAAGCAGATCAGTGATCTCCGAGTTCACTCCCTGTCGCGCCACCATGGCGACCTTTCGGCGCCCAGATGTGGTAAAGGAGCACCCCCAATTGAACGCTCAACGATAGTGACTGAGAATCTGCACCTGTGAAGCGCTTGCTTGGGGAGTCAACGTGCGCCGCAGCGCAAACGGCAACGCAGCTCCCAAACGCTCTTCAACGGGCGGCTAGTCAGATGGGATCCTCTCTGTGAGCAGTAGTCCGGCGCCCTTCACATTGCCTGCCCGCCGCGCACGTCGACCGTGCGGGCTAGAAATCAAGGTCCGGATCATCCAGGGACGGGGTATCGGCCTCTTTCGTATCGCCCAGTGTGAGCAGAATGGCGGCGGCACGGCTTTGCATGCCCTTCCACGCGGCATAGCCACTTGCTTGCCGCCAGTCTTTCACATGCTTATCGGCGCCGCCGCGCAGATGCTTGACCTCGATGTATTCAATCAACTGGGTGACCACCTCACGGGCAAGCCTCGCATCAGCCTTGGACGACACCTCGAACAGCTCCAGGCATCCCATGATCGACTTGACCACGTGATCCCGATTGCACTTGCCTGAGGTCATCACCTCGAAAAGCAGATCCAGGCTTTGGGCGGTCGGCACCCAGCCCAGGAAGGTCACGAGCTCTTCGCTCACCTTCATCTTCATCACCTCTCTGGCAAAGGCAACGCGCTGCTTGTCAGTCATGTCGGTGAGCGTCTCGCCCCCCACCAGCCGGTACGGGGCCATGGCTGCGACGTCATCACGGACCTGGTTGTTTGTCTTCAGCAGCGCCAACATGATCTCGGTCGCCGCAGGGTCAGGGGATTGGGCGAGCGCCTTGATCAGAGCCTTGCGCTCATTCTGCTTCTTCGCCACCATGACGGCATTCTGCAGTGCAGTAAGATTGGCCCTGCCACCGAACTGGCCCAACAGCCAGGCCAGTGACTGCTGCAAAGGCGGCTCACTACGCGCCAGCAAGGTGATGCAGGCGCCGCTTACCCGTTTGACATACGCCGGGTCGTCACGCTTTGACAGCAGGGCCTGCTCGCAGCCGTCCAGGCCATGCGGCGTGGTTGCCTGCCGCATGAAGCCGAAGACGGTCTTGAGTTCGGCAGCGCCACCGATGGCAAAAACCGCCTGCACCGCCGCGCGGCGTACCTCTGGACTCTCATTCTTCAGGGCGGTTTTCGCCGCCGCAAGCGCCGGCTTGGCCTGCGCCTCTCCCAGTACGGCCAGCAGACCGGCCGCGCGCTCGCCTTCAGCCGACTTCAATGACGCGCCCAACCGCTCTGCCGCGCCGCGTTTGGCCAGATCAACAGCCAACTCGTGGGCATGGTCGCGCAAGCGCCACTGCTCATGGCCGATATAAGGAACCAGATCGTCAACGGCATCAACGCCCAGCGTTTTAACCAGGTGTAACAGCGCCGCCATCTTGCGGAAGAAGTTATGTCGTTTCGGATCCTTCAGCTCCGCGCGGCAGAGCTCGAGCTGTGCGGCCTTGCCTCCGGCTTCTTCCAGCTTGCCCTGAAAGAATGCATCGACCTCGGCGGCAAGACTTGGTCCCGGCTTTGACACCGAATCCTTCTCCACGATCTCGACCAGCTGCTTGAGCGGCAGGTTGAGCCCCTTATGTCGCGGCGGCGCCGTGCCTCCGGTCGGCAGCGCGCGCAGCCAGTCGTAGAATGCATCAGTGTACTCACGGTAGCGCCCGGGGGCCTTCATCACCTGTTCAGGCACGACGTTGGGGTACTTGTAATAGGTTGTGTATCGGATCGAACGCGGCTGGGATTGGCGCTTGCGCAGATTGGTCACATCGCCGTCCAACGCCTCTTTGAATCCATGTTTTCGGAGCAGCTTCTGGGCCGAGCCGTGGCGTGCCCCGGTCAACATACAGTCCGTAAATTGCGGCTGATCGGCTTCAAGGGTGATCGGACCGGCCAGCCGGATGACCGTCTCCCGGCTCCAGGTCAGAGGAATCCGTCCTTCCGCCTGCAATCCAACCAGCTTCTCGAGGGCCTCGCGTACCAGCGCGTCGTCGTAGCCGGCCCCGAAGGGATCGGTGGCGAGCTTGCCGCCCGACGCAAACAGTACCGCCTGTGCCGCGGTACGCACGTTGGCGTGGTCCGCCGTCATGCCGGGGTACTCCTCGTTGGCGAGCTTGAGCGCCGTGAGCTCGCGCCTGCGGTCACCCGGTTGCGTCGAACTGCTAATGGTGCGGACCGCCGTCATCCGCACAAACTCGGCATCATCCTTGAGCAGAGGAGCCACCTTTGAAAGGTTCGCCAAGACAGTGTCGGGACCACACGCAAGGAGCATCTGGCAGGCGCCATCGCGCATGCGCGCTTCATCGCTCTTGAGCCGCTCCAGCACCTTACCCAGGATATCGGTCTCGCCTCCCTGGTACCGCTTTGCCAGCTCAGCGCCAGAACGCGTCCGCATCTGCGGATACCAGTGGTCCAGCAACTCGATCAACTCATCAGTCCCGCGCAGGTTCCAAACTGTGCCGGCCTGCTTGATCAACCACGGATCCGTGAGCTGGCCACGAACCGTCTTGCCGTCGGCAGAAACCATGCCCTGCGCACTGATCAGCAACTCATCGTACTCCTCATCGGTGAACCAGCATCCCTTGTCGGCATCCTTGCCGGTCACGACCGTCTTTTCCAACGGACCCGAATAGAAGAGAAGAGAGCGCGCTGTCGGGTCGAACAGGTTATTCGCCCATACCGGCACACCCGCGCCCTGGATAACAAAACCACCGTCGTGACGACGCGCGAGCGTGTGGAACCAGCGCATGTTGCGCATGCTAGCCTGCACCCCGCGTGGACCGGCAACCGCGGCGCTGAAAGGCGTATAGTACCAGAGCTCGTTGCTGCCATGCCCGCCGCGACGCGAGAAGGCGGCATGAGACGAATGCATCGCAAAATGCTTGGCGGCATGGGTCTTTCCCAGAATCTGGAAGGCATAGGTCACGCCGCAGTTCTTCCCGTTACTGTCGTCAGAACCCACCGGGTAGCTGATACCATACCCTAGCACACCCTTGTCCACGTAGGTCTCGAAACAGCGTATCGACCGGGCAATGGCAGCATCGATCTCCGGATGCTCGATACCGAACTTCTTGGCCAGTGCGATGAAAAAGAAGCAGCGCGAGCCGGCGTTGTGCATAGCGCCATAGCCGGTCATATACCGATGCAGCTTCCCGCCCTCTTGAGGAAAGGCGAAAGAGTGACTCCACGTGCCGCTGGCCCCCTGCCCCATCGCGGTCTCGATCGCACGCCTGCGGATCTCCGGCAGCACATACTCGTCACCCGTCGCGTCATAGTAGATGGCCATCATCAACGCCGAAAAGCCAGCGTGCCAGGAACCGTAGTGCCCGCCCTTCGGGATAACCTGCACGTCCATATCCTGACAGAGTTTCTGCTCGTGCGCCCATTTCCTGGCTATGGCGATATACTCAGGCTTTCCGGATGCGACCAACGCCACCGCGCGTTCCCAGCCGCCGTCTTTGCCTCGCATACGTGAAGTGGCGGCGAGCTTCTTCCAGGCATTCTCGCGGATCTTCTCGGCCACCGGACAGTCCCAGGGCGACGTATCGCTGTAGGTGCCCATCACCTTAAGCTGAAGCGTGACATTCAGGTTGACCGCATCAACCGGAAACTCATCGAAACCCGCGACCTCGGCGGCCCGGCCCTGCTCGCCTTTCCAGTCAAAGAGGCCACCATCATCCTCGCTCGTCTCTTCGAGCATCTTGTCGAGGTCAATGGCCTTGGCCGCCTCCACTGTGCGTGATTGACGCGCGATATGGTTCTTATCGCGCCAGATGTGCAGTGCGAGCAGCCCCTTGCCCGCCTCTTCCTCGGCCTTGATGATCGCGTTGCCCAGCATGATGCCCATGTGACCGCCGGCCACGAAATCCTTGCCCCCGACCCCAAGAATTACATCGCCCGGCAGGATCTTACCGGCGGCAGGTGAATCCTTGGCCACCTGCAGCACCAGGCACTGATCACCCGCGAACTCATGATTCCAGACGCCAATGATTCCAGTAGACCCCAGGTTCCAGCCAATCAGGCCGCGCTCCCCACTGGGCGGCTTCCCGCCCCTGGTCAGATCCGGCAAGCGAGCCGGGCGGGGCGCCGGCTTGGCCAACTCCGCCTCCCTGGCGGCAGCGGGGCCACCCGCGCCCTCTTCTTCCGCTATCGCGGAGGAGACGAGAAACGCCAGAATGACTGCGCAAAAGGCTACGGCACAGGTGCGTTCTGCGGAGATCAGACCGATCAGACGGATCCGACTGATCGGACCGATCTTTGTGCTTTCCCAACTCCTCATCGCAACACCTCTGCTCATTTCTTCTTCAGCAACTCTCTCAACTTCCCCTGCTTCTTCTGCTGGCCCTTGGCCTCCCCGCGGGCGTTCCGCGTATAATCCCTGATCGCCTTGCGCCGCTTCCGCTCTGCCGCCGCAATCTTCTCAAAGCTCGACTGCGTCAGTCGGCCACGTGCACGCTTGGCCCAGGTACTATCGGGAAACTCGAAGGTGGTGCGATTGTAGGCCTCGTAAGCCTTCTTTCTCAACTGCGAGGGCATCCGTTCATAGAGCAGGCCGGTCCAGAAGAGGGCCTGGGCGCGAACGTTGAGGTCGTCGTAATCCTCGTTGTCGACGACCTTCTTGAATCCCTCCATCGCCAGCTCGTCGTAATGGGCACGCATGTAGTTCTGGGCCGAGGCCAGCCCTGCCAGGCCGGCCAACTTGTGATCGGGGTAGCGCTCCTGCAACTTGCCGTAGATCACCGCGGCCTTGATGAACGATGGATAGGAGAGTTCATCCAGCCGCACGACCTCCGCCTGCGACTCGGTGTCGGTTTTCTCGCGCAGCGGGTCCGCCTGCTCTTTGAATACCTGGCCCTGCTTCTGGAACTGGCGGCCCAACCGCGCCATCACCTCCGGGATATGCTCGGAATCGGGATACTTGTAGGCCAGCTTCACATACTCCTCGACCGCAATCTCGACTTCGCCCATCTTGTCGTAAACCAGCCCGATCTTGAACTGCGCCTTGTTGGCAAACTCCGTTTCCGGGTAGTCGGTCGGGATCTTCGAGAAGCGGGCCAATGCATCCTGGTACATCGGCAGTTTCGATTCGTCATTCTTGGACAGGTCCGCGTACTCCTGCGACAGATTGCCCAACAGGTATTCGGCATGCGCGCGCATATCCTGATCATGGTGCGTATCGATCGCCTCCTTGAGCAGTTTGCGTGCATGCGCCATCTCGCGCCGGGCCAGGCTCTCCTGGTCCATCTTGCGATGGCTCTTCGCCAGCTCGAAGAAGCACTCGGCCAGCGTGAAACTGGTATCGACCGCAATCTCGTCGCTGCCGAACTGCTTACTGAACGGTTCGATCCCGCCATCAGACCCCATGTTGATCTCCACCGTGGCAGAATGCGTCTCCGTTTCGCCCGGGGCCTTGTAGCTGACGATTAAGTCATCGCCATAGCGCACCGGGAATCCGTTGAGCTCGACCGGCGGCAGCTTGGCCGGCAACTCGTCACGCGCATACTTGACCTTGAACACGCCTTCGAAGATGCCGCTGTGGTCTTGCGTCTCAACCAGCTTCATGGTTGCGGCTGAGCCGCTACTTGCCTTCAGAGTGATCGTCGTTGAATCCTCCCCCGGCCCCCGGTCGAGAGCCAGGCATCGGACCCGCACAAAGACCCGCTCGCCGACAAACCGCCTTTCCAACGGCTTGCCGTCCCGAGCACCACCGGTCACCGCAAAGGTTGCGCGGTCGGCAATCGCCCTGGTGGTTGCCGTCTTCCAGTTGAGCTTGCCCGCTTTGTCTTTGAAGGCGTAGCCGATGTTGATCTCATCGCCAACCGTGACCACAAGATCGTCCGGAATACTCTCCTCGGTGATCGTGTCCGAACCCGTGGCAAAACTGCTGGTGGGCTTCTCGCCGATCGCCAACGGAATGGAGAAGCTGAAGCGGCCTTCCTCCAGGCTGGCGCGGGCACTGAGCTTCAGCGTGCCGGGCAGTTTGATGTCATACGGTGGAGTTGGGGAGCCTCCCTCGCGGCGCGCGGGAGCTACCTGAACATAGGCGTTGATGGTACTGCTCTTGGACAGCGCCAGGTGCGGAGCCACCACGTCAAAACGCACCTTGCCGCCGATCACAGTATTGAGCTCAGCGGTATCAAGCTCGGATTCCGGCACGCGTTCTTCGCGCCAGCGCCAGACCGGCTTGGGCGCCGGCGGCTCCGCGCCATCTTCTGTCTGGCGGCGTGAGACGCGCGGCGTTTCCATCTTGCCGCTGACCGTGTAACCGTCCAACACCGGCGTCCTATACTTGGCGTGCTCAATGGTGACACCGCGGTCGGCCGGAATACCAGGGTGCATGTTTTCCATATCGCGGTAGGTCAGCGTCAGCGAGCCCCCCTCGGGGATCTGCAGCTCCGAAGCCCGCTGTGGCTTGCCGGTCACGGGGAAGATGCGCCCCACGAAAAGGCCGCTCTTCTCCTCGGTCTCAACCGCCTTGAGCCGCGTCTTGTCACCCTCGCTTGTTACCGCCGTAAACTCGATAACATCCTTCTTCGGGCTACCGTCCATATCAACATCGTCAATCACAACGGAAACAGCATCTTCCAGATTGAAGCGTCGAATCGCTTCGAGGGTCAGTTCGCGCTCGCCGGTGAGACGCGAAATCTCGTATTTCGGGAAGGCGGCCTTGATGGTGGCCGTATTGAATGCGACCGACAGCACCTCCTCGTGCCGATTCAGGTCCGGCGTGGCGGTCACCTTGTCCTCGTAGCGCGCGACGATCGTGTCGCCCGGCAGGACCTCGATCTGCTTGTTATCGCGGAGCGCCATGTAGTCCTGCTTGACCGGCAGGTAGGTCTTACCGTCGCGACCCGTCATGGTGATCTTCCTGAGCCCCGCTGCGTCACCCTCGAACCCGGCAATATAGAGTCGCACCAGTCGCGCCCGGGTCCGGTCGCCAAATCTGAACTCGATCCCGCCGGTGACGTTGGTGCCACTGGCCGGTTGCGAAAGCTGCGCGCGCACCCCGTGCGGGAAGGTGGCCGGATCGAACATGCTGTCAGGACAGGGCTGCAACGCGCCCTTGCCCGGCACGTCGCACAGAATCCGCGGTTTGCGCTTCATCAAGTGTGAGGGCAGCTCATTCACCCAGAACTCGATCCGGTGAAGCCCCGGTTCGAGTTCACGTTCAATCATCAACGGACTGTCTGGCGTGCCCGGTCTGCCATCCAACAGGAAGCGGGTCATAACCTCGCCGGTCGCATTGGTAGCGGGCATCCCGGCGAGCTGAAACCGCCGGGTCGACTGTTCGGGCTGGTAGAACAGCGCCTGATACCGCGTCAGCCGGGGATCATCCTGGTAACTGTGGATGGCGCCCTGGTTGAAACCAACCGCCTTCATCACCGCGAAAATACTTGTCGTCGTCGGCAGATAGGCGGATCGATAGCCACCGGGGACGGCTGAATGCGCCTCCATCTTCTCTCGCCAGTCGCCGGGGACGTGGATCCCCTTCGTTTCTGAAATGTCGACAAACGGGTGGTTGCGTTTGTCGGTGCAAGCCGATCGGGCGAAGCTGAGGCGCGGATGCCCGTCCTGCGGCGCCTTGTCTGCCGGACAGCGCGCCCGTGTCATCCACTGCTTGCCGTTCATCGAGATCTGCACCACGAAATGGGTCAGCGGCTGGTTTTCAGCCAGCCACTGAACGGTCATCGTATCGATGGGGACGTTGTCGTTGAGGTCGATGGTAAAGACATTCGCCTTCCCCTTCTCGCCCACCTTGCCCATCCAGCCCGCGGATGCCTTGGGACTGATTGCCATGTTCGGGTCGCGGCCGGCAGCGCTATCCGTGGCAAAGGCCATGGCCTGCGCAGCGGCGGTCGGCACGATACCTTCGAACTCACCCGTGTAGGGGCCGGTCTCTTTGAGCATCAGCCGCCGGATCGAATCGCCGCTTGACGCTTCGACCTCGACAATGACCTCATCGACTCCTGCCGTCTTGCTCTTGTCCGCATCAATCACCCGCACATAGACCGGGTTGCCGGGGCGCACGGTGCGGGTACCCAGCCGGGCCTGCGCCGACGAAAGGCCCAGCGCTTCGACATCAAGCGTCTCTTCGCCATCGCGCGGTGCGAAGGCGCCGGCTGAAAATGAGAGATGGGCGTCGGAGGCAATCCTGATGACGGTCTTCGGATCCGGCGGCAGCTTGGTCATCTTGGCGCGGAACCGTTCGGAGTAGCCGAACCGAATCTCATCGACACCGAGCACCTGCAAGATTCTGTCGCCCTTCACCGGCGGACCCAACGCGGTGGGCATGTCGGCGCGGAACTTGTCCAGGGCGTCCCCGAGCGGATGCAGCATGACCCGTTCCCTGTCGCCCGACTTGGCCCAGACCTCAACCTCGATATCGGCGCTCACCCCGGAGACCTGCAGGGCCGGATCCGTCAGATTGATCTTCAGCACTTCGCCGGGGACCATGACGTGCTTGCCCTGTGCCGCACCCAACTCGATCTCGCTGGCCTCCTCAAGCTTGCGTACCAGCAGTTGCAGCTCACCCAACAGGATCTTCGCGTCCGCGTGGTGCGGATCCCCGCGGAGCACCGCGTCGATCTCGTCCATCGCCTCCTTGAAATTCTCCTGCGCCATGAACACCTCGGCCCGCGCATAATGGACCCTGACGCGGGCGCTCGGACTGCCGATCTGCATCAGCTTGGCCAACTCCTCGAGCGCCGACCCGAAATCGCGAGTCACGCGGTCGATCCTGACCGAACCCAACGCCGCACGCACATGCAGATCCGACCCCTTGTACTCGCGAGCATCAGCCACCTTGCGATACCAGGCACGCGCAGTGGGCAGCGTCCCCTTGAGAAAGGCCAAACCCGCGTAGGCAATCTTCAGTTCGCCCTCCTGCTCAAGGCTCAGCAGTCCCTTCTCCTGCCGCGACCAGATGGTCAACTCCCTGGCCAATGCTTCCGCCTGTTCCCGGCGTTCGACTTCGAGATTGCGGCTCATCAGCCAGAACCCGTAGTCAACCGCCAGTTTGCGCAGCAAGGGTTCGCGCTGCACGTCGGCCGACGCCGCATTCGTGGGCATCAGCTGCCGGTCATGTTCCAGGTAGAGCGCCCAGGCCGTGTCCAGGTTGCCCTGCACGAACTCGGCGTTCGATTTGTAGATGCCATAGGCGGGGTCGTCCTGTGCGACCGGAATCTCAACCGCCCCCAGTGCCACCGCCGCCTTGCCGGCGATGGTGCTTAGACGTGGCCGCCGCTTCTTGCCATGCTCATCCGCCGTACTGAGACCGGGGACGCCGCTCTTTAGTCCGCACTGGGCAATCGATCTCGCCGTCGAAGCATCACCGTCTGCCAATGCCGCCTCGGCGAAGTCCAACAGCAGATCCTCGATTCGTCCGTCAGTGTGGCAGGTGCGCCAGAACGAGGCGGCGTAGGGCACAATCGCCGACCACTGCTCCTTCGCCTGCATCTCCTTGATCAGGCGCCCGGCAAGCGAGCCGTAGCCCTGGCGGTCAGGGTAGTTGCCGATGGGCGCGAGCTGATCGAAGAGAGACTTTGCCAGCGTGCGCGTCGTATCGCTCCACTCCTTCACCGCGGCAACCTTGTGCACCGCTTCCACGGGAAGACGCGCCGTGGCCTTGTTCACCCGCGTGACGGCCGCCTTGAAAGCCGCCTCTACCTGGGCAGGCGTCGCCTCTCGGGGCAGCTCACGCAGCTCACGACTGAGTCCGCGCTGTTCGAGTTGTTCCGGTGTTGGCAAGTGTGCCTTGTCGCCGTGGAAACGCGCAGTGAACTCACGATACGCCGGGTCCACCTTCGCGTAGGCGGGCGAAACAACCAGCTTGTCCGCGAAGACCCGGTTGTGATGGGGATGCACACTGTAGAGCCAGAAGCCGAGCAGCGGCTCGTGGATCTTCCCGGCCGCAATCTGTTTCTCGAGCATAGCGGTAAGGTGTTTACCGAACTTGTCCTGCAACACGTTGAGAGTGGGGCTCCGTCCCCAGCGCGCCCAGCCCTCGTTGTAGACGGGGCCCGAGAAGAGCCCCGCATAGCCCTGCCCGCCAAACTTGCACTGCGCCCCGGCGCGTTGCATCAGGTTGAGTCCCTCGCCCTTCATGTCCGATGAAAGCGCCATCAGCATCTCGACGCGATCGGGGTCCGGGGCATCACGGAAAAGCCAATTCCAGAGTCCGAGCGCGGCGGGAATGGATGGCACCGGCGCCAGCAGATCCTTGCGCAGGGCGTTGAGCCCCGTGATCCGCTGATCGGTCGTAGACTCCTTGCCCACCTGCTTTTGAAGCTGGGCGAAGCGGCTGCTCGATTTCGCATCCTGCCCCTCGTATTGCTTGATCAGCTCGCCATGATTGCCGTCGCGCGCAGCCGCCGCGCCCCAAACCGTATCGACCGCGCGACGGGCCGCCGAGGTCTTGTGATCCCCGGCAAAGCGCCAGCGTTCGGACTTCATCACCACCGGCAACATGGCACTGACCATGTTCGTGCCCGTAACCGCATAGGCCCGCACCAGCGCCGCATGCCCATGCGGGTTACGCGCGAGCTGTGGGGCCAACGCTTTCGCCTCAGGTACCGTCAGCGTCTTATCGAAGAGCAGCACATTGGCTGCGCTAAGCGTATTGAACAGACCGGGAAGTTTCATGGCCAGCTCGCGCATATCCCTGGCGGCGAACCGGTCGCGCGTATTGACCGTTCGGTGCGCCAGCAGTGCGTTGCGTTTATCCGGCGACATGCGTGGAATCACGGCCAGCAGTTGCGCCAGCTTCTTGTCGGCATCGATCTGAAACCGATGCTGCCAGCGGCGGGAATCCTCCCTACCCAGCCGTGCTCCCCAACCGTCGGCAACCAGGAACGCGCCCCGGTCCGGCATGAGCTGCAGTAGTCTGACCGCCGCAGCCAGCGGCGCCGCGCTCACCTGCGGGTCAGGTTCCTCTTTGGTGCCATACAAGCGCTCAAGCGTGCGGTTGTAGGGAGTCACCGTTCCCGCCCATGCGAGACGCGCCCGATATTCAGCCGGCACCTGTTGTATCTTCGCCAGCTTCAGCACAGCCTCGGACCACGCCTCATCCGTGAACTGGAACGACTCGAGTTTCTTGCAGAGCCATTCGGTATCGGTTGTGGATGGCGCGGCTGTAGGAGCAGATGTGCTATAGATGGCACCCAATCGGTCACACAGCGCGGGGACATCGTCACGCCGCTTCGTCTCGGCAATGAACCAGGCGTCGAACTGCTTGGCGCGTCCATATCTGCGCAGCCGGTTGCCCTCGGCCCGCATGTAGAGGTAGGCGGCGTCGGCGTCGCGTATGTCGTCGATCAGCAGTCCATAGATCGCAGGCACCACCTCGCCGGCCAACTTGGCGTCGACCGACTTGTTCTGTAGCAGCTTGCGGTAGAGCACCACCGCATCCGACCATTCGCCGGCAAAGTGCATCGAGCGCGCGGCATAGAACAGCACACTCTGCGATGTCGCCGGATTGGCAGCCAACCACGGCTGCACCACCGCCAGTGCTTCCGCCGCCCGCTTCTCCTGCAACCCAAGCTTGAGCAACTCGCCAACCTGAGCTTCGGTCTGGGTGTCGGCTTCCTTGAAGGCGGCGACCTTGTCGTCGAGGGGGGTGGCGGGGGCGGTGGTGGCAACAAAGCTCGCCACGAAGAGGGAGATCGACAGCTGCCGACAGCTATCGACTGCTATCGACTGCAATCGAAATCTCCTGGAATACTCGGCCCTCATCCCCCTCATCTCACACCTCCCGCCTCGAGGTCATCCTCGATCGCAAGGAACTGCTCCTGCTCCAGTCGCCCGCGGGCGTAGGCGGCCCATTTGCTTTCGGGAAAATCGTAGGTCAGCCGCTTGTAGTACGAATAGGCCGCCATGTCGTCGTCCGGCGACGGGCGCTCCGATGCGGCCACAATTCCCTCCATCGCCTTGCCGGCCCAATACATGGCTTGGGCCCGGATGTCCGGACCGCCATAGGCCTCGTTCTCGACCACCCGCTTGAATGCCGCCACGGCTTCGTGCATGTCGCCGGCACGCATAAACACCTTGCCGGCCTGCAGACCCGATTTGCCGGCCAGCTCGTGATCGGGGAAGCGCTCCTGCATGCGTCCGTAGATGCCGGCGGATTTTACGTATTCCTTCGTCGCCATCCGCTGCATCGCTTCCGCCTGCACCTGTGACTCTTCGTCATCCCCCCGCTCGAGCAGACTCTTCGCCTCGGACTCGTAGGCTGCCGCCTTCTTCTTGAAGTGGCCTCCCAGCCGTACCATCGACAGGGCCAGGAACTCGGAGTCCGGATATTTGTAGGCCAGCTTCACGTACTCCTGTGCGGCAATATCCGGTTCCCCCATCTTCTCGTAGACAGTGGCGATCTTGTACTGCGCCCTTGAGGCATAGATGGAATCGGTGTAGCCACGCGTCACCCGCATATAGCGCGAGAGTGCGGCACGATAACGCTGCTCCTGGAGCTCCGTCTCCTCCGTGGTGTCGGCCTCCTCCTGGGTCAGGGTGGCCAGCAGGAATTCGGCATGGGCCCGCGTCTCGGGATCGCGGAACATCTCCATCGCCTTCTCCAGCATGTCCTTGGCCCGCGCGTATTCCTCTGCGGCCTGCTCGATCTCCCCCATCTTGCGATGGCGCGTGGCCATCTCCAGGTACGATTCGGCCAACAGGAACTGTGTATCCATACCGATCGCCGGATCATCGTAGCGCTTCGAGAAGGGAGCAATCCCGCCGTCCGCCCCCTTGCAGATGCGCACCAACCGGGTCTCGGTCTTCTGCCCATACTCATCCGCATAACGAACGCCCATGACGTCACTGTAGGCCACAGGGAATCCGTCACGACGCACATCATAGGGTAGCGCGTTGGTTTCCGCGGCCGCCCCCGGCTTTCTTGCATAACTCAGTCCAACACGACTCTGGAACACACCGCTATGCTCGCCCACTTCAAGAAGTTCCACCATGTGCTTGGCGCCGGACTTGGCCTGCATCAGCACGCGGACCGAGTCGCTCTCATCAGAGACATCCCCACCCAGGTCCACCACCCGCACGTAGATCGACTCACCCACAAAGGCATTCGTCTTGGCCAACTGGTAGCCCTCTTCCGTCACATCGAGCACCGGATGGGTGATCACCTTCGCTGATCCCGTCAGCCACTGCTCGGAACCGCTCTCATCCGCATAGCGAAACCCGACATGGACTTTTTCGCCGGGCTGAGCAACCAGTCCCCGCGGCGGCACCCACATGCCCAGGTCGTCCAGACGCTGGATCTCACCGGTGCTCAGGACGCCGTACTCCGGCAACACCCCTGGGATCAAGGGCACTGAGACACTGAACGTCGCGCCGTGTTCGTAGGGAACGTCCTTATCGGTGCCCTCACTCCAGTAGATCGGGTTCCGCGCCGGCCTCAGCCAGCTGGTGCCCCCGCCACCCAGGCCGGCGGTCAGTCTGAGGGTACCGGGTGCGTTGATGTCGAACGCCGATGCCGCCGACTCATCACCCAGGTCTCCCAAAAGACTCCCCTGTTCCCGACCGGCATCAGTCTGTGCATACACCTCCACCTGGGAACTTCCCCGCAGCGCCAGGTGCGGCACATCAACTGCGAAGTTCAACATCGTCCCATGCAGCGCGGCAACCCCGCCCTCAGGCGGATCCGACAGCGCGACCACGCTATTTCTGACCGCCCAGCGCGGCAGCGCCGTGCCCGTCCCGGTGCGTGGTTGCAGATCCGGACCACCCAATCCCGCTGCCGTCGCCTCACCCAGCTCCCCGCCGTAGCTGGCCGGCACACGTTGCGGCTCCGGTGGCCGCCGCTCGCGCGGCGCCTTTTCCGAGTAGTCAAACCGACCGTAGTCGAGCGGCTTCACCGCGGCATGCGAGGCGAACAGCTTCGGTGTCCGGTAAACCGCCCGGCCCACCCGCGCATGGCGCTCAATGGGCACGCCGGGCCTGGTATTCTCGGCATCACGACAGATGGCCGTCAGTGTCTCGCCTTCGCCAACCTTGACCTGGGCCTGCCCGGGTTTCGATTCTGCAGGCGTTCCTGATACGGCTGTAATGAAAAGCACAAAGGTGCCGGGGTACTCTTCGCTTTCAAGCGCCTCAAACGAGCGCTTGCCGCCGCTTCTGCCGGCCAAAGTCACCTTCAGCCGATCGCGACCGTCGGAGCTGTCCATGTCGGCATCACGGATGGTCAAGGAGAACGGATCGTTCTCCACGAACCGCAACACCCTATCGTACCTATCTACCGGTCCATACCTGCCCCACACCTGGTAGTAGCGCTCAAACCCGACACGCGCATTGCTGAAGCCAACGTTGAGAAAACGCTCGTGCGTCTCTTTGTCTTCCGTCACAAACCGATCGTCCACGTAGCGAACGGTCACCTTGTCACCGGTCAGAATCTCCAGCGTCTTGTTGCGGTTCAGCGCCGCATAGTCCGTGGCGACCGGCAGCACCTGCTTTCCGTCCGCTGCAGTGAGCTTGATCCTGTTAAGCGACGGGACCGGCCCCTCGTGCGAGCGTACCCGCAGTCTCAACAGACGCGTCCGCGTGCCGGGCTCAAATCTCACCTTGAACTCGGTACCGTCCTCGTTCGCCGTCACCGCCGCACGCCCGTTGCGTTGCTCAGTGATGATCCCCGGGGGGATCCGTGCGGGGTCGAAGAACGAGTCGGGGCAAGCGCTCGGTTTGTCCGAACCATCTACGTTCGCCAGCAGCTTGATACTGCGCCCGAACCCGATGCTCGTGTTCCATCCCGTCGCCCAGATTTCGAAGCGGTGCAGCCCCTGCTTCAAGGTCGCCTCGCCCTCAAGTCTCTCCGGCTGCTGCATATTCGTGATGGGTCGCCCATCCACGGCCAGCATGAACTGGGCGGGATGTTGAAACTTGTCCGCATCACGCATGGTCGTCGGAATCTTGTGCTCGCCCAGCTCCAACCGGAACCGGCGCGTCACCTCAGCCTTCTCGTAGAAGTAGCCGCGGAACCGGTAGAGCACCATGGCGGGCGAGTGATAGCGATTGCGTTTCCAGGTCACTTTGTCGGCAATCGCATTGGTCAACGCAGCGGATGGCCCCACCACATTCTCGGCGACGCCCTGCATCAGGCCGTGCGCCTTCCAGCCCTTCTTGAAATGGGTTTCGTGTTTCCAGATCTCGTAGAGATTGGTCACGCTATGACTGACATGCGTTCCCGTGGCATTCATGATTCGGACCGACGGATGCCAGGGCTTCTCGACTGAGGCCGGATTGGACGGATACCCGACAACGGTCTCGACGTCATGAGCGTTGAGCCCGGTCTCCACGAAGAACTGCTTCAGTTTCGCGCCAGGCTCACGCGCGCCGATGGTCATTTCGCCAAGCGCGACATTGTCGTTCAGATCGATCGTGAAGACGGGATTCTCGCCCTTGATCGGTTTCCAGACCGGGGCGCCGGTGGCCGGACTGATGACGCTGTTGGGATTGCGACCAGGCTCGGTGTGCGCGGCGAAAGCCATCGGCGGTGCCCCCTTGGTCGGAATGCTGCCCTCGAACCGGCCACTGTAGGGACCCGACTCCTTAAGCGTAACCTGTGCGATCGAGTCGCCACTGGAAGTCGCCACGCTGACCTTGAGTTCGTCGATACCCGCTGACCGGCTACGATCCGGATCGATCACACGCACGTTGATGTCCCGACCCGGCTTCACCCGCTCCTGCGCCTGGCGAGCCCTCTCGGCTTCCGCGATCTCCGCCTTCAGGTCGGCCAGCTTGTCGCCGCCGCCCATCTTGCTCAGCTCGAGCTTCGACATGTGGCGCCTGGCCAACGCCTCATTCAGCCGCTTCTGGTCGGCAATACGCTGCTCCGCTTCGGACAGCAGCTTACGCGCTGAGGCCATGAGGATGGCGTCCGACTTTACCGTGATCGGGCCACCCCGCTTCTCGGCCATGTTGTTCATCTTCTTGCGGAAACGCTCGGAGTAGGCGTAGTAGACCTCGTCGTCACCGATGAGCTGCAGCGTCCGATCGTCCGGTGCGGGAGCACCCAGCGCACTGGCCACCTCGCCGCGGAACTTGGTCTTGTTGTCACCGAACTGGCGCAGCAGAAACCGTTCACGGTCGCCTGAGGTCGCCCAGACCACCACCTCAATCTCGGTGCCCATCCCGGAGACCGCCAGGGTCGGATCGTCAAGGGTCACCTTCAACTTCTCGCCGGGCACCAGCGTCGTCTGGGCATCGGGCGAGCCCAGATCGAGTTCCGATGCCTCCATCAGCTTCTGGCGCGCTAGCTGCAACTTACCCTGCATGATCTTGGCCTCGGCGTGGTTCGAATCACGTGCCAGGATCGCCTCGACGTCGTCCGATGCATCATCGAACTCCTCCATGTCGTAGTAGACCTCGGCCCGGGCATAGCGGCTGGGCGCCCACATCTCCGGGATGCGCTCCATGTCCAGTTCCTGCAACGTCCGGAGCGCCGCATCGTAGCGCTTGCCAATACGTTCCACTTTCACGCGGCGCAGGGTCGCCTTGTGCCGTGCCAGGGAGTTGGTGTAGGCCGCGTTCCGCTGGGTGCGCACGAAGAGCTTGTGTGCATTCTCGAGCTGCCCCAGCTGCAACGCAATGTCGCCATAGGCGATATCCAGGTCGATCTTCTGCTCCAGTGTCCACGGCGACACGGCCTCACCGGCCCAACCGAGCAGCGCTTTGATCAGTTGCTCCATGCGTGCGTCGTCGCGGCTGTAGATCGTCCGCTGCAGCATCCAGAGCAGGTACTCCGTCGAGAGGTCGCGGTGGGCAGGGATGACCTGGTCCCAGTTCTCGTCCATCATCGCCCAGGCGCTGTCTTCATTGCCGGTCATCCAGTCGGCCTGCGCCTTGTAGACTGGGTAAGCCGGATCGTTCCGCCCCACCGGGATCACGACAAGTCCCATCTTAAGCGCAGCCTTACCCACCATCGGCTGGAGCGCGGCATAATCCTCCGTGGTGTAGTTTCGGTCCGCGTGCTGCCCCTTGAAAAGCCGCAGCCCTGCATCGCCAAGGACCTTCGCAGCCGACGGATGATCTTCGAGTTGCGCATGCGCAACCTTGGCAACAGGCCGAAACTCGTGCAGACGAACACCACTACCGCGATAGCCCCGCGCGCCAACAGCCGATTCCCACAACATCAGCGCCGTGCGATGCAGCAACACCGGGTCCGGGTTTTCGAGGACCCAGTTGCGCAGTCGGCAGGCCAGCTCGCGGTTCACCCCGGCACCACGCTTCTGGTCGACGATCTCAAAGAGCATATTCAACACCGTCGGGTCGGTGAAAACCGTGTCCGTGACCGTGGCCAGGTTGTCCAATCCCTGGATCGTGATTCGCGTCGGCGACGTGTTGACCCCCTCGACCGCCTTGGTCAACGCGGCAACCGTCGTTGCCAGGTCCGACGTGTTGGTGATGGAGAGGAGATCTTTGCAGACCACGGTGGGACTGGCGGCATCATGCACCGCGCGGTGCTCCGGTGCTACGGCATGCTCCTTGAAATGCTGACGCACAACCTGGCGCGTCTCGCCTGGCAGCGTTTTCCAGAGTGGCGAACTCACCAGTTGCTGCACCAGCTTGAGCTGCTCAGCATTGTCCTCCGGGTACTGCAGATTCACCCAGGCGATCAGGTGCCAGGCATCCATATTGCCCTGCTTGATGCCACGCGTCACCGCGGCGCGCAGCAGCGGCTCCAATTCGTGGAGTTTGGCCTTCTCCGGCTCACGCGCCTTCAGGCCCTCAAAGTTGCGCTGGTTGCCCGGATATCTGCTCCAGAGCCCGGCAATCCAAAGGCGATAGCCATGAATATCGATCCCCCGCTTTGAGACGGCCTCGCGAGCCAGCAGCTGCGCTTCCGCACGCGGATCCTTGAGCAGTTCCGGGATGGCTTCGGGGGTGACCGCCAGGATCTTCCGCAGCCGCTCGTGGACGCTGGTGATCCTAGGCTGCGGCGACATGTAATCGCCCCAGAACTTGCGGAACACCGCGAGCCTCTCGGCGGGCGGGGCGTCCTTCTTGACGTCGACGGTATTAAGCCCCCCGCCGAGCGCGCCCTTCAGCCGGTTCACTTCACGCTTCTGCTCCTCCGTCCCGCTGCCAAAGGCACCCAGTTCTCTGAACCAGTGAGCATTCCGCCGGTCGTGATGCATGGGAAGGCGCCACGACTCGGCGCCCAGATACGCGGCGGCCATCTTGCCATAGTCCTGCTCCTTGCCGCCTGCGGCCTTGGCACGGATCAGCGCGGCGGAGCGCGACGGGTTCCGCGCGAGCTGCGGGGCCAACTTCATGGCCTCTTCCGGGGTCAGTTCCTCCCATGGCTTATCCAGCACAAGCACGCCCGTCTGACTATTCATCAGCTCGGAATGTGCCTTCACGTAGGCGCGCACCGTCTTGACCTCGAGAATCTCGCCGGGGCGCCAGGTTTGCAGCAGTTCCGCCCGCTGCAACGGGGTCAACTTCGGAATCGCGGCCAGGATCGGTGCCATCTTCGCCTCGATCTCGTGCTGCCGATGCTCCTTGGCATCGCCACCAACCCAACCGTTCTGCACCCATTTCGCGTAGTGAGGGTATTCCGCCAGCAACGCCGTGGCCTGGGCGATCGGTGCGGGGGCATCCTCGCCTGCGAGTTTGGCCTGGTTGTAACCCTTGACCGACAACGCCCAATCGAGCCGCAACTTCAGCTCTTCATCGAACCTCATGGCGGCCGTGATCTTCTCGATGACGGTCGCCATCTCATCGGTCAGCTTCATGGAATGATGGCCAGTGTAGTCAACCGGCGTATCGATCTTCTCCAGCAGCCAGAGGAAATACTTTTCGTAGCGCGCGGCAAGCAGGTCGTCCGGCAGGCCGGCTTCCAGGCAGGCGAGCAAACGATCCGCCAGGCCCCGGCCCGGCTGGTTGTAGCGGGTGACGTGATGCAGGAACCACTCATCGAACTGGCGGGCGCGCGGACAGACCAGCAGGCGATCACCTTCGGTTCGGCTGAATTCGTAGGCGCCCCAGACGTCGCCCGTCCGACGCGGGTCGCCTAAACGATCGAAATAGAGCGTGTAGACGGCATACACAGCATCGTCCGCGGTCTTGGACGTCAGATCGGCACGCATCAGGTACTGCCGATAGAGCGATACCGCCGTCGGCCAGTCGAGCGTCATCTCCGCACTGCGCGCGGCATGATAGAGCAGCGTCGGATCCTCCGGCACATTCTGGGCCAGCCATGTCTTCAGCTCGGCGTTCACCTGCGTGAACGTCGCCTCCTTCTGCGCGGCCTTCAGAAGCTCCATGACCTTCGCCTCGGGCTGCGTGGCCATCGTGCGTTTCATGGCCGCGTGCTGCTCGGTGAAGGTGGCGGCGTGGGCTGGGGAGAGAAGACTAAGTAGATAGATTAAGTAGAGAGACGAAGTAGAGAGACGACCATACCTAATCTTTCTACTTAATCTATCTACTTTGTCTTTCCCCTTCCTCATTCCGCTTCCCTCGCTTCCAGCGCCGCCAGCTTCGCGCGCGCGGTGCTGACCTGGCTGCTTTGCGGATAGTTGAAGATGAGCTGCCGCAGCTTCTCCTTCGACATCTCATTGTCCCCCATGCGGTAGGCGACCTTGGCCCACAGCATCAGCATCTCGTCGAGGAAAGCCGCGTCGGGGTAGTTGTCGAAGCAGTTCTCCAGCATCACGGCGGCCTGCGCAAAACTCCCCTTGTCCACGTAGTAGCGCACCACCTTGCCCAACGCGTCGGCGGCGTAGGAGCTTTCCGGGTAGGCCTCGTAGGTGCGGCGGTAGGCGTGCATGGCACTCCCCAGCTGGGCGAGCCGCGCCGACTTGCCGCCCCACTGGCTGTTGTTCTGCTCGGCGGCCTTGGCGATTTCTTCGGCCTGTTTCTGCAGCGTCTCGCCAATGCGGTACTGTGCCTCGGCGGCCGAGATCGGGTTCTGGAGCTCGAGCACCTTTTCGTAGATCAGGACCGCCTCCTTGTACTCGCCCTTCCGGGCCAACGTGCGGCCCACCGTCATCAGGGCCCGGTCGGCCAGTACCGATTCGGGGTAGAGCCGATTGAAGGCAAGGCAGGTTTCCGTGGCGGCCTCGAAATTGTCCTTGAGCAGTTCGCTCTCCCACTTGAGCTTGAACGACTTCTCCACCAGGTCGCCCGGCAACTTGCCGCGGTCCATGATGATCGGGTCGACCTTCTTCAGCGCCTCGGCGGCACGCTGTGCGGCACGCTCTTCCAGCCCCATGTCCTTGTAGACATCGCCCAGCCCGATCAATGCCTCGGCCTCAACCGAGCCTTTGCGTGCCTTGAGCAACGACTCGAAGACGACGAACTGCTCAGCACTGACCCCCGAATGGACCTTGCCACTCACCCTGACCCGCGCCTCGCTGGTGCGCGGCTCGTCACCGTAGAGGTGGACCTCATCGGTATAGGTCACGGCCAGCTCGTCCAGCTCATCGCAATGAAGAACCGCGTCTTTGAGGTCGGGTGTCACGCCATCTTCGAGCGGGGCCAGTTCGACCGTGCCAACGAAAGCGCCGCTGCGAATCACCGGCGAGGCGCCCTTCTCGGTCAGGGTCACGGTGATGCGGTCGCGTTCTTTCCACTTGTCTTCCTCGTCTTCATCGACCGCGAAGATATCCAGCGTATCCTCCGAATCTGCCGCGGCCTCCTTGGCTTTCTGCTTGTAGAGCGAACGGACCGTGACGGTCAGCGTCTCCGCACCCGGCGTCTTGTCCAGGTCGATATCGCGCAGGAGCAGCGCCTGCGGCTGACCGGGAAAAGCCAGGTAAGCCGGCGTGTCGTAATCGCCGAGGAAGAACCCGATCGTGCCCGTACTCACCACGCGCACCTTGCCGCTGCGCGGCACATCGCGTTTGCCGTCAAAGGTGCTCTGATCGACGTAGGTCGAGGTAATCGTGTCGCCGCCCATCATCTGCAGCTTGCCGTCGTTCGGTTTGGGCGTTCCCACCTCGGTGGGGACAGAGGCCAGCATTTCGTTCTTCTTGCCGGCAATCGGGACGGCGGTCACGATCTCTGAATCGCCACTACTGACCGTGATCTTCGCCTTGACCGGAATGCCCAGCATGCGCATCACGGGAATGTCATCGTCCCAGACCTTGGCATAGAAGCGTTGCCCAATCTCAACACGCCCCAGTTCCTCGCCCGTCTCCGCGACCTCGGTCCCGACCAGCGAAAGCGCGTCGATAGCCTTGTTCCAGTTCTTCAGGTTGTAGTGGCTCTTGCCAATGTAGTAATGCGCCAGGTTTGCCCACTTGCTCTTGCCGGCCACCTCGGTCAGGCGCCGGAACATCGGAAACGCAGCCGCGTACTGCCCCGCCTGGTACTGGGCGAATCCGGCTTGGAAGAGGGATTCGCGAAACAGCTCCACCTCTTCATCCGTCTGCTCCTCGCCAGGTTGCGGGGCCACCACGCGCGTCAACAGCACGAAATAGCTCAACGACTCCTTCGGCTTGTTCTGGTCCAGGTAGTGCTTGCCCATCGCCATGTTGGCACGATGCGCCAGGATCGACCCCTGGTTGTCGCGGACCACCGTGTTGAGCATGGCGAGCCCGCGCTCGTACTGCTTGTACTCCATCAGCTCCATCGCCTTGTCGAACAAGTGCTTCGCGCGGCGGTCGACATCCGCGGAAGCTCTTTCCCGCCCGGAGTCATCTTGCTGCTCCTGGCCGAAGGCCATCCCCGCCAGCAGGCACATGGCTGTGCCAAGACACACCGCTCTGAACCCGTGCAGACATCGCATGGTCAATCCCTTTCATATGGAAAACCTGTGAATCGTCATATTTCGACAGGTTCTAAAACGCCTATCTCAACTCTCGATAGTCCCTGAGACATACAAATATAGCAGCCCCAGAGATCTGCAACTAGTGGCATTTCGCGACCGCCACATTCTCGTTTTGCGACAAACCCAGCCCGGCGTGGTTGGTATCACAGGCGCCGCCCGGTTCGGGTCCCCTTCAGATCAACGTAAGCGCCGTTGCCCGTGAGGTCGGCATGTCAAGCTGATAGCAGACGACGTTGGCATCCGGGTTCTCGCACACTTCAGCCGCACCTCGGCTTCATGGCCCGCCGGCAGGTAGAATAATCCCTCGCCCGCAGAGCGCAGCGCGTCCTGCATGGCCACACCGGGCTTGAGCTTGCGCTCACGCGTCATCGAGAGGATGAGTGCCACCTCGGAGGCCCGCCAGCGATGTGTGTCCATGCCCAGCTCGCCTCGTCATCTCTCTCCCTGGCGAGATCACGGCTGCTCCTTAACCGTGTCCTGTCGTATCCGGTCGGTAGCCTCTCGCGCAATCCGCGCTCAACGCCCCGGGTTCTGCGTTCTGTTTACCAGTGCCTTGATGCCATCCACAAACGCCTGATCACCCTCGATTGTGATCCTCAGGGACGCGTTCTTGCCAGAGAACGTCAACCGTACCCCCTGAAGACCCTTTTCGAAGGCGCACGTGATCGTTACCGCCTGGTTGAAGGAGGAACGGGATCTGCCGGAGGAGGTCATCGTCTTGCCCAGCGCCTCTTCGAGAGCGGCCACATGCTCCTCATCGAACCCGGCGTACGTTCGCGTCTCGGCGAGTAGCGCGCGGCGGGTCAGACTCGCACTGGAGCCGGTGATGCGCTCGGCTCGTGCCATGATCTTGTCGACGAATTTCTTCGAACCCTTGATGCGGACGCGGGCGGTGCCGTGAGATGCTCCAGTTTCGAAGACAGCCTTGTTGCTCGCCGAACCGGTCAGCGTCACGCGTTCCGTGTCACCGGATTTCATGTACGTCTTGGAGCCCTCGAGCGATATCCTCTCCTTGAGCGCCTTGTAAGATCCGGGCGACACCGCAATGGTGCCGACCGCCGCCTCAAGTTGGATGACGCCGTCCGTCGTATTCGGCTTACGCATGCAACCGGACCCAAGCATCGCGGCTATCGCGACGACGCACACAATCGAGTGTCCCACCCTTTTCATGACTGCCTCCCTAGCCTCGTATTTGGAGCAACAGATACTATCCCTACCGACGCTCGAGTACAACCCACGGGCTCCGCCAGTCGGAGGGATGGCGGCTGTTGAAGCCGCCGCTCTCGACGAAGAGGGTGGGTTTGCCGTCGACCTGCTTGAGCTGCATCTTGCGGGCCTCGAAGGCGTTGAGGAGCATCAGGGTGTCGTCGGTCCACTGCAGGTATTGGTCAGCGGTCGTGCCATCGGCCTTGAGGTCGAGCTTGGCCAGTTTGGGCCTGCCGCCCGCCGACATGTCGCTGCCAGGCTTGAAGTCGGCCACTGCGGCAACCTGTCCCACCGCCTGCCACTCACCAACCAGCGTCTGGTTGGCCACAAACTCACCGTCGTAGGTGAACCTGTCGGCATTGTCTTTGCTCGTCTGCCACGCGCTGGTGAGCAGCGGCTGCATCGCCCTGCCCTTGAGGATCATCTCCTCGGTGATCGTCGGCGCCTTCATTTCCTCGAAGAAGAGCGAGAAGTGCTGATACCTCACGCCGGGCGAGCGTTTCCCACCCGGGATGGGACAGAAGCCTTTAACCGCGATCGTGGCGTCCCGGTCGAAGTCGGGCCACAACTCCTTGGTGATGAAGGTGCCGACGGGCCTGCCGCCGGCCCTCTTTCCCACACCATGCGGCCGCTTCACAAACAGCTTGCCGTTGATGTAGATCTCGAAGCCGTCACCGCCATTCACATGGGACATGCCGGCGACACAGATGCGATAGATGTGCCCCTCCTTCAGCTTCGGAACCTTCACCTTGGCCTGCATGAGCAGGACCTCCTTGTCCCACAAGGTGTTGATCGGGTCACTGCAGCGACAGAAATCGGACGTGCAGTCACGCAGCGGCTCTGCCGGAATCTTGCCGTCCAACTGGCCAAAGGGAGCGTGACCACGCTTCCAGCCGGCCTGCTTGGTATCGAAATCGGGCTGGGTCCAGTTCTCCATCCGGGCGGGCACGGTCACCTCACGATAGCGCCACCCCGGCTCCCAGATCTTCTCTTCCGGGGGATCGAAAGTGTGGTAGTCCCACTTGATCGAAGCGCGGTCGGGGCCAAACGCATGCCAGTCGTAGTCATCCACCCCGAGGCGCTTGTAGAGCGCCACCAGCTCAGGCATCTTCGGGCGGGGCGCGAACTTGGTGCTGGCGGCCTCTTGGAGCAGGAAGTCGCTGTTGTTGCCGCGATAGTCGCCGTAGCCGACAAACTTAGGAATCAGCGAGTCCAACAATATGGGCTTCAGTGCCTCTTTGACAACGGGTCCAAACTTGCTGGAATCAGCACCCATGTAAAGGCTCTTGTGCGGCAGCACCTCATCCGGAAAGCGCTTGCGGCTGGCCGCATAGAGCTCGTCGAAGCCGCCGGGCGTATTGGCCACGGTTCTGGCAATGCCCGAGAGCATATAGCCCACACAGCTCGACATATCCTGCCCGCCGGGTGCGCTGAACTCGGTGGGGAAACCGCTATAGGACTTGGCGAACTCTTGCAAGGCCAGCGCCTGAATCTCGGGCTTGGCGCTTTGCACCCGGGCGACGATGCCACCGATCCCGTTCATGCCGCCGGCACGCGTATTGGTCCGAATCAGCTCACCAATGACCGGCAGAATCTCCGCGTAGTAGTCGTCGTGCGCCACCAGCGGCGTCAGTGCCCGCACTGCCGCCTGGCGGAGCCACCAGTCCTCGTGCTTGAGCCACTTGGCCAGGCTTTCGTAGTAGGGCGCGATTTTCTCGGCGGGCGCGAGGCCAATCAGGTTCATGGCCTCTATCACAACCCACCACGACTCTTCCGGGTCGGCGATCATACCCCCAATCAGTTCAATCATCTCATCGGTCAGTTCGATCGGCGTGGGATTACGCTTACGCTTGCCGGCCGCCGCGCGTATGCCGCTCAGGCGACCGCGGGGATCCTTGGACTTGAGCAGCGGCACGATCAAGTGGTGCCGCCCCATCGTGTTGATGCTCTCGGCGGCAACGGCTCGACCGATGCTGTCAGGGTGATGGGCAAACATCAGCAGCGTGTCGTCGCTCACCTCGGGATCGCCCAGAAGTCCCATCAGCTCCAGCGACGCATGGGTGGCAATTGTCTCTTTCGAGTCATCATACCGCTTGCCGGGCGCGTATTCACCCGGTTCAAGTGAGTAGAAGGCTTCATCCGCCTTGGTCCCCCAGGGACGGTCGGGGATATTGTAGGGCTTGGAGAACTTGGTCCGCGGTGCCCCATAGATGCGCAGTTGCTTGCGCGGGATGGTGTAGATCAGCGGAATCAGGTTGCCCCACGACCGGCCACCGTTGTGCCCGGTGGTCTGGTAGCTGACATTGATGCCGCTGCACCAGCCGAAGGCGCCATCATGGCGGCGGGCCAGCTCGTACATCCAGGTGCGGTCTTTCATGAAGGAGCGATACATCCCGGGCCGTTTCTCGGCCAGCAGCCCTGCGGACGCGCCGCGCCAGAGCTCGCCGATACCGCCACCGGTATGTCCATGAAAGAGCCAGGAGGTGGTGTAGAAGCTCTTGTTGGCGTTGATATCTCTCGCCTTGGCATAGACCGACTCTTCACCGGCCGGATGCAGGGAGGCAGCCGCCGCCATGGCAAAGGCCAGCCCGCCGTTCTTGCCGTTGTCCACACCGCCTTCTTCCGGCAGGCCGTCGCCATAAGCCACGTTCCAATGCCCGGCAAAGCGATAGAAATGCTTGAGACAGGACTGCAAGGTGTGCTCATCGACATCGACGCCACACTCCTTGGCCAGCAGCAGGAAGGTGAGGCAATGCACGCCGGCGGCGTTCATGTGGCCACCCCCCATGTATCGATAGTTGCAGCCGCCCCGCCCCATCCACGACCCGTTGTAGATGCGCTGCTTGAGGTAGTCGACGCCATGCTTAATGCCAGGCAGCACCGATTCATCGCCGGTGCGCAGGTAGTACTCGCAGACAGCCGGGCCCTGGTAGCCGATGTCCCACGGGTATCCAGCAACCGACTTGCCACGACCAAACCATTTGCGCACCACGTCCAGGTCCTTCTCTTCGCCGGTAGAGAGCAGGAACAGGGCCGAGCCGTAGCCGGCCGGCTTTGTGGCCAGGAAGTCAGCAAACTGACGCACGATCTTGTTGGACTTCTCGCAGTCCACTGGGCCGTTTTCGCTATACCTGCCCATCACCGGAATCGTGACGATCACTTCCTCGACCTTTGCCTTGGCGTCCGCCTTAACCATCACTTTCAGGATGCCATCGGTCGCCTCCGCTTCGGTGATCAGGTCGCCCAGGATGATGCGCGGATCGATATCCTTGAGCACCTTGCCATTGATGCTCTCGATGATCTGACCGGGCTTGAGCTTGCCGGTAGCTGCGGCAGGCGAGCCCTTGTGCACGCTGATGATATGCATGGTAAAGGCGGGCTGACGCAGCTCCAGCCCGATCCCGATAGGCCCGATGTTATCGAGCTCGAGGCGAGGCAGGTCATGCGCCGGACAAAAATGAAACTTCGGCCGTTCCTTGTAATAGGGATCGCTGTACTCCCCCACAAACGACGCGCCGGCCACGCCGGCCTCCATCATCGCACTGAGCACAACCAACCCACACAGAACTCTACCTGCAAACGTCTTACGCATCGTCTCTCCTCTTGTTAGTCATCGATTCTTCAACAGTTACTGCAATCTCTCTTAGGTTGCTCACCTCGGGATCCCGTTACTTGGTGATGACCAGCATGCCTGAGGGGGGCGGGGTACTGAGGGAGAAGTTGCTGATCGTTCCCTTTGATGTATATGTAGTGAAGCCCACATACTTGATGTCACCGTAGTCTCCTTGGCCAGCCGTTGTCGGCTCTCGGACCAACGTGTCATTAATGATGAACGCCATTGTCCAATCTGCAGAGTCTGGACCCGTTGCGTCCAGAACGACCTTCAAAGCCAGCGAGCCAGCCGATACGGTATGACTGGCCGAGGTATGCAGGCCTCTCCCCAGGTACGACACGACGTTCTGACCTCCTGGCGTGTTTCTATATAGAAACAGGCCGTAAACATCGACGCCACCAGCCGCATACCTGTCCTCGTTCTCCGCGGAATAGCTGAGGGTCGTCCAAGGGCCCCCGCCACCGGTATCCGTAACATCGGCACTGAGTGTGTAGACGTTGCCGGCCTCTGGCTCGAACGGTAGCCAGACGCCTCCATTTGAGTTGGGCGTGGCATCATAGGTTCCGTCGGCTCTGAAATAGCCATTCGAGTTGGACGTCCATGTCTCGGTGCCCGGCCGCACATCTGGCGCGGTACCCGTTAGGGTCACATTCGAGGAGCCTGAGAAATCGTCTGCATAGATCTCCTCGGCGCGGGCCGACGCGACGGTCATCCCGACCAACCCAATCGCCACGAGACCAAGTGGCCACCTGTTCGCCATTCTCTTACCTGTCTTCATCGTAAGCTCCTCTACTTGGTTACGTCTATTCTGAGCATATCATTCGGTTTGACGATATCGTTGCCGGTCCATTGCACGACATTGCTACTGGGGGTCGACAAGGAGCCTGCCAGTACACTCCAGTTCCCCGTGACAAGGTTGGTGCAACTTGACACGGAGAGCGCACCGTTGGGCAGGCCGTACGCACGATACTTCAGGTAGGGTTGCGTGCCGGGGGTTATCCCCACCTCGATGATCTCGAAGCGGTTCGCCTCCGTGGGATCGGTGTTGATCAAGTACTCCTGATCGAGGCTGAGGTCATCGCCATCCTCATTGGGCAGCGCCGGATTACCGCCACGTGCGATCACCCACGACCGCGGCGTAATGGTGCCGCCAGCGGCGTAGACCACCAGAGGGGAGCTCTCGCTTACCAGGATGTCATCGAGAACACCACGTCCGCTCCCGCCACTGATGACCAGCTTCTCATAGCCATCGATCGCCGCATCATAGAAGCCAAATGGCCCCGCCTTGACCTCGTCGACATAAAGCCACCATGTGGCGGTCGCGTAGTCGCTCTCAACGGTGAATCGCGCCCACTCCCCTTCTGCGGCGGTGAGGCCTGAGCTCACAATATTGGTGCCATCGCACACCATCACGTGGGAGTTGGTGGCCACAAAGAATGCGGTCGCGATATTGGTCGGGATCTCCGGGAGTTCCTGCATCTGTACCACGCGCATGCGCATATCAGTCCAGACGTGCTGCATTGAGTCATTGAAGTGGTGCTCAAGGGATCCTTGCTCACTGGTGATGGCAGCCGCCTGCGTACTGCCACCATGGGTCACGTTGGTCTGCACCTCGACGCCATTAGCGGACCACCCGCGCTGTCCGTCCAGCGCGCCGAGCGTAGACGCCTCGAAAGGCTCCGAGAATGGCATGCCCCCCCAGTCGGAATGGTCAGGCAAGATGGTGTAGACGAAACGGTCTGCTGCTCCCTTGGTGCCATTCACGATCGGCCCCAGTTCAAAGGCAATCGTTTCGCTATCTTCACCAGCCAAGTCATCAATGACCGTCAATTCGAATGACTGGTTGGTATCGCCCTCACTGAAGGTTACCGGTGCAGACGCATAGGTGAAGTCATCCCCGAGCGCGGCGGTCCCGCCGGGGGTCGCGAGGTGAGGCTGCACCGACACCGTACCCGCGTAAGGGTGCGAGAGCGTGATGGCAACCATGACGGGGGTATTGCTTTCGGCTCCGCTGTCGGCAGCCTGTAGAAAGGTCACCTCTGGCAATGGGTTGATAGCGGTGAATGCCCAGTCGGTGTCATTGTCGATTCCCGCGTAGTCATTCCCCGCCAGATCCTCAATCGCACCGGCGGCGATCCGCACGGCATACCGGTCACCTCGTTCCAGGGGCGACACCGGGGTAACCGTCAGGGACGTATCCTCAATTGCCACCTGGGTGCCGTTGGTGACGTTGATGGACTCCTCAGTCGTTTCTGTAAGATTCTTGAGCAGAATCGTGCCACTACCAGACCGGATGGGCTCACTGAAAGTGACCTGCAGAACCGCATCGAACGCAACATTGCTCGCGCCGTTGATTGGATTTAGAAGGGCAACGAGCGGAGCAACACCATCGGGGCCGGCATCAGTCGTGGCGGCGGCCGGAGCAGATGGATTGCCTGCATTACCGAGGCCGTCCCTAGTCGTGACAGCATAGCCATATGTGGTGGCGGGGGTGAGTCCACTGTCGATGTAACTCGTGCTGGTCTGCCAGTCGCTATCGTTGCCGGCGCCGGAGGTACAGTGGAAACGATACTCGACGGGACCGACAGCCGCACTCGCCGTGGTGGCCACCATTCTGATCATGGTGTCGTTGACGGGCATCGGAAGGACCTCGAAGCCGGCCGGATTTGGCGTCGGCGCAGCCAATGTGGTGAACTGCTCGTTGGTCGGAGCCCAGTACACACCCGCGCTGTTGCTCGCTGCGAAGGTATAGAAGTAGGTCGTATCCGGCGTCAGGCCGGTCAGCCCATAGCTGAGGTTGGTCCAGGTGAAATCAGCCCAGGAGCCCAGATAGTCACTCGCGAACCAGCCGAGATGGGTGCCCGCGTTCGTCTGCCCCCAATGTACGTAGACGTCCACATTCGTAGCGGGGGCAAGCAGGTCGGCATGCAGCGTGGCAAACGTCGATCCAAGGTCGGATACAGGGCGAGTCACGACTCCCCACTCACTGGCGAGTACCACGTTCATGGTGACCTCATCCGAGGCTTGCAGGAACCCATCATCCGCGCTCAGACGCAGGACATAGATGCCGGGTGTCGTGGCAAAGTGGGCGACGGTATCGACGGCGGATGCATCATCAAAGGTGACGCCTGCGGGGCCACTCACGACGCTCCATGTCGTCACGGGCGTCTGCTCGTTGTCCGTTACCGTGCCATTCAGCGGGATCGTTGCCTCCGGCCCGGAAGCGCCCTCCTGCAGTACCACGGAGCGGTCGAGTCCGGCATCCACTCGGGGAACACTGTTGGTGTCGTTGTCAACGACCGTTGCGACCAGCGTGCGGGTCAACCCGTCCCAGAATGCGTCACTGCTCGTTGCGACGAGAGAAATGGCCCCTTCCTGAACGGGCTCGTAGATGGTGTCATCGACAGGGCTTACCGTAACGGTTTGCGGCTCGTCCCAGTTGTTGGTCGTAAACGTGAGCGTACTGAGAGACAGGACGACCTGACTGTCGGGTGTCACTGACACCGTTACCTCGGCGCTGGGCGCGGTATTGAGGACCACCGTGAACGCGTCCTCGGCGCCGTCCTCATCCACCACGGTCGCCCCGTCGCTTTCACTCACCAGGATATCGACATGGTGAATGGTAATGGTGACATCCGACGACACCGTGTCGGTACCATCACTGGCGCTCAAGCGCAGGAGGTAGTCACCGGGAACGACGAAAGTCGCGGTGGTGTCTGCGGCTGCTGCGTCGGTAAATCTGACCGGCCCCGGGCCACTGATCATGCGCCACGACAGCGTCAACAGATCACCATCAACGTCGCTGGCCGAGCCATCCAAACTCACCGTGGAAGCCATGGGAGCATGCTCCTTGTAGGGATGACCCACGGATAAGCCATCGACCAGATTCCATTTGTGTGCGAGGTAGCCTTCCATCCGCTGACGATCAGCGCTACTCGGATTCTCCGTCATGAAGATGAGCTCAGCAAAGGAGCCAATCATACCTTGCCCACCAGCGTGATCGCCGCCATTCACAGTGAAGAGGTGCGTCAGGAGTCCGGCTCGATGATTGCCTTGGTTGCCTGCAATCTGCACGCCATTCCTGTGGATCGCGCTGTTGGTCGTAGCCAGCGTATACTGCAAGAGTTGCCGCCCCGGGGCACCCGCAGTCGAGGCGCGGGCACCGGCGTCAGAGTTTTCCAGATACTGACGCTGCCAGCCGCTCACCTCACCGCCCGTGCCGCTCACCTTATAGATGTCGACGAAACTCGAGGCAGTCCTTTGAAAGTGAATATATTTACTCGAATTTGTGTCAGCGACGTCAGCGACCACAAAAAGCGTGTAGGCGTCGCCGCCAATACCATCATCGTCTACATAACGGTGAAGTGACTGCCTCTGACTGCCCGTAGAATTCCAAGGCACTACCTCGAGGCAGGGCCGGGAGTCGCCCCATCCAGTAGGATTGTATGTAGGCCTGGCGCCTTCAGTCGGTTGACTCATATGCCGCTCGTGCCCGCTCTTGTCGCGCCACTCGGAGACGGAATTGCTCTGCCCGATCTCCACGGTGGCGGCATCTGACGCATCCAGCCAGACATCCATGCCCATGACATCCGGGGTCCAGGGGGTACCACCATGGAAGGCAACCGTCTGATCGCTTCCCGCGTCTACAAGAGGCACACTGGTGTCGTTGTCGGCAATCGTGATCGTCGCCGAGCTGGCGGCCCCGATGGAATAGGCGGCGTCTGCTGAAAGGGTCATCACGGCGGTTTCGCTGCCCTCTGCGGAGACGGCATCATCTACGGGGGTCAGGGTGATGGTGACCGAACTTGCCCCCACGGGAATCGTAACCGTATTGGTGGCGGAGAGCGTGTAGTCATTGGTTGCAGTCGCGGTTCCATCGAGGGTGAAGAGGACAGCCAATGGCGCGGTGGTAGCGCCCGCGCGCTCGATCGTCCAGCGGCCTGTCTCCGGGCCCTCTTCAGCGGCAGAGTCATCGCTGGCCACGATGTTGACCTGTCCATCCGGTGGCATCACGGTGATATCAAAGAACCCTATGGTCTGTGTATCACCCACCGTTGCCACATAGGTGATCTCATCCTTGCCGGTATATCCAAGCGTGGCCGTATAGGCGATGGTGCCTGGGCCCGACCACATCATTGAGCCATGTTGAGGCCCCAGGATCATGGTGTTTCCTGCCGCAGCGCCTGCTGCCTGAAGGTCAAGCACTTCTGCCTCAGTCTGGGTCGCGCCGATGGGCATAACGCCGTGATCCACCACGGCCACGCTCTGCACACTGCTTCTTGTGGTGGTATAGGCCCATGAATCCGTGAGACCATCATAGACCTCGTCGGCCGATGCGGTTGCGTAGTCGACACTGAATGGCTCTGAGGCATCGGCCCCGGGGGCACCTGCAACAGTCACAGCCTGGGGTATCTTGTAATTCTCCGGGGTAAACGTGAGCGTCTTGGGATAGACCAGAGCGGCCCCCGGATTGGAGCTGGTGACGGTCACGGTGACATCGCTCTGGGGCGGATTGATGAAGCGCACCGTCATCGTCTCGGTGGTGGTCGGTGTTACCGTCAGGGCATTCGCTTCTGACGGAAGCACCTTGAACCCGGGAGCACGAAGCGTTAAATGGGACATCTGCCACGCGGTCTCGTAACCAAGCTTATGACAGAACCACGAGCGCCACGCCGGGCTCAGCTTATTGGCAGGCTCCTCGGGAACGGCGCACCGACCCGAAATCAGACTTACGATGTAGCTACCGGCCGCGATATTCATTTCCCCGGAGGCGTGCCACCCATCACTTTGAATCGGAAATGTCGGCTGGAGATGATGCATCTTGGACCACAGAAGCCGCCACGGGACGGGGCGCACATCGTAAATCGATGAAGGCACCTCCCCGTTCGAGATCATGTACTGGGCAATGCCGAGGTCATCTCCGTCAATATCGTAGCGGCAGGTTACTTCCGCGGTCTGGCCGTTATGATTGAGTGCATAGCCGAATGAGGCATCGTAATAGGTAGAGGCCAGGTATCCTTTACTGCCTCCCCAACGTCCGTGGTGGAACTCAAAAGAGTCGACACCCGACGCATCGAGCCGGCAGGCAGCCTTGGCCGCCGTGATGCCACTCGACATGCCATTTTCGCTGCTAGAGCCTCTATGCCTGGCGAGAATCGACCGATTCCGAGCATGGATCATATGGTGAGGCGTCTCCGTGGTGTAATCCCCCGCGTACTGGGCAGTCGGATCTGTCGCCTGAACCACACTCAGCGCATGGTCAGCAATTGCATCACCGGAAACGGCATAACGATAACCGGATGTACGGGCACTCCGGTCGAAGATCTCGCTATAGATGGCAGCCGCAGCCAGATACGCCCCATTCGGAGTGGGATGACTGTAATCGGTATCCTGAAGGTTGAAGCCGGACACATTCGTAAGTCCGTCCCAGGCCAGCCCCGCCGGCACGACCTCAATCCCTGCGGAGTTGCCTACGCGATAGACCTTCTCATTAAACTCTGTCGTGGAAGAGCCAGAGCTATTCTCCGGCCATTGGCCCAGGAGCACCAGCTCAGCAGAACCCTTCGCGACTTCCTGCTGGATGGCTCTGACCCCTTCGGCATACACGCCGGGCATGTCTGCCATCAGATAGGGGTCGCCGCTTATGATGATGTAGTCCCACTCGTGATCCCCTTCGCCACGAAGGTTTGCCAACCGTTCCGCTTTCCCCTCAGGCCAGAAGATATACTGGGCCAGACTGTAGCGATAATAGTATTCGTCCCGCCAGGTTGCGCTCTGGTTGCGGGCCGTGCGTACGCTCTTGCCTGTGTAGACGTCTTCAAACTCGACATGGACCGAGTTGGTGACGGCAAGATCCTGCGAGAGAATACTGCTGAGGTGAGTGGCAACGGTTGTCGGGTTAAACGCTTTCTCGGGATAACGGTAGGACCGAGACGATCCTAGCACCAGAATGTTCAAGTCACCGGTCGGCAACTTGTATTGTGCCGAAACCGTCAAGGGCCCTGTGATGGTGGTTGGGAGTTCGGGGGCCCAAGTCACGAATTCATAGCCGGTGTCCGGGGTGACTGCCGGTGGGGTGGGACACGGCTCACCATAGTCAATCGTGTGCGACACATTCGAGACTCCGCCAGGCAGTGCCCCATGGTCACCAGCCGCAAACGTGACCGTGTAGCTAGCGTCCCCTGGAAGCTCACTGGCGGGACCCGAGGGACTGCCTACATTCGCCAAACTGTCGCGCATGGTGACCGTGTAGGTGTATACGAGATTCGAATTGAGGCCGCTGTCGGTGTAGTTCGGGCTTGTCTGCCAGCCACTGCTTGTGGCCCCCTCATGCCCGGATGTCTCGGTGAAGAGATACTCGACCGGTCCGTTGGTGTCTGAGCCTACCGTGGCTGTCATACTGATGGCAGTGCCACCATCGGCGTGCGGCGCGACAGCAAACCACGCAGGATTCGGCGTCGGCGCTGCTATCGCGGCCGACCCGAGACCACACAATTGGCCACCCAGTGCCATCACAGCTATCATCAAAGAACGTGTTAGTCGGTCTATCATTCTCACAGACTCCCTATCTCGTAGCAGCACAACAGAATCACAATTCTTCAGAATCGAAAGGCGCCATCTTTCTAGATGGAACACAAGATTATGCCGTAGGCGGGAACGGCTAGCACAGTGACATCATGCGACACAGACACTGTCACATTGCGCCAGCGGAGGGGGTGCAAGAGGGCATGGTCTGACACGTGCATCCCCCGGGCAGAAGCGCCGCTGGCCAAGGTATGTAATCCCGCCTTTACGGGAGACGGTCTGACGACCTCACTCACCCTGCTTGACGGCGGCCTCGATGACACCGGTCAGATCAGTCCAGTCGCTCACCTCGACGGCGACCGCCTTGCCCTTGATTCCCTTCGGCACGGTGATGGCTGGGGAGAGTGTCTTGCTGGGCTGGGTGTAGATGAACGGGATGTCGAGGTCGCCATTCTGCCATGCGCCTGATGGGCCGGGCTGGAGAGCGAACCGGGTTTTGAAACTCCTGGCCAATGCCACCATCTCGGGGGCGAAGTTGGCGCCGCCATCGGCGACCATCGCCTCGCCTGTGATAAACACAATGCCGCTGAGCGTTGCAGGCGTTAAGGAGTGCATGTAGACGTTGTACTCGTAGGTTGCCGTGGAATCACCAATGTCGGGTGTCGCTGAGGGGTAACTTCCCCACGCAGCGCCGTCAGGCACGGCCTTGGTGGTCATCATCTGCGGAATGAACTCGCCCCAATAGCTCTGCCAATCCCCGATGTAACGCCGTACGTTAGCCAGGTAATAGGGGTTGTCGGGATACTGGCTGCCCACCGTCTTGTAGTCCTCCATCAGGCTCGGCGCATCCTTGAGGAAACTCGGGGCGATCCAGTTCTTGATCGGGATGTCCTTCTTGGCCTTCAGGTAGATGATGCCGACCGGGCGACCGGTCTTGGCAGCGATGCGGTTGCCAAGAACCGCCGCGAGCCCTTCGGCGTCCTTCCAGTAGGCTGCAAAGCGGTTCATTGGGGCCCGGGTCCGCGACGTGCAGATGCTGAAGCGGCTGGGGGAGGATCTGCCGTCACGCTTGGACTGGTTCTGGATCATGCGGACGATCTGACCGGATGGCTCAACAGCCGGCAGCTCGAACTTGGCCCCCTTGGGCAGCGCCGGGGCGACCACACACCAGACATCGCCGAAGACGATGCCGGGAACAGTGCGCTCGTGCACGATCTCGCCGTCGACGGTGAAGTGCACTTTCAGCGTGTAGGGCTTGGGTCCGGCCTCCATCGGCGGCAAGGTCACCTTCCACTCGTCCATCTCAGGGGTGACGGCGATGACTTTCTTGATGTCACCAAACTCGAAGTGGACCTTGCAGTCACCCGCTTCGGGTTCGCTTTGCCATTCACCATGCATCCGAGTTGTTCCCCAGATGGTGACAGGTTTGTCGGCCTGGAACACGGCGTTGTCACGGAACTGCACGCTCAGGAGCGGCATCTTGCGGTACTCATACAGCTTTCCGACGGTATTGGGGTCGATCTCCAGCCCATCGACTTTGAGCTTTCCATCGGGCCAGCTGCTGCTGAGCACCATCTCATGGTCAAAGAAGACGAACGGGGTGGCGGGCAGCAGCGCCTGGTTGTAGAGGTTGGGCTGGAAGCCAACACCGGCGCTGGCATAGGAGACGCCACAAGGCGTCTTGACCTTGGGAGAGGTGAGGATGGCCTTGTTGCCATCGATCTCGAGGGTGGCCGGATAGAAGACCCGGTTTTCATCGGCAATGTAGAAGAGCTTCACCTTGTCCGCCCCATTCTCGATGATATCGACAGAGGAGCTGGCGGGATTAAACTTCCCGACAACCAGGCCGCCGTCCGCCTCGTCAAATTCAACGATCAGCTTGTTGCCCTTGACGGTGTATGAGTTGTACATGGGGCCGTCGACGACCAGATCCTTCTGACCGTACTGATTCTTGAGGGCATGCAGTGCGAGGCGCTGACCGGGAACGGCCTTGCTCCGATAGTGAATGCCACCGGTGATATCGATCTGGCTGGCCATGCCCGCGTTGGGGATATCCCGTGCCATCCAGGTGCCCAGGCGCATCTCCGATTCGCCACCAATAATGGGGGTGTTATTCTCTTGGCCGGTGCGACGCATCGTAGAGCTGTAGAACTGATGGAAGTAGACGGGCAGCTCGGGCTTGTCCCACACGATCCGCCAGCCGCGAATCAGGCTGTGAAGGTTGTGGTAGTAGGGAAAGCCTTCGTTCATGTTGGCATAGCCCTGATTCCAGATGGCGCCTTTGATAGCAAACGGAACCACGGGGTTCATGCGACCATTGAAGAGCCAGTTCGCATCTCTATTCCCTTGTAGATTCCCGGGTCTGCCAGCCGCGATGGAGTTCGCCTTGTCACCCGCCTTGATGGCTGCTTCGCTCTGAGCAATCTGGGTTTCAAGGGATGTGTAGAAGGCGTCCCAGGCCGTCTTGAATTCAGGCGTGGTGGGGTCTGTGGCCAGGCACTTCTGATTGATCGCCTTGCTGTAGTCGTCCGTGGCAGTGGCCCAGCCTTCGCGCGGTACCCAGGACTGGATCGACGTCTGGCTGAACGAGCAGTTGAGAATGCCGATCGGCACATCCAACTCCTTGTAGAGCTTATGTGCAAAGGCAAACGCAATGGCGCTGTAGGTCGTGTAGTCGCCATTCTTCCACGCGCCGGCGGCCTTCTCGATGGGATGGAGCATGGCGACAACCGAGGTGACCTCGAACTCGCGGATCGGTGCGACCTTAAGACCTTTGGCCTCCTGTTCCTCACCGAGCGCTTGGGCTATGGCAAGAGATGAGCTCTTATTGACCAGCCACTGCATATTGGACTGACCCGAAGCCATCCAGACTTCGCCCACAAGGATGTTCTTGAGGACAACCGTCTTCCCCGCCACCTTAATCACCATCTCGGCCGGCTCGAAACTGGCCTTGAGCGGATCCAGCCAGACCGTCCACCTTGCCTGCCCTGAGCCTGTCGAAGGGCCAGCCTTGGCGGTCCGCTTCTGTCCAGCGAACTCCACGGTGATGGTATCGCCGGGCTTGCGCCAGCCCCACACTGGGACTTTCATCCCGCGCTGCAGCACCATGTTATCGCAGAATGGTGCGCCCAGTTGGATGGCTGGTTTCGCTGCGGCTTCCGCCTGTTTGGACGGTGCTGCTGCGAAGGCAGCACCCGCGAGCCCCACGCATAGGACCAGTGCTGCCAGTTTGGTTGCTGTTCTCTTCATCATCATCCTCCTCGTCCTTACTTATTCCGGAAAAGCGCCACGGGGTTCACCAGTTGCCCATGAGGACCCTCTACCTATCGACACGCGAGCGAATCCTAACGCAACCTGCCCCGCTCAACTAGAGACAGTTTGCGTCACCGATCATGTACCTTTGCGTCAGCATCAAAGACGACACAGACCGAAATTCGGGCGCTTCGTTGGCCTTCTTTTTGGTGACGGCGCCCGTTGCCTGAGTGGCCGGTCGGAACTCCTACAGAAAGCCTTTGGGGATGGGGCCAGACGAGTCCTGCTACGCGACAATGCGCACGCCCCATTGTAGGTACTGCTCCTTAACCCATGTGGGTATGGCGGCGAACACATACGTCGTGCATCACCCCACATGCTTGGCTGTTTCAAGCGCGACTAGAGGAACCGTCGGCAGTCGGTTCTCCCGACCGCTTGCCCCGCACCGTCTGCCGTGCACCGTGGCGACTTGTCCGAGCCTTGGCGAAGTCGGAAGCCTCTGGTCATGGTGTCCCGCGAATGCGGAGCTCTGGCGCGAGGCCAGCAGCCATTTCTCTCCCCATGGGATCCACGCGCTCAGCGCACCCCGCATTATTCTTCCTACTTCCCGTAGATCCAATCCCGGGGATGGTCTGCTCGCGCACTTCTGAAGGCGCATTGCCCGTCAGGCCCGGGTGCGTTAAGAAAGAGCCTTGACTCGGATATATCATTATTGGTATTGTCCTGTTGTGAATGGATTCGAGGTCAGGTTGCTGGATCATGCGGTTCGGTTCCTCAGAAGCCTGCCGGTCAAGCTTCGGGCAAAGGCATTCCTGTCAGCGCCGGTCGGGAACTGACCCACTTTGGCGGTTTGGATTGACCCACCCCCTAGCGGAATTCTCAGACGTAAGCCATTGCTACTTGGAAGGATAAAACTCCCATCGCCGATCAGGGGTGGGTCAATCCTAACCGCCAAAGTGGGTCAGTTTCTAACCGGCACCGACAGCATTCCGAGGCATCGACCTGTTACGTGAACTGGGACCGGATCTTCCAATGCCTCACAGCAAGACGCTGAAGGGCACGGACGGGCTGCGTGAGTTGCGGATCAAGTTCGCCTCGGACATCGTGAGACTATTCTACTTCCACCATCGCGGTCGGGTCTATGTGGTTACGTCCGGTTTCGTCAAGAAGACCGACAAGACCGACCCCCGAGAGCTGCAGAGAGCGGTTCGCCTGATGCGTGAAGTGAAGGAGACAGAAAGTGAAAACCTATAGCTACGTCGATATTCTTAAGAAGGAGCTTCGGGACTCCGCGTTCCGCGAGGAATACGAAGCCTTGGCGGGCGAGTTTGCCGTTGCCAAGGAAGTGATTCGGCTGCGCAAGGCTAACGGGTGGACACAGAAGGAGTTGGCGGAACGCGCCCACACCTCGCAGCCCGCGATTGCCCGACTTGAATCCGGCAACTACCGGAACGTCAGCCTCTCGTTTCTACGCAAGATCGGCGCCGCCCTCGGAGCTGTCCCGGTCGTGCACATGCAAGCAGTGGGTGCACGCAAGCCCAAGCATGCATGGCCCTTAGAACGGCACACACCTGCCGCCCCGCCGTGCCCGCAGCGAGCAGACAGGCGCCTGGCAACACTACGATGGCGAATAAACGCGTTCGGCTCATAGTTGACGGCAGAGTTCTCGACAAAGTCAGCCTTTCCTCTGTGATGTTATTTCGGAGTGGGCCCTAGAGCTTTGGTCGTCCTGTCTCGTCATAGCCGTTCTTGAACGTATCATACTCCTTCGGGTTCAGAGCGACTTTGATCACACAAATTGTCACCGCCAGGCACAGGAACAGGGCAGGCAGGCCGCCCAGGTTGGAGAGCATTCTGATGCCGTCAAGCGAGCCGGCCATACCGGTGACGAGCGTGTAGAGGCAAACCGCGTCAATGACCTGTCCCGTTGCCCCCTCGCCGCGGCGGCCCAGCAGTGGCGAAACCGCAGGAACAGCAGCGCTATTTCGAGGATTGCGACGGTCGGTGCTCGTTGCGAGATGATGAGACTATTGCCCCGGATGGTGAAGTTACTCTTGAGCACACGCTTAACGTATCGATGCGGCGCGCGAACATGGCGGTTGTGTCCTTTCTATTTCTTACTGCTTATGGAAAGCAGCACACCTTTGACAGACACGTCCGGGTAGTCTGACACCATACTGCCGACCGTGTTGACAATGGCCTCGTTCTTGATCTTTCGCAGGGCAACTGCTGCCGCATAACGTGTATCGAGGGCATTGTCGAGATTCGAGAGAATCTTCAAGAGTGGTCCTGCCGCCCGCTTCTCCTGAATGTTGCCGAGAGCACGGGCGGCGGCGGCTCGATAGCAGGGCGTGTGCTCGTTCTGCAACATACCGACATACAGGCTGTTCGGTGCCGGTCTTCCCCAGGTCGCCTCATCGGGATCTTTGTCCAACGCTTCGATCAGCGAGTCGCTCGAAGCCGGATCGCGCAGTTCACCCAGCAGCCGCGCGAGGTAGTACCGCACCCAGGCGACTTCCGAAACAGGAGTCGCGTGATTCCTGAAGGGCAGGTTCCTTATCAGCGGGTCACGCGGCAGGGCTCTATAACGGTTGAAGGCGGCCCGGACGCGCGGTTCGTATTCTTTGCTCCGGCAAACAATGGACAACACCTGGGCTGCGCGATTCTTCGGCCCGGGATTGCCTCCAAAGGCGACATACAGTTTCGACACCGCCTTCTTTATCTCCTCGTCACTCCCATTGGAAGGCTCGCCTATGATTTCCAGGCATGTCTCGACAGCCTTCGACTCAGCCCCGGCGCGCCTGATGACCCGCCCGGCAACCGTTTCATAATCGTCCGTATCCATGAAAAGCTGACGATCCGGATCGATCGGCAGCGAACGTATGATTGCGGGAACAATCGCAATCGCATTCGTCGATCCGACTTTATCAAGGTACTTGAGAACCCGGTAATGCAGTGTGCTTGCTTCGTTATTCGGCGTTCCGACTCCATACCAATTGTAGTATTCGTGGAATTCCTTGAGCCTGCCGAACAATCCGACCATGTACGCCTCATGGTCTTTGCTGTTGGAATAGCCCAGGGCTTCCAGACAGATCTCGGATAAGAACAGGTTCGATTTGCGATGATGGATATTCTTATCAACGATCTCCTTGAGCAAGGCGATCGTCTCCGCATTCTGCATATGTCCCAGCGCCCTGATTGCTTCCTGCTGTGTTCTGGGATTGTACGGTGAGTCGGCCTGTAAATAGATACCGAACAGAGTCCTGTCATTTACATAGGGGAGATTCTTCTGGGATTTTACGTAAGCCATTAACGCGCGCCGGGCTTCATCGCCGCCGATATGCCCCAGTGCTGCAATCGCACGCCGCTGCCGGACTCGAACGTGGGCGGGCATTGCCGTATGCTTGCCCTGCTGATGCTGGATCGAGCACCAACTGCCGCTGTGACCGGACATGACCCCGTCGTGAATACTGTTTGCCGCCCAGATTCCTTTGCTAAGATGCCCTGGAAACTCGGAACTGTACCTGAGCAGCTTGGCGCCCTGTTTGGATGCCACAACATTCTCATCCGCGGAAGAATAGGCTTCAAACTCGCCCAGCTCGATGAAATCCGGCTCGTAGCCTGAGTCAATGCGCAGTCTTACATACCTTGCCTGTGCGGGCCCAATCTTAAAGGTCTGCGCACCCGTTGCCGGCTTGAGTGTCCCGGCAAGCACCTTCTTGAATGCCTTCTCATCAGTCGATGTTGTGGAGACCCACACAGAGAAGTCTTTGGCGTAGTAATTATAGCCACTTTCCCCCTGGCCGTAATTGTGGATCACAAAGCGTTCGAGGGTATGGGTTTTCCCGCCAGCCATTTCAAACAGGAAGCTCTCCGCTGCGATATCGGCCTTTTCAGTGCCGGTCCATTCCAGTTGAGCAATCAACTCCTTCTCCAGTGACTCCCATGTCCTGGATTTGAACCAGGTCTGCCACTTGTCCGCCTGCCTGTTGCGTGTCTCCTGGTCTGTGAAAGCATCGAACGCCTCCAGACAACCGGTAAGGTTCTCCACAGCCACGGCCGCGGCCTGGGCGATCAGCGGGTCTGGATCAGTCAGTACGTTGAGAAGATGGGCGACCGAATCGCGAGTGCCGCATGCTGATAATCCTAGGATTGCGGCAAGACGGACTTCCCGATTGGAATCTCTGACCAGTTCTGCCATTTCCTCTGCTGCATTACGGTGGTGATAAACGGACAACCGTTGACAGGCCGAGATCTTGAGGCCTGCGTCCGGACCTTTCAGCCACGATACCAGGACATCCAATTCCTGTTGTCCAGTCAGGTCAGTGTTTTCAACAAGTGAATGCTGATCGAGAGAAGCCGTTTCACGCAAACGTTCAAACTGGAGGTCCATCATGCCCCCCATCCAGGCGTTCTGTCCTCGAAAGCGGAACGGCTTTCCTTGCTCCAACGTCTTCACCGGCGCAGCCATTAATGCGAGCGTAGGCCTCAGCGCCGGAGTTGCTGATCGAGTATTATGACAGCCCACGCAGGATTTTCTTTCGCCCGGCCTGACATAGATCCAGGACATCTGGTTCATTTCCGCTCGACCTTCTGCGTCCACCATCTGAAACGCAATAGGCATATCAGCAGGGACCTCCACAAAAAAGGACCCATCCGGTGCCAGCGGCACTGTGCCAAGTTCAATTGCTTCGTTTCCCCCATGCACTGCTGGAGTTGCAGCAGCACGATATTTGGGCGCTTTGCCCATCAGAACCCGCACGGCACGAACTTGATCCCAATCCGCAGCAGTGTTGATAGAATTGCGCACATTCTGACATAGCATAAAACCGGTCTTGTCGGGATCATCTGCCATCTTCTCATCCGTCTTTGGCGGTATGATCCTTGGTTTTGGCATGACCCCAAGATAAGCTATTGAATGAATGGCCTTTCCGGGGGTCTTGTACAGCAATGTCTGCCGGTTGTTATTGTCGGGTTCAAGTACAGCAACCCCGTCGTAGAACCCGCGCTTGCCTCCTGCCGGAACAGTGCAGATTAACCGGTTATCCGGCAATGAGTTCAATTCGCCCAAGTCATTCGGGAGCAGTTGAACATCGTTCGTGGAAGGAAGAGGCCTGGCCGTATATTTGTTGCCACCATCTGAAATGACAACCTGCACCTTATTCTCCGCCGCACCGGGCTTGATGAGCTTGTTTCCCGTATTGCTGATAAAGGCTAATCGACCGTCGGGCATTGGCGCCGGACTGCCGTAAGCATAATGCCGGTGTCGTTTTGCATAATCTGGGGCAGACTCCACACCGGCAACAGTCTCACCCCCTGTTCCATCCGGATTCATCGCGTGCAGTCTGACATCCTCCTTGCCGATATCCAGAAAGAAGTCCTGTCTTACGAAAACAAGCCTGCCATCCGCCATGACCCTGGTCAGGTCGTCAAAAGAACACGAGGTGTGGGTAATGGAATGTATGTTCGATCCGTTCGCGTTCATAACGAATAATGCTCTGCAGGGCGCAGAATGATACTCGTCGAATTGCCCGATCCGCGTTGAGCTGAAGACGATATTGCCATCAGGTAATTCAGCCGGGTCCAGATCATGATAGGGGCCTCTGGTGAGTTGAACCGGGCTCCCCCCGGACGCCGAAATTCGATAGATGTGATAAAAGGAATCTCCCTCCTTCGCCATTGAAAAGTAGATCCATTCCCCATCGTACGACACGCTGGGCGAACCGATAAACCCTTTGCCAGCGCCGAACAATACATTTGGTTCAACATCGGGTTTGGCCGGCCGGATGCTCTTGAGTTTCCGTCCGATCTTGAAGGGCAGGGGGCAGTCATTTTCGTAATACGCCCTTTTGTTTCCGAGCGGGAAGATGGATGGAAATCCATGCACCGAGCAGTCGTCACTTATGAACACAACAGCGTCAGGCCATTTGAAATCCGGACCCGGTTCCGCAAAACTCCCGGCGGCGCAAAGGCCGGCTAACACCGTTGCCAGGGTTGCTTTTCCCATGTTCATTGCTTCCTCCTCATCGTTTTACTCACTTTCAAGACCGGATTGTCACTTTGGCGCGCTGAGCAGATCCACAGGACGGCCCTTCAACGCGCCTGATTTTGCATTATGAGTCTCTTCATTTTTTGCTCTCCGAGGCATCACTGCATTCCTTTGCTTATGGAGAGCAGCGCGTTTCGTACTGAGACTTCGGGATAATCGGCTGCAAGTCTGGCGATGGCCGGAACATCGCCTTCGTCAGCAACGCGCCTTAATGCGGTTGCAGCCGCGTGCCGGACGTCTACGGCATTGTCCATATTGAGTATAGTCTTCAACAGGACGTCCATTGCGGCCCGATCCCCGATCCTGCTCAGCGCATATGCTGCCGCGGCTCTGTAACAGGGCGTATTGCTTTTCTGGAGCATGCCAACCCACAACGTGTCTGGCGCGGGCCGGCCGGAGGCGGCTTCGTTGGGATCATTCTCCAGCGCAGAAATCAGGCTGTCCAGGGAGGCCGGGTCTGCCAACTTGCCCAGCAAACGTGCCAGGTAGAACAGGACAAATGGCCTGTCAGGAACAGGCGTGCGTATCTTTCTGCTCCTGAAGAGAGGGTCAGGTTTCCTGGCACGGTAGCGATTGAACACGGCGCGAATGCGTGGCTCATACTGCCGATCGGTGCACAAAATCGACAATACCCCGGCTGCGCGATGCTCCAGTTGCGGGCTGCCGGCAAAAGCAACGTACAACTTGGAAACAGCCTGATTGATGGTGTCGTCCGCAACCGCCGCATCATCACCCAGCAGCGCAAGGCAGGTTTCGACTACCTTCTTCTCGCATCCGGAACGTTTGACTACCCGACTAGCCATCAGTTCGTAGTCATCCAGCTCGAAGAGAAGCTGTCTGTCCGTATCTATCGGAAGCGACCTGATGATGGCAGGGACAAGCGCTGCGGCTTTCGCGGACCCGATTCTGTCCAGCACATCCAGCATCCGGAAATGCAGTGTGGAGACTTCATTGTAGGGATGGCCGCCACCGTACCAGTTGTAGTATGTATAAAACTCTTCCAGTTGCCCGAACGTTTCCAGCATGTAGTCTTCCTGTTGCTTGTCGCCGATGATCGTCAGAGCTTCCACGCAGGCTTCCGCCAGAAACAGGTTAGTCTTTCTTGACGATAGATTCTTACCCAGGATCTCCTTCAATACAGGGACAGCATCTGCGTCCCGCAGATAGCCCAGGCTCCGGGCCGCTTCCTGGGTGATGCGGGGATTCAGGGGTGAATTTGCGGCGAACGTAATCCCCTCACCCGGGCCGCGTTGTCCATAGGGGTTCTTTTTGCTTTCCTCAATCAGTAATTCTCGCAATGCCTTCTTTGCGTTGTCGCCGCCAATGTGGGCGAGCGCGACAATGGCCTTGTGCTTCAACACACGATCGCTTCCCTTCAACTGTGCGATGAGAGCCTCTTCATGCGATTCCCACGATAATGACTTGAACCAGGCACGCCATTTATCTGCCTGCGAGCGCCTTTGTCTTGCATCGCCGAAGGGGTCAAATACCTCCGCGTGAGCAGTCAGGTTCTCCAGCGCCTGTGCGGCTGCCTGTGCGGCAACCGGATCCGGGTCGTCCAGCGCGTCCAGCAGGTGGGACAGGGCAGTGCGGTCCCCACACCCGGAGAGGGCGAGTGCTGCTGCAACGCGGACTTCCCGATTGGGGTCCTTGAGAAGGCCTGTCAGTGCTTTCGAGTAACGGCTGTCGTTTGTACCAAGCAGGCGTTGACAGGCGGAAATCCTGAGATCGGCATCCTTGTTTGTCAGCCAGGACTCGACGGCTTTCCATTCGGCAGCACCGGTTACGCCTGGGTCTTCCATGAATCCGCGTTGGCCGATGGATGCGATCTCCCGGATCCGCTCGAACTGCATGTCCATGAGTCCGTTGACCCAGGGGTTCTGTCCGCGAAATCGAATCGGCTTGCCCTGGCCGACCAGCTTTACCGGGCGCGCCATGGCGGCCTGCGCGCCTTTACCGACGGATGGCGGTGCCGTTCCGCGGGACTCATGACATCCAATGCAAGACCTGGTTTCTCCGGGCCGCACGAATATCCAGGACATCTCATTGAGTTGAGGTCTGCCTTCACCATCAAGCATCTGGAAAGCAATGGGGGTATCTGCCGGTACCTCTACAAAGAACGAACCGTCAGGTGACAGGGGGACAGTGCCAAGCTCGATGGCTTCCAGCCCTGCATGTACCGCCTCAAAATTCGTTGACCGGAGAGTCGAAGGCTTTCCGCCCAGCACCCGAACGGACCGTATCCGGGGCCAATCTGCTGCCGTCTTGCGGGTGATCCGAGTGTTCAGGCAAAGAAAACGCCCAGTCGCTTCATCGACACGTGTCTTCTCCGTGCCGACAGCATGCGCGATCGCTTTCTTTTGCCTGGGCCTGCGACCCACGTACGCGGGAGAATGAATAGCCCCCCCGCTTGACTGGAACAATGTCGTCAATTGGTTCGCCCTGTCCGGGTCCAGGATGGCGATGGTATTGTAGCCCCCGCCGCCCCTGGCATTCTTGTGGCCGAACTGTTCGCTGCACCAGCTTCCGGCTTTCCCGTTCTTTACTCCGTCGATAATACGCTCAGGCGCCCATGCGCCTCTCCGCGCGTAAGCTGAAGTGCAGCTCAGGATCTTTCCACCGTTGGCAGCGGCAGCGATGTTTATGCCTTTCGAGTCATAGATCTCCAGTTCGCCAAGTTCGTAATAATCCTGTCTGTAGCCGGACTCTATCGTCAGCCTGATGTACTTCGCCTGTACAGGCTTGATCTTGAATGTCTGCGGACCGAGTGAGGGCTTGAGTTCACCTCTGCAGATTTCCGTGAACGCCTTGCTGTCACCTGTTGTCGACGCCGCGACAGAAAAGTTCCTGGAATAGTAGTTTCTTTTTTCTTCCGCCTGGCCGTAATTCTCAATCACGACTTGCTCGATTACTTTTCTATCAGCCAATTCGATGACGAATTCAACAGAAGGACCGGAGCCAGCCTGGGCCTCGCTATTAACTTCGCGATGGATTGTGCAGAGCAGCCTGCTGTCGGGCAGAGGTGCCAGCTCCTGGAGATTCCCGGGCAGCCGGTGGGCCTGTTCCCTTGGGGCATCGGGTTGTATCAGCAAGTTCCCGTGTGACGAGATAAAAGCCAACCTTCCATCCGGCAAAGGGGCGGGGCTGCCGAATCCGAACTTTCGAAGCCGGGCCCCGTAGCTTGCGCCCCGGTCGGCAGAAGCTATGGAACGTCCGCCCGTCCCATCGGGACGGACGGCATGAAGTCGTGTTTCCACCTTGGCCCTTTCCAGGAAGTTGTCGGAGCGGATGAACACGATGCTACCATCCGCCATCACCTTGGGTTCGTTATCGAATATGCTGGTAAAGGTAATAGGGTGAATACCGGAGCCGTCACGATTCATCACGAACAACGCGCGCGCAGGTGAACTGTGATACTCTTCGAACGTTCCAATACGTGTGGACGAGAACACGATGCGACCGTCAGGCAATTCTGCCGGCTCAAGATCGTGAAAAGGTCCGTCCGTGATTCGTGTCGGTTCACCGCCCTTTGTGGGTATCTTGTAGATGTGGTAGAACGACTCGCCTTCCTTCGCCATGGATACGAAGATGAACTTGCCGTCCATCGATCCGCTCGGTGAACCGATCACACCTTTCCCCGCGTCCAGCAGCAATCTTGGCTCAATACCGGGCCTGGCCGGTTTTATAATATGCAGCTGGCGCCCGATTTTCGAAGGCATCGGCAGATCAAACTCAGTATAGGCCCGGGTGTTTCCCATCCGGAAGACAGATAAGCCATTCGACCGGAGTGAACAATCTTTGGATATGAACACAACCGCTTCCGGCCATTTGAAATCCGGCCCGGGTTCGCCAGCGTTCCCGCTTGTGTGGAGCCATAGGGGAACAAGACACAGACAAGTCAACAATACCGTCTTCAATATTCTGCTTCTCAACACAATCCTGTCTCCAACTTGTTAATATCCTTTGTTTCAATCATTCCCGCGCCCGTCCAGAACGATAACCGAGAAGATAGAACCAGCCATTTCTTTATCGAACCATGACCAAGCCAGTTCTCCGTCGGGTGAGAATTCTGCAATCTGCGGCACGCCGCTGTGATTGGCGACTACAACATTACCTTTCGACATAGCGTGAAAGCCCGCAAAGTAGGCAAAACGGCACTCGGCCGGAGCTGCTGACGACGGGTATTTGTAGAGCTGCTTTCCCTTCGGTCCCAGTTTCACCAGTACAGGTTTGTGGCCTCCGGTAGCCAGTAAAGAACCATCCTCCATCTCAGCGACCTGCCATACCGGAGAACAGGCGGGAACCTTGATCTTCCTGACTACGCCATCAGCAAGAGAGAGTTCGACGATTTCCGCGCCATTACCAAACAACAGGTTCCCTTTCCGACTTATCCTGAATCGTCGATATCCATCGCCCTCTTCTTTCACAACAACAGTTTTCAATTCCCGGTTCTCTGCATCAAGTACCGCGAAAGTGATCTTTCCTGCTGCCCATACAGAAAGTATGGTTCGCCCGTCGGCAAGGCGACGAATCCCGTTGACACCCTTATACCGGGGGTTACTGAACTTCCTGACAATCGTCCAGTTGGTCATGTTGTATTCACGATACCCACTGTCCATCGACAGCAGGAGTCGGTTCTTCTCGATCACTTGCATGTCGCGCGACCGCGTCGGAAGCGTGATAATCTTGTTCAGTTCAGGATTGTATTCATCAACATACAGCAACTGGGGGCGGTCCCAGTCAAGCGCAAGGAACCGGTGGCGAACGTCTCCGGCAAAACTCGGTACTGATAAAAGGATCAGACAAGTCAGGGTGAGGATATGACTTAAAACATGTTTCATGTTTCTACCTCCCATACACCACCGTCCCAATTCTGGCCGCATTCATCGCCGGGGCGTTGGTATCGATTGTGATGCTGTCCACCGGTGCGTCCGAGGAACCTGCCCCTCGGATACCGAACTCGGTGTAGCTCGCTGCCGGCGTCGAATCAAAGAAGCCAAGCCCCGTGGCAATCGGTGTTTGGTTGCCATTCATATACAGGTCCCACGTTTTGGTCGTGTGATCGCTGTGCACCGTGAACCGCACCCATTGCCCCTCGGTCAGAGCGGTGTGCACGAGCTGCATGGCGGTCGTGCCGTCATAGGCCACCACTTGGCCGTTGGTACCGACATAGAAGGCGAAACTGCTGCCCGCGGGGAGGTTGGTTACGGACGCATTGTCGTCGGAGGCGAAGACCGGTCGAATGTACAAATCGGTCCACACGTCGGTTTGCCCGTCGTTGAATGCCTGCGTCGCCACGGCCGTCTCACTCGTCAGAGACGCCGCCCGGCTCCCCGCCCGCACAGGGTTGTTCGTGACCACCACACCAGTCGCCTCCCACGGGTGAGAACCGTCCGGATCCTGTCCGTCTAGACCAATCCCCGGCGCATAGCCCTCGAAGCCCTCCACAAACGGCAGCGCCCTCAGTGCCTCAATGGTAAGAAAGGATACCTCGGACGTGCTGGACGCAAAGTCATCATCCAGGGCCACGTAGAGCGGGTACGTCCCGGGTCCCGGGAAGTCCGTCTGATCGATCTCGACCTCGTAGGGCGGAGTGCCGTCGACGCCAAGGATGTTGGCTCCGTCAAGGAAGGTAATCGTGACAGCGCCGACCACGTGGTCGGCGTCGACCCACGCCACAAGGTTCGTGGTGAACGGCGGCAGAACGGAGGTGCCGTTGGTCGGCGCGGCGATTCCGACACGCGTGGCGAAACCGGCCGTGAAAACGGCCGCCACCGAGCTCGCGCTCCCCCCGTCATCCACGACCTCGGCGTGCACCCTGTAGGTGCCCGCGGTATACACCAGCGTGTGGTCGATCACCGCCTCGAAGGGCTCCGCCGTGTCGGTGCCTATGCTCTGCGTGCCGTTGAGAAAGAACTCCACGTGTTGCAGGGCGCCATCCAGCCTGGCCACGTCAACCACGGCCGTGGCCGTGTGCGAGAATGGTATCGACATGTTGCTCCCTGTCCATGGCGACGTGAGCATGATCTTGGGCGTGGGGAGTGCAGCAGGTTGGGCGGTCCAGTTCAGGGGATCGTTGCCCGAATGCCGCAGGTCGATCCGGTGGATCGCAGCACCGTTGGCCGCGGCATCGGGCCAGGGAGCCGTGGCCGAGTATATGACTTCATCGACGATAGCCCAGGATATGCTTTCACCCTCTGCGTCGGGGGCCTGGGGTCGCTCGAGTGCGAGACGCTCACCAGTATTGGCCAGCGTCCCGCCGTGGGGCCCCAGCAGGACCGGGAGCGTGCCAAGCAGGTTGTGCGTGGCCAGGAAGTTGCTGACGGCCACGCCATCCGCAGGATCAAAGGGCACAATGGTCAACGTCTCGCCGGCGCCGATGACGGTATAGGCCGGCAGCGTGTATCCGATGCCATTGATGCGCCAGGGCCCCACCGCATTCCACAGCTCGACATCGCTGGTGGCCCCGTTGTGAATGACGATGTACTCATGCTCAGTGTTATTGACCCCATTGGTGCCGACAGAAGGCGGATGATACATGATCTGTCTGATGACCGGCTCGACTGCGGCCAGCCGGTTTGATGCGGTGGGTGTCAGCGTCATGGCGTACCAGAACTCGGCCCCGTCGGGGTAGCGACCCCACGACGTGCCGTTCTCCTGACCCTCGAAGCTCAGGCAATCCGCTACGCGATCCTCATCAGTGCCGGGCAGGTAGGACAGGAAGAGCTGCTCACCCGCCTTGTTCAGGCCGAATCCATCAACCCGGTTGCTGTGGAATCCCGTACTCTCGTAGAACGTGAGCCAATCGCCCGCCGTGATGACGCTGCCGGGCGGAATCTGCCACTGCTTCAAGTCGGCGGGGTCATCGCTCAGGTACCAGGCGCTTAGTGTCAGGTTCGACACCGAGTACACCTCAATCCAGTCATCCGAATCGTCCGGCGGCGGCAACCCGGTATCGGTATGCGCGGCAAGCTCGTTGATCAGCACGTCGACCACCGGGGTCGGATCGGCCCGGCCCGGTGATCCGTCGATGTACGCGCTCGCGCGCCAGTTGCCGCCGTAGTCCAGAACGCCGGTCTCCTGGCCGTTCAGCACGGAAGGCACCAGCGAATGTCCCGCCCCGTCCGCCGCCAGTGGCCAGCCGCGCGCATCGTTGTACTCGAAATCGAGCACGAGCGCGTTCCACTGCCCCTGGATGCACACGCCCTCGCCGCCATTGTCGAGCTTGCCTTCGTATTCACCGGCAATCTCGATGCCGTTCGTCTCATACAGCGCACTGAATGCCGCAAGATCGCGCACAATGACTGCGTACGCGCCTGCAGCCAGGTTGCTTACAGGGCTCGTGCCGAAGTCAAAGGTCACGCCATCCGTAATCTGGACGTGGGCAAGATCCAGCGTGCTCGTGCCCGCGTTATACAGCTCGATGAACTCATAATCCGATCCCAGTCGCGGATCATACATCAGCTCGGTCACTTTCAGGCTTTCACGCAACGGCCGCTCGGCAACCGTGCTGTTGAATGTCACGGAGTCCGATCCGAGAATATTGCCCTGGTAGTCATAGGCTATGAACACCAGGTCATTCGGGCCCGGCTCCAACGGCACGTTGGCCTGCCAGAAGAAACGCTTTCCGGTTCCCGATCCGGAACTTGTCCATGTGAGTTCCAGCGGTTCATCCATGCCCTCGACATAGATTTCGTGGAGATCGATCCAGCCGTCACCGTCGACGGTGACGACATCGCTCGCCACGGCGCCGCCAAGGGTCGTGACTTGGAACGGGTACTCGGGCGCCGTTCTACCGGCAAGCTCGCCCAGCAGATAATTGCTCCGATTCTCGATATGTGTCAGGTAGCTGCTCCAGGACGCGGCCGGGTCCAGCGTGGCGAATTGTCCTGTCCAGCGCGCCATGTAGGTCGCGTTGTATCCGTGGGTGATGATGTCCCGCACATGCCCGTAATAACGCCGTTCATTGTCGGGGTCCGCAAAGAGTTTGCTGAGAGGGGCCAGCCCCGGGACCAGCGCCCGGTTCCATTGCCAGTCGTAGTCCAGGTCCGCCGGGAAAAGCAGCGTCCGCCCGTCCTCGGGGCGCACGTACAGGATGATGTTGTGGCCCTGCCCGCCCCAGGTGACGTAGTTGTCTCCCACACCATCGGTCACGATGGCGGCAATCCATCGGAGCCACTGGTCGACGTCGGCCACATCGCCGACCTGTTCGATAAACGACGGGTTCCCCTGGCCGAACACCTTGCAGAAAGGGATCAGGTCCGTGTAGTCGTCCCGAACTCTGTTGTTCGAGAGGAGGTAGCTCCAGCGATAGTCTTCCGTGTCATCGCCCACGTCGCGTATGGTGGTACCGACCACGCCGTCGCCGGTGGGCAGTTTGTTGCCCTCCGGTGAGCCGTCATCCGTGTTTCTCGGATAGTAGATGAGCTCTGCCTTGAAAAGTCCTCCGTCCGCGCCGTTGTCGAACTGATTGTCGAGGAATTCATCCCCGAAAGAGGCCAGCCGCAGCTCGGCGACGCTGTTGTACGAAGGATTGGGTGCCATGAACTTCACGAGATCACTGTACCTGCTGAGTGAACCGCCGGCATGATTCATGACGAGCTTGAGCAGGATCTCGCGTCGACGCTTCGACACCGGCTCGGAACGCTCGGCACGCACGGTCTCATGCACGCCGAGAAAAGGCCGGTCAGCGTTGAACCCGATGAGGTAGCCCGCCGTGGGGGCGTTCCACCGGCCGCGCTCGCCGCCTTTAAGACGCGCACCCGTGTTGTAGTAGATGTCCTCCTCATTGTAGATCACCGTGGAGCCGAGCCTGTCGTCGCTCATCACGTTTATGTGTTCATGCAGCCAGGTCTGATCGGAGTCCTTCATGATCACCCGGAAGTTGTGCAGACCATTGACCGCGGCCTCGCCATCGTCGTGCCGATAGAGGGCGTGCGAATCAATGCCGGCAGCGGGGAAGGTAGAGACGGCCCCAAGTGAATCGCGCCCTTCCACATAGAATTGGACGATCGCCGAGGCCGCCTGACCCGGAATCGTCGCGGTGTAACGGCCGTTGCCCTGGTCTGTCATGGCCGAGGCAACCCACGTACCTTCATTCACGCAGTACCAGTTCGTCATGGCGGAAACGCCATCAGGATCCCGTGCCGTGACCGAGACGGTTACCGGCGCGGACACAGCCGGAACGGCCGGGCCGTGAATGAACTCCGCGTAGGTGGGTCCGATATTTGTGGCGTACGACCTGTTCACGGCGCCCGGCGTGCCGATGGTCAGGGGCGCGTCAAGGACCGTGACCTGGGCGCAGCGGTTGAAATACAGGCGCGTGTGCAACTGGCGTGAGCCCGTGATCCATTTTGCCTTGAATGATATCGCGTAGTCCCTGCCGTCAACCACCGTCTCGCCGCCGGCGTGTGTCGTCTCCGCATGATTGTGCATCGTTTCGGTGGGGCCGGTGGCAACGAGTCGCAGGACTTTGTTCGCGCCGTTATCGGGATCGACAATCACTTCGCTGTGACGATGAGTCCCGATGATGCGCCACTTGTCGGGCATCGTTCCAACCGTATCGGCCTGGAACGATCCGTTCTGAACGAACTCCACGGCGCCCCCGCCGGGGTCTTCGATCACGCTGATGTCATCCAGCAGGATTTCGCCCGCCGAAAGCAGGCCGAGCACGGTCTCGTGCCACTGGCCGTCAGGCCCGACAGCGCTTGCGGCGGCCGTGTTCGTGTACGCATAGGTCCGCCAGGTTGACTTACCGCTCTCATCGCTCGGCGCCCAGGCTTCAGCAACTGAATTGTCGGCATCGGGATCTCGCAGCTCCAGGCTGGAGCCGCGGCCGTCGGCAAACTCCGGCCAGCGTCCACCGTCATAGTAGCGGACTTCATCCGCCGGGTTTCCACTGGAATCCGTCAGACGGATCGACTCGCCCTTGTTCGACAGGCTGCGCGCATACGGCCCGACGATATCAATTGAGGGATGGTTCGAGGCCAGCGCAACCGGGTCCCTGGCCACAACCAGGTATTGGCCGGCCGCAATCGCCGTGCCGGGTCCGAAGGTATAGTCGATGCCCGCTTCCAGTTTCCACCCCGTCAGATCGACGTTGGTGCTGCCGCGGTTATAGAGCTCGACCCATTCTTCCGACGATTCCCGGTACGGATCCAACCGGGGCTGGTGATGATACATAATTTCGTTGATGACAATGTTTGTGTTGAAGGCAAAGCTGTTCGCCGCGCCGGTCGTTACCATGTCCGGACGAAGCCATCTGCCCGTCCCTTCCGGATACCTGCCGCGGTGCGACATCTTGACCACCACGGCATCAACCACCGTGTTGGTGTCGGCCGTGTACAGGAACAGCTTGTCCTCGTCGTCCGCGCGAAAGCCGAGCGCCGATTCGTCAACGACGACGTGTCCGCCGGCCTCGATGGAGCGGGATGGAAAGACGTATGTGCCCGCGCCGGTACCGGCGCGGGTCAGCACATAGCCGGTCAAGTCGATGCTGCCGGTGCTGCCGTTGACCAGTTCCACCCAGACGTTTGAGGCAGCCGCGGAAGCTACTTCGTTGAAGGCCAAGCCGTTCGCCGCGTGGACACGGTTCGTGGTGCCCGGTGAACCGCCCACTTGTGCGCTCCAGCTCCAGTTCTCCGGCGGTTCTCTCGCACTCCCGACATCAATCTTGACAAGAGAGACTCCCGACCCGTCCGGTGCGGCGGGCCATTCCTCCCCGTCGCCGTATGTCACCGCGTCCATGAGCCTGCCGCTGTTGTTGCGCAGCCGCAGTTCCTCGCCGTTGTTGCCCAGGCGGCCCGTAAACGGACCGTGAGCATTGGTGTAGCCTGTTGCGGCCCCGAGCGCTGTTGGAGATGCAGCCACGACCAGGCAACTTTCGGCAGGGATGATGGTGTCTTGTGCGAAATCGTATTCGATGCCACCCCGGATCCGCCAGCCGGAGATATCCATGTCGTAGCAGAACTGATTGTAGAGCTCGACATACTCAAGGCCCGCCTCGTTCGTCGCCGGGTGGTACATGATCTCGTTAAACACGACCACGCTGTCCGCCCCGGCCCTACCCGCTGCGAGCAGACAGGCGACCGGCAAGACCAAGATGGCAAGAAAGCGCGTTCGGCTCATGTGTGATCAGTCTCCGAGTCCGAAACTTCGCGATCTATTTGGCATTCACGCGCCGTTGGCAGGGGGAGATTAAGTAGATAGATTAGGTAGAAAGATTGAGGAAAGAAGCTCCCTACTTTGTCTTTCTACTTGATCTTTCTACTTCGTCTTCCCTAGTCCCACCAGTTCGTCCCAAACCGCCTTATCTAAGCGCCATTCGGGCCCACACCGCCCACCGACCTCGCGTGCCGAGGCGAAGCCTGAAGGACAAACACGGGTGTCGGTGGCGGCGAACGTTGCGGGTGAGTGGGCGCGTCGCCCGCCTCACCCAACTTCGTTCACCTGCGACCGCGCCTGCAGCGCGGCGAGCGCGAGGCTTGCCACGCCAATGGCGTGGTCGCATTCGGCATTCGGCGTTCCGATTTCCGCATTCCGATCACTTCCCATAGATCAACGTGCCGGGAGTGGGGACAGGCGCCGCGGCGGTCTGCCGCACGATGATCCCGCTGGTGCCGCCGGTGTTATCTTCCTCATGGACGTAGAACAGACTTTGTCCGGCGCTTACCGTTAATGCGATCGTCTGACTTCCGAAGCCGAAGTCGCCGGTATCCCCGGAGCCCCCAGCGCCGGGATCGTCACCGATCGTGCCGACCCAGACCCGTCCATGCTGCGTGTTGTTTCGGCCCAGGAATATAGAGACGTTGTAGTCCCCTGCATCCAGGTTCTTGAACTCGAAGAGGATTTCTGAACCATTTCCAGGACCCCAAATGTAATCATCCCATGCCTGGGAAGGCACACTTATGCCGTCGACAGCGGTGCCACCGGCAACACCTGGGACATTGCCATTCCCACCGATAGCGCCAATCGACAATGTCACGTCGTTGTCGACGCCGTTCGTGTCCGTGATGGCTGTATCCCCAACGCTCGAGTTGAACGAATCCCAACCAGTCGCTGCGGTGTTGCCGCAGTCGATCAGAAACGTTCCGGCTTCGGCGGGCATCACCAGCACCACAACCATCGCCGCCATTGCTAAAACTAATGTGATCGTCTTCATTTTCCCGTCTCCAATCTTTACTTGTGTTTCTGTCTGTTTCATTTCCTGCAATACAGCTCGCCCACGCGAGCGGACCGTCATCCGTCTTCGCTTCGCAAGCTCAGCTACGGCGTGACATGTCCGTCTTCGTCCCCGCCTGCGGCGGGAACTTCCGCCTTCGCCCTTCCTACTCCGCTCTTCGAGCTACGAAGGACAAGCCGGGCTACGGCGGACAAGACGCCGGGACAAGTCGCGGCTTCATACGTTCATAGGCATGGACCTCCATTTGGGGTTGGGGGTGAGTATGGGATGCGAGATACGCGATGTAAGAGATTTGGAGTGCGGTGGGCGGGGTGCAGAGTGGTTCCCGATCGTGATCCGTAGTCGTCGCCGTAGTCGTAATCCGATCGGTGGACGACAACGGCGACGACTACGGAATACGAATGGGGAGCCTGAGCAGAGAGAGCTAGAACCACTTGCCTCGGCGTAGCTGAGCTTGCGAAGCGAAGACGGGTGCCACACGGCCGGTCTTGCCGCGCAGGACTCAGTTATGTTGGATCCGAGTTTCATCATGTTAATCCTTAACCATTGCACTCGCCGTGCCGCTCTCCGCATGTGCCTCGTTCAAGGCCTTGTTCAAGGCCTGGTCCAGGTCGGCGATGATATCGTCGGCGTCTTCGAGGCCAACGGAGACGCGGATATAGCCTTCCGGCACGCCTTTGCGCTCTTCGGGGCAGCGCACGTAGACCAGCGAATAGAGGTCGCCCAGTGAGATCCACCGCTTGACCATTTTGAGCGCGTTGGCAAAGGTCTGCTTTGCTTCGGCTCCGCCGGCGATGACGAAGCCGACCATACCGCTGTATCCCGATTCCCCGAACAGCCGCCTGGCCAGCTCGTGGTTGGGGTCCGACG